>JABIFX010000005.1 GCA_018650445.1 Fidelibacterota bacterium
TACTGCCTCAGCCAGCGTATGCATGGTATCTCCATCCAATTCATTTGAAATCCCAAATATGTTAAGATCTGCCACCGGTGCTTTGGGCAATACTTCCTTAAAATTACCCACAAGCACTACTGCTTCCGAAGAAATCGGTAGTCTGGCCCGATCGAAAAGTCTTTCCTGGGCAGCCTTGGCGCGTTCAACATCCTCTGCACTGGCCACAGCAGTAATGAACCTGAGTTGCCCATTCCAGTTGCGGTTCAGTTGAATTGACATGAGAATCGCCAGATCCTTGTTGGGACTGGAACGCCTCAGCCAGACATTCAAGGTCTCTTTATCTCCCAGCGCGTTTTTTGCATGTTGCGAGTAGACGGCAATCCCCATCTTTTCTCTGACAGCTACTGCGATCATATCTTCCAATCTCTCATCCTTGGACCGATCATTACTCATACTTAAAAACATGATGTTAGGTGCAAAATACATGCTCCGCATGACTTGAGCAGTAATACTGATACCCTCAAGAAAATGGCGACATTCAATGAGAGAGCTGGTGACCAGCAAGTCTTCGGCTTTAAGCGGCTCCGCCAGCTCAATTAATTGGCGCTCCTTGGTACTGTGTTCTTCCGAATCTACCTTTACCTCAGGACCTTTTCTGAAAATTCGATTGCTGAGAGAACGGATTATCGAATTCATGCTCTCTTCGGCAATTTTTACTGAGAATAGACGCAGGGTACCAGAAGGGAAAACGATATCCCTGAGAAATCCCATGCGATGTTTCCAGGCCAGGGGATCTTCAACAGGTACCATGATATTCGGTTTCCAGGTTTTCGGATGAGACTTCAATTTTTCAGATTGACGTGCAGACCACTCAGCCATCGCCATAAACATTCCAGCGCGAACATCACCCCAGGGAGCCTGCAAACCGCGCTTGACCTGCACCAGATAAGCCGTGATGATGAGGAGCCAGGCAACTGTAGCGAAGATGGGATTGACCATAAACATTACAATTACTGCCCATAGGAATCCAATAATGGGTATGCTGATGTGGACCCGGAAAAGGGGTCTAAATGAGGGGATACCTATCCCAAGTTGAAGCGCAACTGCAATATTGATGGTGGCGTAAGTAATCAGGAAAAACATGGTGAGGAGTGGGGCGATGGTATTGAGGTCACCAAGTAAAAGACTCACCATTATGGCTATTGCTGTGAAGATGATTGAGTAAACCGGTTCTCCTGCCTTACTACGTGTGGCGAAAAATCTAAAAAAGGGAACCACTTTGTCTGAGCCCATGGCCATAAGTGTACGGGGAGCCCCTACTACTGAGCCCAGGGCTGAAGAAAGGGTGGCGCCCAGGACACCAGCCGCCACAGCTAATTTCCAGCGTGATATATCCATCATAATGGTGTTATTTGAGACCAATGCAGCTGAATCAGCGAGATGATCCAGATAGTAGGCCACCACCACATAAACAACAAAGGAGACTGCGATGGCTGATAGCATTCCCAGGGGTAAAGATTTCTTCGAATCCTTTAAATCACCGGACATGGCTGCACCGGCTTCTATTCCAGTTACGGCTGGGAAAAAGATGGCAAATACAACCCAGAATGAGGCTTGGGGGAAATCACCCCAGACGATGATTTGAGGAGTGGCTTCTCCAGATGCAGCAAAAAAGGAGATGAGAGAAATAACAATAACAAACATGATCAGGTATTGGGTCCGCATGGCGAACTGGGCTCCCAGGAGACTCACAATCAGCACCAGAACCAGCACCGAGACACCTATTAGAATGGGATCGTGGGCAGGGAAAAGTGCAATCCAGGCTTCCGTGAAACCTGAGATATACATGGCGCCGCCCAATGTCTGTGACAAGTATAGGGGAATACCTACGGCACTGCCTGCCTCCAGACCCAGCGATCTGGAGATCAGGGCATAGGAACCACCTGCTCCAACACGGGTATTTGTGGCAATAGCTGCTATGGAAAGACCCGTGGTCACAGTAATCATTTTGGCCAGCAGGATGATGACCAGCGCACCACCAAACCCAGCATTTCCCACTACCCAACCCAGGCGCAGGTACATGATGACGCCAAGAATGGTTAAAATAGTGGGGGTGAAGACACCGGCAAATGTCCCTAATTTTTTCATTTATTCAGACCTCATGATGAGAAAATGGATGTTATGTTCAGTAATATCACGGTTTCATATTAATGAATAAATATATAATCTCACTAAATATTCCATTGTTAATCAGTTTGAAAATCTCAAATTTTCTCATTGTGATAAAAACATTGTTGATCGCACTACTCTTTTTGGTGATTACGAACTTTTCAACAGCCCAAGCTGTGGGTACTGGTGAGGTCTCTGGAAGAATAATGGATTCAAAAACCCTGGAATCACTTCCTGGTGTTAATGTTGTCATTGATGGTACGCGTCTGGGAGCAGCTGCAGATAATGATGGCTATTTTTTTATTGAGGAAGTTCCTGCTGGTGAATATCGCCTACACATCAGAATGGTTGGTTATAAGGCTAAGATCCTTAGACAAGTCCAAGTTGCCGCTAATCAGCAAACCGAATTGCAGATTGAACTGGAAGCTATTTCCATTGAGATGGGTGCTGTCACTGTAACCCGTGGAAAGCGGGAGGGAGCAGGGGAACGCCTGAATCCCAGTCAAAGAGAACTGGAACCCCGGGAAATCTTAACCCTGGCCGGTGGCGGTGAAGATATTTTTCGAGGGATTACTACCATGCCCGGTGTCATTGCCCGTTCAGATGCTTCAGCCCAATTTTATGTCCGCGGGGGAACTCCAGACCAGAATTTGATCATCGTGGATGATGTTCCAGTGTTTAACCCATACCGACTTAAGGCTCTGGGGGGTCCCATCAGCATGTTTAATCCTGATGTAGTTGAATATGTGGAGCTTTTACCGGGAGGGTTTTCGGCCCAATATGGTGATAAGCTTTCCTCAGTGCTCATCGCCCGAAATAGAGAGGGTAGTCGTTTTGAAAACCTGGGGAAAGCCAGTATGAGTCTTATTGATGTACGCGTTCTGGCTGAAGGTCCCCTGCCAGGATCAGGCGAAGAGGGCTCCTGGCTATTATCGGGTCGTCGCACCTACTACGATGTACTCCTGGATCGATTGGCTGACGTCCCCACGGGTACGGTTTTCCCAAATTTCAAAGACATTCAAGGCAAAGTTGTCTATGATCTTTCCCCAGAGCAGAAGATCCGAATCAACTTTTCTGATTCCCGGGAAGAGATGATATTGACCGAGCTTGAGATCGACGGGGAAGGTGAAGATCTCGATCTATTTGAGGATGAAGACTTCTTTACCTTAAGCAACAATATTGATAGTCGTTTGACCAGTGTAGGCTGGATGAATGCTTTTAGTGATGTCTCCTTATCAAACCTGACCTTATCTCGTTTTAATGATACTTGGACCATGAATCTCAAAGCAGGTGATTACCACTACTCGCCTGTAATAGATATGCGAAAATTGGAGATTAGAGAAGATCTCACTCATATTCTGACGCCCAGGCATACCTTGAAAACCGGAATAACTGTTGCTGATCTTATCACCGATATTGGTATCTCCATGACCATGGACTCCAGCTCTTATTATGAGCAAAATCCTGAAGATCGTCGTAACGATGATGGCGCTATACTGGACCGGGATCTCCGGCTTCAAAATGCCAGCTCTATGAGTGGAATGTACATTCAGGATCAGTGGATTCTGATTCCACCGATTCTCACTGTGTTAGCAGGTTTCCGAGGGGACTATTCCACCTATACACAAGAATGGGTGTACAGCCCGCGTTTATCCGCAACCTACAATTTGAATTACCAGACCTCCCTGCATTTGGGGTGGGGACATTATTATCAAGCGCCCAATTTTGTTTCATTATTTGAACGGTTTGAGAGATCCATAGAGTGGAATTTGTTTGAGACCATTCGTCTGGGTACGGAAAAGGCTGAGCACAGTTTGTTTGGCATCGAGTATCGTCCTTCTGAAAAGTATGTGACCAAACTTGAAGGTTATTACAAGGATCTAAAGAGCCTGGTAGTTCAACGTGACTCGACTTTCAATTTTATTCCCGATAATTCTGGAGAAGGATTTGCATACGGGGCAGAATTATTTTTGCAGAAACGTGACCTGCCCAACTCGCGCTTATCTGGGTGGCTCAGTTATTCATATAGTATTTCCATGGAAAAGGGTGAAAAGCCCTACTACTATTATCGTGAATTTGATCAACGTCATACTTTCTCGCTGGTAGGCCGATATAATCTCTACAATAACATGTATCTGGATATCCAATATAGCTATGGCAGCGGTTTCCCCTGGACTCCTCCCCGATATGATAGCCAGGGTCATGTCCTAAGAGATGCCGATGGAGAATTACGCTTTGAAGAGAAAAACACGGCGCGATATCCCATCTACGAACGATTGGATCTCCGGATGTCCATGCTAGGGAATCTATTTGGGGATTACAAGATTGAGTGGTATCTGGAGTTGGTCAATGCTCTGGACCACAAAAATATATATGAGTATTACTGGTCTGATGACTATGAGACCCGCTTCACCTCATACATGCTCCCATTGCTACCCTTTTTCGGAGCGAGAGTAAGTTTTTAAGTTTGTCTGTGCATTTAAGGACATAAAGATTGTCAAAATGTCCAGATATAGCTCAATGCGTTTAGACTGAAAAATACTTGGCCCTGGGATGATGTACGACAATGGCTGAGGTACTCTGTTCTGGCACAATCTGATATTCTTCAGTTAGTGAAATCCCTTCTGACTCAGCATCCAGTAATTCGAAAATAAGTTCTTGATCTTTCAAGTCTGGACAAGCTGGGTAACCAAATGAATAACGACTACCCTGATACTTCTGTCTGAATAGTTCTTTCGCACCATCACCGTCATCGCCTGCTATGCCTAATTCAATACGGACCTGTTTATGCCAGTATTCTGCCAGAGCTTCAGCAGTCTCAACGGCAAATCCATGAAAGTACAGATAGTCGGTATAGGCATTGTCACTATACAATTTCTGAGCATACTCTGTTGCCGTGGCTCCCACCGTCACCAGTTGGAAAGCCAGCACATCACGTTTTCCTGATTCAACACTGGAGTAATAATCTGGTATGGATATACCTGGAGCTTCACTCTGTCGAGGGAAGTCAATAAAGTGTTTGGGTTTTTTGTCATCAGGATGCGCATATATCCAGAGTCTGTCACCTTCTGACTGACAGGCGTAATACCCATAGATGACTTTTGGAAATAGCAATTTCTCTGCGATTACCTGTTCCGACAACTTATCAAAAGTCGGAAAAATGGTTTCCCGTTCAAGTCTGGAGTATTCTTCAGCGCTCACCTTGCCCCTTTTGAATCCCCACTGTCCACGGAAAAGGGCGGACTGATTGATATAGGGGAAAATGGTCTCAAGACTCACATCATCAACCACTTTGCGTCCCCAAAAGGGTGGCTCAGGGATTCGTTCGGCAGGCTGCAGTATCTCAATATCTTTTAATGCAGCTTTCCTGGTCTTGCTCGTTTTTACAGTCTGAGCGCTTGCGATATCCTGCTCCAGGGTACCCGCTTCGATCTGCTGCATGAACTTTAATCCATCAAACGCATCACGGGCATAAGCCAGCGATCCAGCATAGTTTTTGCGTAGATCCTGTTCCACATATGCACGTGTGAGTGCTGCTCCCCCCAGGATAATCGGAGGGGTGACACCATGCTCCATAAGAACTTCAAGATTGTCCTTCATGATAATGGTGGACTTCACGAGGAGACCACTCATACCAATGGCATCGGCTTGCTCGTCCTGGAAACTTTTTAACATGGCTTCCACCGACACTTTGATTCCCAGATTGACTACATTGAAGCCATTGTTGCTGAGTATGATGTCTACCAGGTTCTTCCCAATATCATGGACATCACCCTTCACAGTGGCCAGGATGATCTTGCCCTTGGCCGAGGCATCAGTTTTTTCCATAAAGGGTTCGAGATAACTCACTGCTGACTTCATGGTTTCAGCAGATTGGAGCACAAAGGGGAGCTGCATCTTTCCTGCTCCGAAGAGTTCGCCGACTTTCTTCATCCCATCCAACAGAATATTATTTACGATATCCAGCGCTGAATATTCCTTCAGACCAGCTTCAAGATCTGCCTCGAGACCAGACCTATTCCCATCGATGATGCGAGCAATCAGACGCTCTTTTAGAGGTAGGGAAGAGAGATCGACCTTGTTCTTGGCTGCAGCAACCAGATCGGTGTGCAACTCCAAAAGACTCACCAGTGGATCGTAATCACCTACTCGTTTATCAAGAATAAGATCTTCACAGACTTTTCGATCCTGCTCTTTGATCTGGAAAAAGGGTTGAATGCGCCCGGCATGCAGAATGGCGGCATCCAGACCAGCCTCGATAGCCATGTTCAAGAAGACCGAGTTTAGTAAATGTCGTGTGGCAGGTTTAAGACCGAAGGAAACGTTGGATACACCCAGGCTGGTAAAAGCTTGTGGAAATGCTTTTTTGATGAGCCGGATACCCTCGAGGGTAGCAATGGCTGATTTACGGAACTCTTCATCACCTGAAGCCAGTGTGAATGTGAGAGGATCAAAAAAGAGATCGCTCTCTCGGAGACCATGTTTGGTCACAGCTAAATCATATATGCGTTGAGCGATTTCAAGTTTTTTCTCAGCACTTTTGGCCATACCATCTTCATCGATGGTGAGACAGACCAGACCGGCACCAAACTCACGGCAAAGTTTGATGACTTCCTCGGCTTTGGCATCACCGTCTTCCAGGTTAATTGAATTTACAATGGCACGACCTGTGATACGCTCCAGAGCGGTACGGATCGAGGGCACTTCTGTGGAGTCAATCATGATGGGTATGGATATCTGACTGTTCAGTCTATTGATATATTCATCCATGTCAGCAGCTTCATCGCGACCTACATAGGCGACACAGACATCTAATACATGAGCACCTTCAGCAACCTGATCACGAGCCATGCTCACCATACCATCCAGATCTCCAGCCAGGAGCATTTCCCGGAATTTCTTTGATCCGTTGGCGTTGGTGCGTTCCCCGATTATCAGGGGAGCAGGTTCCTGCTTAAATGAGGAAACTGAGTAGAGTGATGTGGCGCCGGCTGTAAAGGCTGGTTCCCTTTTGGCCGGGTTGAGCCGACCTGCCTGTTCTACTACTTCCTTTAGATGTTCACTGGTGGTTCCGCAACAACCACCGACGACGCTGACACCCATGCCTGTAATAAAATGGCTGAGATCATGAGCCAATTCAGGGCCAGTTAGATCATAAACCATTTCACCATCAATATTGTGAGGCAGTCCTGCATTAGGAATCACAGATATGGGGAAAGGTGAGTGGGCAGCAAGTGAGTGAAGGTGTTCACTCATGGCTTTGGGACCTGTTCCGCAATTTAGACCGACTACATCCAGGGGATAGGGTTCCAGTGTTGTGAGTGCTCCCAGCATATCTGTACCCAACAGCATGGTTCCCATGGTTTCCATGGTAACTGAGGCCATAACGGGTAGATCAATGTGCTTTTCTCTGAGTGTATGGAATACAGCATTCAAGGCAGCCTTCGCCTGCAATGGATCCTGAACCGTCTCCACCTGGAGGACATGGACACCACCATCAATAAGACCGGCAGCTTGTTCCCGATAGGCCTGGTAAAGTTCTTGATAGGAGATGTGTCCCAGAGAGGGAAGTCGAGTCCCTGGACCCATAGAACCTGAGACATATCTGGGATGTGCCGGTGTTGTAAACTCATCAGCCACAGAGCGGGCGAGCTGAGCCGCTTTTAAATTTATTTCATACACCTTTTCAGAGAGATCATAATCTCCCAGAACAACATGAGTGCCGCCAAAGGTATTGGTCTCGATAACATCACAACCCACATCCAGAAATCCGGCATGAATGGACTTAATTGCGTCTGGCTTTGATAAAACCAGCAGCTCATTACAGCCTTCTTTACCCCAGAAATCTTCGTTTGTGAGATTCAAACGCTGAATGCTGGTCCCCATAGCTCCATCAAAAACAAGGACTTTATCTACTAGGCTTTGACGAAAGTTTTTCAAGCTACTACTCCTAATGGTGCATTTTTTGCATCTAATCTAAGACTATGCCAAAATAATCGATTTGCCAGCTTTTTTCCTGACATTGTTTCAAGACTTGTTTAGATTGACTCCATGATGTACAGAATCATTTCGTTGGTTTTTACTGGCATACTTCTTCTGGCTTGTGACCCCGTTGGGCAGTCGCTTGACGAAAGAAAAACGATAGAAGGCCGTACTCCGACCCAGGAAAGCTGGAACCCTGTTATCAGAATCAATTCTGTTGGCAAAGAAAATGTCCAGGCTCGTGCAGCCTATTCAGCACATTACGATAGCCCTCGTGAAATTCTATTCATCGGGAAGGTCAAGTTGGACTTCTTTAATCTGGAGGGTGAGCATAGCTCAATCATGACAGCAGATACTGGCAATATTGATGAGCGAAAACATCTGTTTACAGCCAGGGGCAATGTGTTTCTGGAGTCAGATTCAGGTATGACCCTTTCAACGAGCATCTTGTATTGGCATGAGGATGATGAATCAATTTATACAGATCAGCCCATCGTTCTCACAACCTTGACCGATACACTTTACGGTGTCGGATTTGAATCTGATGCAAATTTACAAAACTGGACAATCAAGCAACCTACTGGTGTGACTTATCGCGAGTTCGGCAATGACTGAAACCACTCTGAGCGGTAGGAACCTATTCAAACAATATGGCAAGCGCACCGTGGTGAGCGATGTTTCTGTTGAAGTAAAAACTGGTGAAGTGGTTGGTCTATTGGGTCCTAATGGAGCCGGGAAAACCACAACCTTCTATATGGTGACAGGAATGATCAGACCGAATTCAGGATCTGTCTTCCTTGGTGATGAAGAAATCACCCAATCAGCTATGTATAAACGTGCTCGAGCAGGTATCGGTTATTTGCCACAAGAAGCAAGCATCTTTAGAAAACTGAGTGTTGAGGACAATTTGAGACTGGTTTGCGAAACCCTGGATATTGATAAACAGGCCCAGGAAGAGAAGCTGGAACACTTGCTGGATGAATTATCCATTGGCCATGTTCGCAAGAACAAGGGCCACCAATTGAGTGGTGGCGAAAGACGTCGAACGGAAATCGCTCGGGCTCTGGTAACTGACCCGAATTTTATATTATTGGATGAACCATTTGCCGGTGTTGACCCTATTGCAGTGGAAGACATTCAACAAATTGTGCTGGCTTTAAAAACAAAAGGCATCGGTGTTTTAATCACCGACCACAATGTGCATGAAACCCTTTCGATAACTGATCGTAGTTATTTGCTATTTCAGGGTAAAATATTATTATCGGGTAATGCTGAATTTCTAGCGAATGATGAACAGGCAAGAAAACTCTATCTCGGAAGCAATTTCAAACTGGATCGATAAGAACTTTGGAACTATCACAACATCTTGAACTAAAACAGACCCTCACGCCGCAGCAGATCTTGCTGTCGACCTTGCTGCAATTGCCATCCATGGCGCTGGAGCTGAGGATTAAGACTGAGCTTGAAATTAATTCTCTACTAGAATTGCAGGAAGATATAGAGGAACTGGATAATCCTGAAGAAGAGGCTGAAACAGAAGAACCTGAAATCGATCTTGAAGATTATTTTTCCAATGATGGGTACGAAGCCAAAGAATATTATGATAAGAGCGCTGAAGAGGTTGAAATTCAAAACCCCTATCTGCCCAGCTTATCAGAAGAACTCCTCGACCAGATAGCAACACTACTTATTCCAGAGGACGAAAGAGCCATTCTGGAAGAGATGATATGGAGTATCGACGAACGTGGATATCTCATCGTCGAACTTGAGTTCATGGCTGAAAAATTCGAAGTTGACGTGAGCCTCATGGAGCGATTGCACAAACAGCTCACTCAGCTGGAACCACTGGGAATTGGCTCCCGTTCTCTCCAGGAATGTTTATTGATTCAAATCCGAAAAATCCATCCCGATACACCGGCTCACCATATCATTAGAGATTATTTTGATGAATTTGCCAACAAACGTTTTGAGAGAATATTGCGCAAACTTCACCTTACAAAGAGTGATTTAAGGGATGCAGAAGTATTGATTTCGCAATTGAATCCAAAACCTGGTGATGGTTATCTGGATCCAAAAACAAACTATGTGACCCCGGATTTCTATATCCGCGAGCAAGATGGGGAGTTTGTGGTTACACTAAATGATTCTTTTATCCCCGAATTGCGTATTTCTGGCAGCTATAAGAACATGTTGTCCAACCAGAAAAAGCTTGATACTGATACGAAGCTCTTCTTGAAGAAGAAGGTTGAATCAGCCAAGTGGTTTATCAACTCCATCCAGATGCGACGCATCACCATGTTAAAAGTGATCAATGCTATTATTGAACGCCAGAAGGGCTTCTTCCTATTTGGTTCAGATCATTTAAAACCTATGGTACTCAGAGATATTGCCGAAGATATCAGTATGGATATTTCCACCATCAGTCGTGTGACCAGTGGTAAGTATGCCCAGACCGATTGGGGTACTTTTGAGCTGAGATATTTCTTCAGCGAAGGAATTGAAGCTGAGGATGGTGAAAATATTTCAACCAGACGCATCAAAGAGCGTCTCAGGGTGATCATTGAGGAAGAGGATAAGTCGCATCCTATTTCTGATGAAGCCATTTCAAAAGTTTTGCAAGTTGCGGGCTTCCCCATTGCCCGCCGCACGGTAGCCAAATACCGAGAGCAACTTAGTATTCCTGTCGCCCGTCTTCGCAGAGAGATTTAAATTGTGAATATCCAGGTCGGGATATAAATCCTCACCTGGTATTTCCCCCAATTCAATTTTTTAGTTATAAAGTCTTTTATGAATGGATCTTAACACAACGTTGGTGTTGATAATGGTGACCACTATTATCCAGGCGAGATGCTCCAGCAATCCCACGTTCCAAACCTGATTAAAAATTCCTCTGCTTAACTCAACTCCGTGATAAAGCGGTGTAAACCAGGCAATGATTTGCACGGCCTGGGGCAATTCGCTCATAGGGAAAAAGATCCCTGAGAATAAAAAGAGGGGTGTCAGGAACAGAGTGAAGAAGTAGTTAAATAGCTCGATCTCTTTAATCACTGATGTGAACAAAAGCCCTATGGTGGCAAACATGAATCCAATGATGAATATGAGAGGAAAAATGAACAGGATACCCCAGTGGAGTCCCATTCCAAAGATGAAGAGGATGGATAAAAAGGCACCACCATAAATGGTTCCCCGTGTGGCTCCCCAGAGTAATTCTCCCAGGGCCAGATCCTTGGGGTTGATGGGTGTGGAGAGGATTCCATCATAGATTCGATCAAAATTCATTTTAACGAAGACGTTATAGGTCGTCTCCAATGTAGCGCCCCACATGATGCTTGAGATCAATAGCCCGGGAGCAATAAAGTTGATATAGGGGATGCCTTCCATTTCAGTGATATAGGCGCCTAAACCCAGACCCATACCCAGAAGATAGAGGAAGGGTTCAAAAAAATTGGGAAGAATATTCAATTTCCAGGTTCTTTTGTATACTGTGGCATTCCTCTGCCAGACCCGGAGCGCTGCCATGACTCTGACCTTAGGGGCTTTAATTCTCAATCGATGAGCTCCCTTCCAGTCAATTTAAGAAAGACATCTTCAAGAGACGAACGACGACTAAGCAGCGTCTTTACCGGGATATTCATATCCTGAATATGAGTATGGAGGGGCGTGGCATCCGGTGTATAGAGCAGGAGACGATCAGACAGTGATTCATGAAAATCAATCTGATCAGATACCGCAGCCAGAATCTTTTGGCGGGCTTGTTTTTCACCACGAATTTCTACCACATAGGGAGACACTTCTGATTTTATCAAATCCCAGGGTGAGGCTTCTGTGATGATCTTACCCCGATCCATGACGGCAATTTGATCACAGAGTTGTTCTGCTTCATCCATATAGTGGGTGGTAAGCAGCAGGGTAACTCCCTGATCTATCAACTCATGACATTTGGCCCAGACATGATGCCTGGCCTGTGGATCCAGTCCTGTTGATGGTTCATCTAAAATAAGAATGCTAGGTTTGTTGATAAGCGCTCTGGCTATTTGGAGTCGTCGTTTCATGCCACCGCTCAAGGTGCGGACATTTACGTTTCGCTTTTCCTCTAATTGGAAAAATTCAATCAGTTCATTGGATCTGCGAACAGCCTGTTCTCGTGTTAGATCATAATAGCGTGCATAAACCAGCAGATTGTTGATAACGTTTAAGTCGTAATCGAGGCTATCATCCTGGGTAACCACACCGATGCCCCTTTTGACAGCACTCATATTTTCCATGACATTCCAGCCATTCACATTAAGCAAACCGGATGTAAGGGGTGTGACACAATAGATCATGCGCATCACAGTGGTTTTACCAGCACCATTGGGTCCTAGAAAACCAAAACAGGTGCCAGGCTCAATTTCAAAATTCACACCATTGACAGCTTTGAGGGTGCCGTATTCCTTTGTGAGATTTTTAGCTTTGATAATGGCAGCAGGTTTTTCCATGATCCAACTTAAACGAAAATTGCACAAGGTGAAAAATTCATTTTAAATCAGAATCAAAAAGACTTGCATAGTGAAAATAATGTTCTAATGTATCAGTGCAATGAAACAAGAATTTACTCATACTGAATTGGCGCATATTCTGACCTCCTTAACCGATGAAAAACAGATGGGTAAATTGCTTCAGGCTTTTCTCACACCTCAGGAACTGGAAGACCTGGTCCTGAGGTGGGAGATTATAAAGCTGCTCCACACAGGCTTACCACAAAGAGAAATTGCCAAAGAACTCGGGGTTGCCATTGGAACCGTGTCGCGGGGAGCTAGAGAGCTGAAGTATGGGCACCATGGTTTCATGCAACTGCTCAAATCATTAGAAGAGAAAGCAGACCAATAATGCTCTCTTCAAAACTTTCACTACCCACATTTCATACATTATGGAAGATCTGGCCTAGTAGCCAGGTTCCCTTTCTTTAAAAACTAATTACTAGAAAAGAACTCAAGGAGTTACCGTGAAGAAGATTTTTCTTTCAGAAAATGACATGCCCAAAGCCTGGTATAATATTGCTGCAGATTTGAATACAGCCCCTCGGCCGCCACTGCACCCTGGAACCTTGCAACCCCTGGGACCAGATGATCTCGCGCCCCTTTTTCCCATGGCCCTTATTGAGCAGGAAATGAGCATGGAACGTGAAATTGCTATTCCTGATCCAGTCATAGAGGGCTTAAGGATGTACAGACCATCGCCTCTTATCCGAGCAACCGGTCTTGAAGCCGCACTGAAAACACCTGCGAAAATTTATTTTAAATATGAAGGTGTTAGCCCTGCTGGTAGCCACAAACCAAATACAGCTATTGCACAGGCCTACTATAACAAGCAAGAGGGTGTAGAACGGATCGCTACAGAAACTGGAGCCGGTCAATGGGGTAGTTCCATGGCTCTGGCCGGACAGATGTTTGGTCTTGAGGTGAAAGTTTATATGGTGAAGGTCAGCTATACCCAAAAACCTTATCGTCGGTCCATGATGGAAAGTTGGGGCGCGAAAATTGTCTCAAGCCCAAGTATGGACACTCAGTTCGGTCAAAAAATTCTTGCCGATGATCCAGACAATACGGGATCGCTGGGCATTGCGATTTCCGAAGCTGTGGAAGATGCTGCAACCAAGGACAATACAAAATACGCTCTGGGTTCGGTGTTGAATCATGTTCTATTGCACCAGACGGTGATTGGGCTGGAAGCGAAAAAACAGATGGAAATTGCAGGAGACAAACCAGACATCATCATCGGTTGTGTTGGGGGAGGAAGTAATTTTGCCGGGCTGGCTTTTCCTTACCTTCGAGACAAAATCAATGGTGCAGATATCGATTTCAGGGCAATTGAGCCGAGTGCATGCCCAACTCTCACGAGAGGAAAATTCACATATGATTTTGGTGATATGGCTCAGATGACGCCACTGGTATCCATGCATACGCTTGGTCACACCTTCATGCCTCCCGGAATTCACGCTGGCGGATTACGCTACCATGGTATGGCGCCCTTGCTATCCCATGTGGTTAAAGAAGGCCTGGTGGATGCTTATGCCTACCAGCAAGTTGAAGTGTTCGACGCAGCAGCTCTTTTTGCCAGAACAGAAGGGATTATTCCTGCTCCCGAATCCGCACACGCTATCAAGGGTGCGGTTGATGCTGCCATAGAAGCGCGTGAAGCCGGTCAGGAAAAAACCATCCTCTTTAATCTGAGTGGACATGGACATTTTGATATGTCAGCCTACGATGCATACTTCGCAGGAAACTTGACCGACTATCGTCCCACCGATGCAGATTTAGCCGCAGGCTTGTCATCCACGGAGGGGCTTCCTAAAGCAGATTAGCATTCTCACGACCCGGTGATTTGCAGATTGAATTACCGGGTCCTCCTTAATTAATAAAACCCTGGGCTTTCCTCTAAGTCTGGGGTTTTTATTTAATCATAATCACTGCACCCAGATTGGGACGATGAATGAGGGATTTATTCGTTTCAACTATGAATTGAACATTTCAATACTATTTTCGTGTCCTTAAAAAAAGTAGACAAGAACCTATAGAAGTAGTTTAGGAAAAAGGAAAATGAAAAAACGAACAGAAAAATTTTACGACAACCAAGAACATATACACAGCCCAAGGGGTCGCATACTACGTATCATGAGTGAGTATGTTGGACCAGAGGAAGTGTTTAGAAAAAATAAGATTCAAGATACCATCGTATTTTTTGGGTCAGCAAGAACCCAACCCAAGCATTTGGTATCCCAGGCCATCGAAAAAGCCAAAGCCGACGGGAGCAATGTTGAAAAGCTGGAGCAGTTGGAACGAGATCTGGGAATGTCTAGATATTATGAAGATGCTCGTGAACTGGCTTACAAAATGACTGTATGGTCAAAAAAACTAAAACAGAGTAAAAGGCGCTTTATAGTTGCAACTGGGGGTGGTCCAGGAATTATGGAAGCTGCCAATCGGGGAGCAGCTGAAGCAAAGGGACTTTCAGTTGGCTTGAACATATCCTTACCTTTTGAACAATCTGGTAATCCATATATCAGTCGCGAACTGGAGATGGAATTCCATTATTTCTTTATGCGGAAATATTGGTTTGTTTACCTCGCAAAAGCATTGATTGCTTTTCCAGGTGGATTTGGAACCTTTGATGAGTTGTTTGAAACCCTGACTTTGATTCAAACCAAAAAGATCAGCAAGCAAATGCCCATCATGTTATTTGGAAATCGCTTCTGGGATAAAATGATTGATCTCCAGGGTCTGGCAGATTTTGGAACCATTAGCCATGCTGATCTCGATCTATGTTATCGAACAGATAGCGTTGATGATGCCTTTGAGTATCTGACCCAACAGCTTACGGATATGTATCTGGAAGAGGTTCCCCCTACAGACTAACTACTTTTTGGCTTACACAGTTTGCCTAGCGTAACTGCTTTTCGCGCGCCAGTTACGCCAGGTAAATTCGCTGTGAAATCATTGATAAATAGATATCCTAGATAAGCAAATCCAAAAGCCTCTTTGTTACTTTGATTCACTCCCTTCATATTCATATCACTAATATCAATAGATGGAAGCTCAGCCTTCAGTAAATTCATAAGCGTTTTATTGAATGCACCACCACCACCAACAAACATCGAAGCAGGTGAGTACTTGAGAGACAATGAATTAATACTTTCAGTAATTGTTTTTGCAGTTAAAACTGTTAGAGTATAAATCAAATCTTTAAACTCTTGGTCATTCGCTGGATAAAACTGTTTTAGTATATGTTGAAAATATGTTTTGCCAAATTGCTCCTGTCCTGCAGAACGTGGGGGAGTGCGTTGATAAAACTCGTGCTCGAGTACTTCACCAAGTAGTTTTGGATTAAGCTTTCCCTGGGCAGCAAGATTCCCACCTTCATCATAGCTCAGCTTATCATGTGAAAACAATCGTACGGCTTTATCAATTAAGGTATTACCCGGACCTGTATCCCAGGCTACCAGAGGGGCGGAATTATGTAACCCGGGTACCATCGTGATATTGGCAATGCCACCTATATTGAGAGCCAGAACATCCGAGTGTTCCCTTTGCAGTAGATATTGATCCACGATAGGGATCAAAGGAGCTCCTTGTCCTCCCACCTCTACATCAGCGGTTCTAAAGTCATAGATAACCGGACAATTGAATTTGTCTGCCATGGTAGCTGGGTTGCCAATTTGTAGGGTGAAGTGAGGAGGCTCGTGTTTGATGGTCTGACCATGTGATGCAATGAAATCAAAATCGAACTTGAGCTGTGCAATCTCGGAAGCAAACCACGCTCCCAACTCAACATCGAGTTGGGCAATGTCTCCATCATTTAATTCCAGTGGATTACTAAAACTATCCTGGAAGTATTGCGGGTATGGAATCTCGTGGCTAGAGACCACTTCATAAGCTGGGGTACGACCAGAACCCGAGAAACTCACCAGACATAGATCAAGACCGTCTGCGGAACTACCTGTCATAAGTCCCAGAATATTTACCCTATGCTGAACCGGATTACTGCTCATCTCGCAAACTGCAAATATTCCAGGCACAAATCAATATCCCAAACATGGATTCAGGCAAATCCTGGATGGGGAAAATCCCTGAAAACGAAGCGCGGATTTTCATTCCACTTGCATACGTTCCCAATTATCTTGCCTCGCTATTTTAGAATGATGCCAGCAATAAAAAAATGATCTGGCTTGAATATAGATTGAATGGGAGAGATTTGTGGATATCAAGATTGAAGTTGGGAAACCTCACGAAAGAACTTTGAAAGTTCAGGTGGAATGGTCCGAAATGGAGCCCGGTTTCGAGAAGAAATTGACCAAGCTAAATAAACAGGTTAATCGACCAGGATTCAGACCAGGGAAAATTCCCAGAAAAATCATGCTGCAGTCCTATGGGCATAGTGTGCTGGCTGAAATTTTGGATGAAACCGTGCAGGCTGCCTACTACAAGGGGATCATGGACAATGAATTGTCTCCTATAGATCAAGGTAGTATCGAGGACATGTCTGAATTTGATATTGGTAAAGATCTCAGTTTTTCACTAAAGCTTCAGGTTGAACCCGATTTTGAGATGTTCAACTATCAGGCTGGATTCAAAATCACTAAGAACGAATACACTGCCACTGATGAAGATATTGCCCATGCTCTAGAACATCTGCAAGAGCGTTTTGCTGAAGTTGAAATTCGCGATGATGGTGCTGTGGATGGCGATCTCCTTAAAGGTGATCTCCAATACCTCGATGCTGAGGGCCAACTCATTGAAGGCAGTCAAGTCGCCGATCGATACATTAAAATTGGTGATGGCGTTTTTGGTGAAAAGGTGGGTAAAAAACTCATCGGCTCCAAAGTGGGTGATGAGGTGAACTTTGATATCCCTGCTCAGACAAAGGATACTGAGGAACTCCATATCCGCATGCAAGTGAAGGCAGTTGAGACTCATATCCTTCCAGAGTTGAATGATGACTTTGCCAAACAGGTTGATCCTAAATTTGAAACTCTCGATGCTTTAAAAGAAAGCAGTCGCGCAGATATCCAGAAACAATTGGACTATGATGTCTTGAGAGCCCAGGATCAAAACCTGGCCAACAAGCTGGTTGAGGAAACCAAGTTGGAAGTCCCTGAAGTTATGATTGTGGACTATCTGGATAAATTGGTTGAACGGGTTCGTAAGGAACGCGGCGCCGATGTGAACGAAGAGGAAGTTCGGGAACAGAATAAAGAGCGAGCTATCTGGGAATTATCCTGGTATCTCATTCGTAAAAAACTCATCGCCACAGAGAAAATCGAAGTTACAGATGAAGATGTGGAATTAAAACTCGATGAGCTTGTTGCCCAAATGCCTGGTGATGCAGAAAAGATGAAGACGCTTTATAGAGATAAACAATATCTTCCTCAGATTAAAGATGATATCCTGGAGAAGAAGATATTTGCTCACATCGAGTCTTTTGCGAAGGTAAAAGTTAAAAAAGCCACCAGCAAAGAAATCGGAGGCTACCATGCACACGCTCACTAATCAACTTGTACCCATGGTTGTAGAACAGACGGGTCGTTCTGAACGAGCCTATGATATATACAGCCGTCTACTCAAAGAACGGATCATTTTCCTCAGTACACCTATTGATGACAATGTTGCGTCATTGATTGTCGCGCAATTATTGTTTTTGGAAGCTGAGGACAGCGACAAAGACATCAACCTTTATATAAACTCTCCCGGTGGTATTATTACTTCCGGTATGGCCATTCTAGACACCATGAATTTTATCAAACCGGATGTCTCCACCATTGTTGTGGGACAAGCATCCAGCATGGGTGCACTTCTGCTTGGGGCTGGAGCAAAAGGGAAAAGGTATACTCTACCCAACTCCAGAATAATGATTCACCAACCTTTAGGTGGAACGGAAGGGCAAGCTTCTGATATTGTGATTGCTGCAGAAGAAATTCAAAAGACAAAACATAAACTGAACCAAATGTTAGCAAAGTTTTGTGGGAAGCGTATTTCTCAAATCGAGAAGGATGCTGATCGAAACTATTTCATGTCTGCCCCAGAAGCTGTTGCTTATGGCATCGTAGACGAAATATTCGAAAAACGGGGTTAAGTCTTTGGCAAAAGTAAAGCAGGGGAAAGTTTGTTCTTTTTGTGGAAGACCCCAGGAAGAAACTGGCATGCTTATCGCCAGTCCAACGGGTTCAAATATTTGTGGGCGATGTATTGATCAAGCTCAACAGATCGTCAAAGATGAATCTCCTGATATAAATAAATCGTTTAAAATGTTTTCCTCGCTAGAGGAAATACCTAAACCGGTTGAAATTAAATCTCATCTCGATGCATATGTCATTGGTCAGGAACATGCAAAACGGGCAGTTTCAGTCGCTGTGTACAATCATTACAAACGTATCATGGCTCAAGATGATAATCAGGATATCGAACTCGAGAAAAGTAACATATTACTTATGGGACCAACAGGTACAGGTAAAACTCTGCTGGCACGTGCACTGGCCAGTTTCCTGGATGTTCCTTTTGCCATTGCTGATGCAACAGTGCTTACCGAGGCCGGTTATGTGGGTGAGGATGTGGAGAACATCCTGGTCCGTCTACTGCAATCTGCAGATTATGATGTTGAAGCCACAGAAGCTGGGATCATTTATGTAGATGAGATTGATAAAATTTCACGTCGATCTGCCAATGCCTCCATCACTCGAGATGTCTCAGGTGAAGGGGTTCAGCAAGCCTTACTAAAAATATTGGAAGGCACGGTGGCGCAGGTTCCACCAAAGGGAGGTCGTAAACACCCCGAGCAACCGCTGGTTTCAATCAATACGAAAAACATTCTGTTTATTGTAGGAGGGGCATTTGAGGGCATTGAAGAAATCATTGCTCGTCGACGGAAGAAGACTTTATTGGGTTTTTCCACTTTTGACGAAGAGGAAGCTCGACTCAAAGGTGCTGAACTCCTGGAGGTCGTAGAACCTGAAGATTTGCTTCAATATGGACTCATCCCCGAGCTTATTGGAAGGCTCCCGGTGGTGGCAGCTCTGGAAGATCTCACCAGAGAAGCTTTGCATTCTATTTTGCTGGAACCTCGAAATGCCCTGGTCAAACAGTATCAAAAATTGTTTGAACTGGAAGGGGTGGAGTTGGTCTTTGATGAGAAAGCACTGGATGCCATTATTGATGACGCACAGAGGGTCGGCACAGGTGCCCGAGCATTGCGTAGGTCCATGGAAAAGGTCATGCAAGACATTATGTTTGATTTGCCGGACTGGG
Organism: Fidelibacterota bacterium; assembly: GCA_018650445.1. Classification (GTDB taxonomy): domain Bacteria; phylum Fidelibacterota; class UBA8477; order UBA8477; family JABMPR01; genus JABMPR01. The sequence goes on from JABIFX010000005.1 coordinate 19,911, forward strand.
ACTCCATTAAAAAATGCGTTATTACCAAGAAAGTGGTTACTGAGGGGAAGCAACCTCGCCTTAGCTAGCCCTTACCTCGCTTAATATTTTGTCACATTGCAGGCAGTTATAGCGCCGGAGTCCTATCTAGTTTATGCTATCATTTCACCAATAATTCATTAATTGAATGGTCCAAATGCTTGAAAGTGAGGACTGGAAAGGTCTTTTCTTCGCTTGGGAGTTTGTTTCTTACGATTTACGAAACTATTCCAATTGTCGTGAATTACCCTGATTCCTCACACTATATAATTATTACATATATACTCATCTATGAAATTGTCATGATGGAGCTATTTCCCACTATGCTTAGGTTTACAGCGATTGTGGGTTTATTGATAGTGGTAATTATTTACAATAACCGTTGATAAATAAGGCTTTCAGCAGTGCCACAAAAAACTTGCAAGGCCATTTATTTTAGAGTATTCTTTGTGTCGATGCGTTAAAGAAACGTTAGTGGAGGAAATTAGAATGAAATATCGTCACTTGCTGACTGGGCTAGTCATATTCATAATGGCAATACAGCTCGTTTTTGCTGGAACCACTGGAAAAGTCTCCGGTGTCGTAACTGATGCTGCAACCGGCGAACCCCTTCCCGGTGTGAATGTCATCATACAGGGTACAAATTATGGAACTGCAACGGATCTCTCAGGTAATTTTTATATCCTGAATGTTCCCCCCGGTATCGTTTCCGTGGATGCTTCATTTATTGGTTACGCCAGAATGACAATCCAGGAAGTTCGTGTTGTTGTTGATATGACAACAACCACAAATATTGCCATGCAGATCGAAGCCTTACAGGGGCAGAGTATTGTTGTTGTTGAAACGCGTCCCTTAGTTGATCAGAAATCCACTAATGAGCGTCGTACCATTCGTAGTGAAGATATTGATAATCTACCAGTACGTGATGCCGACGAAATTGTTGCGCTCCAGACTGGTGCAGTAAAAGTTGGAAACAACTTGCATATCCGTGGTGGACGCCTTGAAGAAGTCGCTTACTATGTAGACGGTGTGTATCAAGTAAATGATTACAGTAGAGTGGCTCGGCCAAATGCAGCTGAAGTCTCAAGCCAGGCTCTGGAAGAGTTATCTTTTCAGGCTGGTGGATTTGATGCAGAATATGGATCAGCTACTGCTGGATTAATTAGCATGTCCACCAAAACTGGTGGCAGAAAATTGAATATCGCCGGTGAAATTGCTACCGATGAATTTTTAGATCGAAATGATCCCGGGATTCTGAACACGTACTCATACGGACAAAATATTTACAATCTCTCAATAAATGGTCCAATTATGAAGGATATCTCATTCTATGCAAATATGGAATACCAATATAATTATGACAGGCGGAGAACTTCTGGAGCACACCCTGAAGCCACTTATCTAGGTGATTTGGATTCTAATGGTATCAGATCATATGAAGACTATGAAGTTGTATCCAGGTTTGGACCTCTTCCATATAATTCTGAGACCAAATTATTGGGTACTGGTAATATTCTTTATGCGAAGAGAAATTTTCGCTTAAAAATTGGTGGAAATATTTCCCAGACCAACTGGTATTCTTACGCAACGACGATCGGCTCATATGATAAAGCTGCTTTCGCAGGTGAGGCTATTCCATACTGGGAGAGTTTGACCAAGGCCGGCTATGCACGAGCCACCTGGACAATAAATTCGAAAACCTTATGGGATTTTCAAATCTCTAGCTTCAATGATGGTTACAATACTGGTCATAAAAAGCATTGGGATGATTTTTTCTATTATGGCCTTAAAGAATTTCCTGTTGAGGATCTTGCTGCCCTTGAAGGCTTGAGTGATGCTGATCTTAGACAGATGCTTGGGAATGAATATGAACCCATAAAATATATTATGGATAACCAGAGCGAATTTGAGGAAGTAGACGGTAACCTGGTATATCAACCTGAACTTCGTCAGAACGGAACGGATCCAACTACTGATGGAGCCTACGCAGACTTTATGGCTCCCGGGACCATCTTTGGCTCTTTCGTAAAGAATCAAACAGGTTATCTGGGTATGAATACTAACCTTAAAATGCAGCGTGGCGTACACGAGTTGAAGTTTGGTGGTGAGCTCAGACAATACCTGATTCGCTATTATCGCATAGGTTCCCCAGAACGATTAGCCTCCACCTTTTTTAACAATACACCACATAATCAGGCAGCCTTTGATACCCTGCTCCAAAGTGGTGATCTTTCTCTGGGCGATTATACTGATTACCAGGGATATATTGATAACTATTGGTTCCAGGCTTACAAGAATGCTTATGCAGAAAATATGGGCTATACCATTGATGGAGCTTCATTAGTTGATACTGATTTGGGTGATGATCGCGACGGACCTCGTCGTCCCACCGTTGGTGGTATCTATCTGCAGGACAAGATTGAGATGAGTGACCTCGTTATGAATCTTGGTCTGCGCTATGACTACATTGCAGCCAATAATTATAAATTCCGGGATCAAGCAAATATTGTTTTGGATGAAACAGGAGCAATTGCCGCTCAGGTATATATGGACCAAGATGGTGATTATACTAGTTATGAGCCAACAACGGATATTGATGGCAACCCAGTTGACAATGCTGGAGTCGCACAGCTTAACCCACGTGATGCTGTTCATCTGATTAGTCCCAGACTTGGACTGGCCTTTCCAGTAACTGACAGAACTGTTTTCCATGCTCAATATGGAAAATATGTCCAACAACCCCAGTTGAATCGGTTGTTCCTCAGCTATACCCGTTTTGCGGCGAATCTGAGTCAAGGGAATTATACTACTTCTGGAAACCCAGAACTGGATCCAGTCAAAACGACAGCATATGAAATTGGGTTCCAGCAAGCTCTTGGAGAAGCTGCCAGTATCGATATGACTGTTTTTTACAAACAGATGACAGGCTATGTTCAGATCAGAAACGTTCAGGACGCTTCACCTGTAGTATATGCTAACTATGTCAATGGTGATTATGGAAGTATTAAAGGACTATCAGCTTCCTTCAATCTTAGACGTACAGGATACGTACAGGCAATGGTGAACTATACGCTTCAATATGCTGGTGGAACCGGATCAACCGGGGCTGGACAGTACAAGATTGCCTGGCAGTCTGGAAACTATCCATCATTTGTTAGCCCGCTGGATTTTGATCAACGACATACGGGTTCCGTGAATGTTGATTTTAGAACCAAATCCCAGGATAGAATTCCAGAAGCAGGAGCAAATCTACTGTTTACCTTCGGAAGTGGTCGCCGTTATACACCGATGGCTGTTGCAAGTGCGGTTTTCCCCGGTACATCAGATACACCTGTCGCTGGGTTGAACTCTGGTGTTATGCCCTGGTATTATTCTATGGATATGAAATTTGACAAGAACTTTCATGTTGGCATATTTAAGCTGAATACCTATTTGTGGGTTAAAAACGTCTTGGATCGTTCTAACGTTCGTGACGTTGAGGATGGGACCGGCGAGCCAGATAATGATGGTTGGCTGACTACTGAGGCAGGTCAAATATGGCTAGCTGATGAGAACAATTCCGAGGAATTGTACAGGCTGAGGATGGTTCATCCTTTCAATTATGAAAACCCAAGGACTTTCCTTTTGGGTGTCCGTTTCTTTATGGGCAACTAGGTAAAGGGGATAATATGAATGCTGAAAGTAGATCTATGAAAAAATACATTGCACTGGTGTTAACAATCCTTTTCTTGGTCACCTCAATGAGTGCTGATGTGAGAAGCTTAGGGAATAGTTCAGGATTGACAAAAGCTAGCACACTTGAATTTATTCTTTATGATGCCAACCAGATTCGTTCGTGGGTCGGGAATAATGGACACATTGTTAGTCACATCCCCACTGGTAATTCTGGATTAGAATGGCCCTCCGGCTCTGGAAATGCTGCTGTATTTGCTTCCGGTCTCTGGGTGGCAGGTATGGTTGACGGTGAAATAAGATCAGCTGCTGCTGAATACACATCTGAATTTCAACCTGGAATTATTATTTATGATGAGGTCAATGGTGTCTCTTCTGGACCTGATTCTCCCAATGATGCACGTTTCCAGGTTAGTTCTATCAACAAAACCGATAATTCTGATGATAGTTCTCCCAATTTTAACAGAGAGTTCGCCACCTGGCCATCGGCCGATGGTGCTCCAGCACACGATGGTGAGTATTTCACAGATGCCAATGATAATGGTGTCTGGGATGTCGGTGAAGAATATCTAGATTTTGATTTTGATGGTATGTACGACGAGCCCGATGGCGAGATGGTAAGTGGTGAAGATCCTCCACTGATGATTGGAGACCAGATGCATTGGTTTGTGATCAACGATGCCGAACCTAACACTCATAGCAATTTATGGTCAACCCAACCACTTGGGGTTGAAGTACAAACCACAATTTTTGGTTTTGACCGTAATGACCCTCTGGGGAACGTTATGTTTGTCAAATGGCTGGTGATCAATAAAAGTGGCGGTGATATCGATGACATGTATCTATCAATTTGGTCAGATGCAGATCTTGGAAACGCATCGGATGATTACGTTGGTTGTGATACAGTGCTTTCAGTTGGCTATTACTATAATGGTGGTCAGACTGATCAAAATTATGGTTCAAGACCACCTGCAGTCGGTTATGATTTTTTCCAGGGACCCATTGTGCCCTCTGTTGGAGATACAGCACTGATCTCTGGAAGACAAATTCCAGATTTTAGGAATCTACCTATGACTTCATTCGTTGGCTACATCAACGGTGATGCAACTCTTGATGATCCTGAAACTGCTGATGAAGCCTACAATTACATGCAAGGTTTTTCAGCTGATGGCGATCCTTTTCACGAAAGACTTGATGATTCTCAACCAATTACAAGTTTTGTATGGCCAGGTGACCCCAATACCCGCAGTGGCTGGACAGAGTACGATGATTATCCACCCCGTGACATGCGTAGCTTGATGAGCTCAGGACCCTTTAACATGTCCACCTGGATTGACGGTGACGGCGACGGCTTTCCTCAGGTTGGTGAACCTGGTGTACAGGAAATCGTATCTGCTATTATCATCGCTGCCGGTACCAACAATACCAATGCCGTTGATGCCATGAAGTTTTTTGACCAATTTGCACAAGGTGCCTACGATGCACAATTTGTACTACCAAGTCCATTAGCACCTATAGTGGAGGTCAGTGAATTAGATGAACAAATTATACTTTCCTGGGCAGAGGATAGAGAAGAAGTAGAAGCATTCTCTGAGCTAGAATACGCCTTTGAAGGTTATAACGTATTTCAGGGTGAATCAGAGAATGGTCCCTGGACACTGGTTGCGACATATGATGTTGTGAATAGTATCACCACCATTCTGGATAGAAATTTTAATCCAGAAAATGGTTTGATATTGGAAGGACCAGTACAGTTCGGAAATGATACTGGTATTGAAATCCTGATTGATTTACAACGAGATTACGTTCGTGGTAATATTGATTTGGTCAACGGTCGCAAGTACTATTATTCCGTTTCATCATACGCATATAGTGAAACGAAAGCACCCAAAACGGTTGAAAGCTCCAAACGCCCGATAACGGTAAGACCTCATACACCTGCTTTAGGGTTAGTTCTAGAGGCTGCCACTGGAGACAGTATTTTATACAGCCACGTGGGTATTGCTGAAGCATCCATTAGCGCTGAGGTATTTGATCCGCTGCAATTAACTGGTGAGACCTACGCTGTAGACTTTCTCATGGATTCCACCACTGAAATGGGCTATTGGATGTTTGGAAAAACAGATGCCAATGATGAGCTCATTGACTACGATGACCCCATAATCTTTTCTTCTGAGCTGGGATCATATGAATCAGATCTCATGGATGGATTTGTCCTCTCAGTCGCAGATGTTTCTTTTGACGCTCCAAGTTATAAGACTGCCTGGATGCAAACTGTTAATCAGGTCGGAACCCAATATGAGACTTTGGAATTGCTTGCAATCTCACCGGGTGGTGTTGATTCACTAGCCTGGGCCGATGAAACCATGACTGACACCGTCCATCTAGATACGCTTTATGGAGAAGGTGCCTACTATGATGAGTTCGAAGTCAGGGAAGTGGGTCGACTTACCTATTTTGATCTGATCAGAGCGAACCAGCACGATGTTCTCATCCAGGGATTTGCATCCAAATTTGGAGGCCAGGGTGGTGATCGTTTAGCTGATATTCCAGGTATTGGTGGAGGAAATGAAGATATCGAAACCCTTCAAGCTGATCTTGAAATACGTTTCACTGAAGCAGGTCAAAATGCTTCTCTCTACGCTGCTGCTGCTGGTTACGTACCCACACTCATAAATATCCCATACGAAATATGGGATATAGAACGGAATATTCAACTTTGTGTTGGTATAAATGACAACAACAGGAGTGGTGGAAATCAGGATACGACCTTTGAGGATTGGGAAACCACTCTTGATCTGGACTGGGTTGTTGTTTTCTACCAGGATTATGCTGAGTTTGGAGATTCAACACATGTCCTGTTCAATAATCCCAATTCAGGATGGTGCTGGCAGTTTAATTCTGCTTCCAAGTTTACTGTGGGAGATGCAGTGCAAATTACCTTCCTTAATCCTGTAAACCCTGGCTATGTGATCAGCCCCGCAGGGGAACTTTACGTACCAGAAATTACCGGTGATAGATGGTTAATAAGACCAACAGTACTATCCGAAGCCACGGCTGATCAGAAAAAGGATCAGCTGGAAGAGGTAAACGTCTTTCCAAATCCCTACTTTGCTTTCAATGTTGAAGAGAGACAGCCTCTGGATAGATTTGTGACGTTCACTCATCTGCCTGCAGATGAAACTGTCGCAACAACCATTCGAATATATTCCTTGGGTGGTCATTTTGTGCGATCCATAGATCATAATGATGGCGTATCAGGATTCTCTGGTACTTCATTTGATCAATGGGATTTGACTAATAACTCTGGCATTCCGGTGTCAAGTGGGATGTACATTGCACATATCCAGGTTGAAGGGGTTGGAGATAAAGTTCTAAAACTAGCTATTTTCCAACCTGAAGAACGCCTTGATGTTTATTAAGATGAGCGCAGAGCAGAGGATGACTATTATGAATAGAAGAACAAGAATATCAAAAGTACTGATGTTCCTCCTGGTTGCTACAATCATGATGAGCATTGCATTCGCAGGAAGTGATAAACGCCGGGGTACAGCTGGCGCACAAGAACTATTAATTCCTGTTGGTTCAGTAGGTACGGCTATGGGAGGTTCCTATAGTGCCGTAATTTCTGGAATAGAAGCAGCTTACTGGAACCCAGCTGGCGTAGCCCTGCTGGAAGGAAATGGTGAAGCTATTTTTTCACATATGAATTATATAGCTGATATCAATGTTGAGTATGCTGGTATAGCTAGCCGAGTGGGATCACTGGGTGTTCTGGGTGCGACCTTGAAAACCATCGATTTCGGTGAAATACCAGTAACAACAACTGAGCGAACTGATGGGACGGGTGAATTTTATTCACCGCGTTATATGACAATTGGTTTACTGTTTTCCAAAGTTATGACAGACCGCATTAATTTCGGTATGAAACTTAATTTAATCTCCGAGCAAATAATGCGTGTAAGCGCTTCAGGTGTTGCCTTAAATGCTGGTGTACAATATCGTACCTCTGCAGATGGCTTCAAGATGGGTGTGGCCCTGAGAAATCTGGGAATAGATATGCTCTTCACTGGTGCAGATCTTGAACAAACCATAACACCTCCAGGTACAGAGCCTGGAACACGCTCTGAACCCTGGCGTATTCCACTGTCTTCTTTTGAGTTACCCACACAGTTAGAAATTGCCGTTGCCTACGGATTATTGAACACTGGCGGGACAAAGGTCACAGTAGGTGGCGCCTTTCTGAATGATAACTTTTCACTTGACCAGTACACTGTTGGTGCTGAAATTGAACTCATGGACATGGTCTATATACGAGGATCCTATGCTGTAGCCGAAGATCCTGAGACCCATGAATTCTATTCTGGCAATGAGGAGTTTCTCTGGAGCAGTGGAATAGGCATGGGCTTGAAACTCAATATGGGTTCAACAAATATTAAAATTGATTATGCCATGAGACCAACTTATTTATTCTCAACCAATTCCTGGCTCAGTTTTAGAGTAGGATTCTAAAAAGATTAATAATACACAAACACAACCAAAAGGAGGACGTGTATGTACCGCGTAAAAACGCTACTAGTAATGGCAACTATATTGGTGTTGTCAACAAGTCTATTTGCTATTATTGAAGGTAATGGCAATACGGACGCCCTTCCCTATTATGGGAATGTACAACCCCTGGATACCAGGGATACGGATACACGTGATACAGACGCCACACTGACATGGCTGGATGGAATCACACCTAACACCAACTTTGTTGGTTCAACAAATGACTATTTTCTAGAATATTTTGTTGCTCCTGCAGATGGTTACATTAATTCTATCGATTTTAATTTCTCAAACCTGTTTGAATTTTCAGGTGGTGGAATGTCGATCTGGATTTATGAATCTGCTTATCCATGGTCTGAGATTAATGCTGAAGCAATTGCTGATATTGCTGGTGATGCCTGGCTAGGTTATTATGATGAGACTTCAGGTTTCGAAACTACTGGATCCAACTGGGTCAGAGGTGGTGTTAATGATCTTGATGGTGCCTTGGATGTAGATTATGATCCACTGGGTGCACAGGTATGGCCTGCTTTCGGTTCCGGCTCAATTTCCTTAGAGCCAAATGCTGATGATGGTGGCGTTGTAAACTTTGATCTGGTTGCCGCCATGGGTACAAACCATCCTTTCCTCGCTGGAGATGAATTCGTTATTGTTGTCCGTTTCAATGGTTTTGAAACACAGGGCGACGATGGTGACTATCAGGCTGGTTTCTTGTCAGCAACTCTCCACGTAGACCCACAACCTTCAATGAAATTTTATGGTACAATTTCAAGTCCTGATGGCCGCATTGGTGGCGGACTCAATGACTGGGGTTGGTATATCCGTTCCTACGTTTGGGATTGGGGTGTAAACGTTACTCTAACAAGTGATCGTGCTCCTGTTCTTACCGGTTGGAATTCACTGGGTGTTACTTTAGATCAGACTGCTCGTACTGCTACTTGTATTATCACTGATGATAACCCATCTGGTGGAAATGCTGGTGTTGCCAGTGCCGATCTGATGTATTCTTTTGATGGTGGCGATTATGTTGCTGTAGCTATGACAGCTGAAGTTGACACTTTTAGTGCTGACATTCCTGGCCTAGCCGGTGGCGATATCATGTACTATTTCACCGCAACTGATGTTGAAGGAAATGTTAACAGCACACTTCCACTATCATATAGTGTGTTCGTTCCATCAGCTCCAACATTGGTAGTGTTTAATGGTGGGTCCATTTCAGGTTATCCATTTACCTATTATTTTGGAATTAGTGACTTTACTAACTATACCTCTGCCGGATTTCCACATGACTCGTGGGACGGTCCGATTATGGCTGATTTAGCTGCTGCATATACGACTATTTATGAAATAGCTCATTATGGCGCTGGACCAGAATTTGACAACCGTGAAGTAATTGCAGCCTGGTTAGAACTTGGCGCTAAAAATTACGGCATGTTTGGTGATGAGTTCTTTGGTGCCTGGACTGGTTGGGTTGATCAGGATTATGTAGCAGGAGACTTCGAGTATGATGTACTCGGTGTTGCTCATATCTACAATGATATCAGTGGTGCTCCCTCTGCTGTCAGTCCAGTTGAAGCCGTTGATGGTAATGTGTTAACCGGTGGTCTTTATACTGCCCACACTGCTCTAGGTGACACGCTCCTATATGATCCTGTATATGAGATTGGTGGAACTGCAGTAAACTGGCTGGATGGATTTGGCTTAGTCACTGCTGGCGATGCCAATATGATGTCTTTAATACCTGGTTTAGAATATCCAATTGGTGTGAATAGAATGTCTGATGATGATCATATTGTCATGCTGGGCTTTGATCCTATCAGTATCAATGCATCACCATATACATGGTGGGGTTTTGCTGAAGAATCACCACAGACTCAGTCATTAAATTGGTTTGGTATTTGGACATCTTCAGTGGACAATGTAACTGTTCCTGAGAATTCATCCTTAAGCGCAGCTTATCCAAACCCCTTCAATCCTACCACAAGCATCGAATATCAATTATCAAATGCTTCTGATGTAAACATCACTGTTTACAACATGCTAGGACAAGAAGTCGCTAACCTGGTAGCTGGTTTCCAGACTGCAGGTAGCTACACTGTACAGTGGAACGGTTTAGACGCTGTTGGTCATTCAGTATCATCAGGTCTGTACTTCTACACCATGCAGACAGAAGGATTTACCGCAACTCAGAAAATGATGTTGCTCAAATAATCCTGGCTTTATAGTGTTACAAAAAAGGCCCCGCCAATGGCGGGGCCTTTTTTTATGCTAGAAGTGTATGAATAAGGCGAACTTGACCAAATAATAGACCATTAATATTCTAGTGTAAGCCAACACCAATCATATATTTAACCTTCATGAGTAATTGAGGGAGGGGAAATATTGCAAATATTTGAAACAACCATTACCCGATATATTGTTGTCATCATTTGTCTGTGCTCAGTCGGTCTATCTAAAGACGATAATCCTCCCTCCCTGGCAAAACCCAATACGGTTGAGTTTGAGTTGTTCTCGAGTAATAATATTCGTAATTGGATCGGAAATCAGGGGCACTTAAGCAGTCACATCCCAACCGGTGATGCAGGTGCTGAATGGCCCGCCGGCTCTGGCAAAACAGCTGTATTCGCCTCTGGAATTTGGGTTCTTGGCCAAGTCAATGGTGAAATCCGAAGCGCATTCGCCATGTATACGTCTGAATGGACTCCTGGTATCATTCCTTACGATACACAAACCAGACTACCCACCAGTGATGTTCCACTAAATACAACGGATCATCAAATCTACTATATCCAACAAGAGAATTCATCCGATCCTGCAGTTGAAAACTATAATCGTGAATATGCCTCCTGGCCAGTTTCAGATGGTGCTCCAGCACATGATGGCGAGTATTTCACGGATCTAAATAGCAATGGTCTCTGGGATACAGGAGAGAGCTTTGAGGATTTCGACAGGAATGGTAGCTATGACCCACCAGATGGTCTGCTGGTCACAGGCGAGGATCCGCCTCTTTTCTCAGGGGACACACAGGCCTGGTATGTTATGAACGACTGGGATACTACTGGGCATAATAACTTGTGGGGCACTACTCCCTTGGGTATTGAAACACAGGTTTTGATATACACTCGCAGTGACGATCCTATTTATGAAAATGTACAATTTTATAAAACTATCGTCATAAACAAGGGGGGGGAACAAATCGATGGTTGTTATTATGGCTATTGGTCCGATGTAGATTTGGGTGATGCCAACGATGATGCGGGTGGCTGTGATTCCAGTCTCTCACTAGCATATTTATATAATGGAAATTCATCTGATCAAAGATATGGACTACGACCACCGGCTGTGGGTTATGATATGCTCCAGGGGCCTTTGGTTTCTTCACCTGGTGAAACCACGGTTTATAACGGTAATACTTATGCAGATAAGAACACAATTGATATGACCGCATTTATACTGATAACGAAGCATAATCCCTTTCCTGATCCTGAAAATGTTCAAGAAGCATACAATATGGCGCAGGGGCTCCATCTTGCTGGATTGCCAATTATAGATCCCTGGGGCAATATTACCACTTTTCCTGTCAGTGGTGATCCCGTAACAGACAATGGTTGGACAGCTCTCAACAGTTTTCCGGTGGGGGATAGAAGAATGTTTATGAGTTCTGGGCCCTTTGATCTGCCAGCCTGGGATGATATCAATGACAACGGAAGAGCTGATTTCGGTGAGCCAGGTGTTCAGATTATACACTCAGCCTTGATAATAGTGGATGGTGCCAACAACCTTGATGCAATCACCAATCTGAAATATGTGAGTCGCTACATCCAGGATGACTTCGATAATGGATTTGAGACGTATTCCATGGAAAAGCCACCGCTTAGCTCAAGTGCGTACGATCAGGAGATCATCATCAATTGGTATGAAGGGGCCGATGAGTATGAAGCGCTGTATTTTGGACCTTATGACTTCGAGGGATACAACATTTTTCAAGGGGAATCTGTAATAGGACCCTGGACCAAATTGGCGACTTTCGATCTTGATAATGGTGTGGGGATCATCGTGGATCAATACATAGATACCCATGGTTTGCTCCAGAGTGGGGCGGTTCAGTTTGGTGATGATACCAGTTTAGAACATATCATATCCATACAGGAAGATGTGCTCAATGATGGGGAGCCATTGGTCAACAATAAACAATACTATTTTGCCCTGAGTGCTTATGCCTATGGCGAGGATGCTTCACCTAAAACCATCAGTAGTGAAAAACATATTATTAGTATACGACCTCATCAGACATTTGAAAGCGCCGGTGTAAGAGATACGCTTGAAGTGGAACACATTGGAAACTCCGAAGTCAAGCTAACGGTAGATGTCTTGGATCCGAGTCAATTGACCGGACTCAACTATAAGCTGGGGTTTGAATATGATTCAACCCTGGCCTTAGGCCGCTGGCATGTAACTCGTAGAGCAGTCTCATTTGAGGATACCGCCATCCAGAGTGAGTGGATTGAGGGTTTCAGCTCCAATCGGTATATAAAGCCTCTCGCTTTTCATATAGATGGCTTTGAGATGACAATGGATGATATTTCTTTTCAAGCGCCAAAATTTAATCATAGCTGGCTGCAGACCGTTAATCTTATCCAGGATACCACCTGGATAGTCAGTTATCCAGCTATCTCACCAGGTGGTGTTGATAGTTTAATGATAGTTGAGGGTGATACGATCTCTTTGAGAGATTTTTTTGGACCTCTTGAACATCATTGGGATACTTATGCATTTTTTATCCGTGAAGAAGGAACTCAAACCTGGTTTGATATTCCTTTTGAAGAGAATCATAGTGTTCTCATTCAGGGATTTGCATCCAATTTTGGGGCTCGAGGTAGTGATCGCCTCGCTGACATACCGGGTATCGGAGGCGGCTCCACCAATCTTGAATTCCTACAATCCGATCTTGAAATAAGATTTACTGAGCAAGGTCAATTAGCTTCTCTCTATGATCATGAAGTTGCTTATGTCCCGACAATCGTTCATGTCCCTTTCGAAGTGTGGGACATAAAACGTAATATTCAGCTGTGTATTGGCATTAATGACAACAATCACAGTGGAGGGATCCAGGATAGAACCACGGCAGATTGGGAGCATACCCTTGACCTGGATTGGGTGATTCTTTTTGATCGTGACTATGAAATCTATGGGTCAGAAGTGGATTCGCTCTTCAGAAGTCCCTATTCAGGGTGGTGTTGGCAATTTAACGCATCCTCCAAATTTTCCATTGGTGATGTTGTGACCATCCACTTTCTGAATCCTGTAAAAGCGGGTGTAGATGTTTACAAGTGGAGCACAGATGTGATAGGCACAGCCTATGATGAAGATGCGCTGGATATGATTCGGGTTTTTCCCAATCCTTATTTCGGCTATCAATCTGAACAATCAAGCTTTTCAGAGCCTTTTATAACTTTTAGCAATTTGCCCGAGAAGGAATGCACATTGAGGATCTATAATCTGGGTGGTCAACTGGTAAAACGCTTTGATCACGAGATTGGTACCTATGAATATTGGGATCTACTCAACCAGCATGGCTGGCCTGTTGCCAGTGGCGTCTATATCGTGCACATCGAAGTACCCGACCTGGGGAATAAAGTTTTAAAGGTGGCCATTCTTCAACCCAAAAGATAGTATCCAGCAAATAGGCTCCACAACCCCGCTCCAACTATGGAAACCTGATAGAAATAGTCACAAATCATCAATCGTATAATAGGGCTTAAGCGCCACTGTGAGTGACTTTCCCAAGCTTTTTTATGTGGATATCATTAACTGATTTTATTCATCCATGATTCAATTAGTTTAACACCACTAGGAGACAAATATGTCACTCGCTGCTGCAATAGGCTATGCCATAGGTATCATGATTTTTGCTATTATTTTTCGTCTACGTCGCAAAAAGATGATGGCTAAATATATGGAAAAAGCTGAATCAAAATTTTCAAAGTCTGATAAAGGAAATCAAAATGATTAATACCATCTGGATTGTTTTAATGGCTGGTGGAATTCTGGTAGCAGGGTTTCAATGTCTGGGACTGGATTATAGTAGTGCCCAGGGGCTGGTAATGACCCCCAGCTTCGTTCCGCTCACAGAGCTGACCAAAGGCCTGTTCGACTCTGCCAAGGCTGCAGTGAATTTGGCCATGGGTCTCATTGGTATTATGGCCCTCTGGCTGGGTCTCATGAAAATTGCCGAGGAGTCTGGATTGGTCAACTTATTTGCCCGGGCAGTACGTCCCCTTTTGGTGAGACTATTCCCAGAAGTCCCTCCAGATCATCCCGCCATGGGTGCCATGGTGATGAATATTGCTGCCAATATGCTGGGCCTGGGGAATGCAGCCACCCCACTTGGACTCAAAGCCATGCAGGAGTTGCAAAAACTCAATAAGGTCAAGGATACGGCCACCAATGCCATGGCAACGTTTATGGCCCTCAACACTTCTTCAGTAACATTTATTCCTGCCACGGTGATAGGTATTCGGGCAGCCGCAAATGCTTCAAATCCAGCTGAAATTATCGGACCGGTTATTCTGGCGACAGGTGTGTCCACTACTGTGGCAATCATTGCCATCAAAACCTTGCAAAAGTTACCCAAATATCGGATGCCTGCAGTTGCCCAGGAAGGTGAGGAGGTCTAGCATGTTTCAAGGAGTCATTAATGGCGTCTCTGCCATCGCAATTCCCGTACTCATCCTCGCTATCGTTGGACATGGCTGGTACAAGAAGGTAAAAGTTTATGAAGTGTTCACAGAGGGTGCCAAAGAAGGCTTTAATGTAGCCATCAGAATCATTCCCTTTTTGGTAGCTATCCTGGTCGCTATTGGCTCTTTCAGAGCTTCAGGTGCCCTGGATCTGTTGACCGGATTGCTCAGCCCGCTGACTTCCTGGATTGGAATGCCCGGTGAAGTCATTCCCATGGCACTTATGCGTCCCCTGAGTGGGAGCGGAGCCATGGGTATTGTCTCCGAACTGATCAACACCTATGGACCAGATTCAATACCGGCTCGTATGGCTGCAATTATGGAAGGTTCCACAGAAACAACCTTCTATATCCTGGCCGTATATTTTGGTTCAGTTGGTGTCAAGAAGACCCGGCATGCACTTCCAGCAGCCCTTCTGGCTGACCTGGCAGGAATCATTGCCGCAGTGGTTGTTACGCAAATGGTATTTGGCTAATGGATGGGAGCTGTGTTATTTTTGTGATCGTTTCTCCTCCTGATTGATCTTGCAATAGGGAGGGGGGGAAATTATGATTGAAGTCGATGCGATAAATTTGAAATGAGCTAGATGTAAGCGAAAGGAAGCAACATGAGAAAGTTAGTTTTAATAGTCCTGATAGGCGCATTTTCCATAGGATTATTTGGTGCCAACCTGTACAGACCAGGTAAGATTTCATCACCAGTATTGTCAAAATTTTCTGAACCGACAAATGTAGGAATATCCCTTACTCCAGGACAGTCAGGTTCAACAATGGGGTTACGCGAAGGCAATGCCATCCTCATCGACTCTTCTCAAAATGGTTATGGTATGCTTGCATCGGAAACGAATCCCATTTCAGTGAATCCATATGATCATAATAAAATTATCCTGGCCTATCGTCAATATACCGACGGTACTGCTTCAGGCTCCATTGGTATGGCTGTTTCAGATGATGCTGGTGATACCTGGTTAACCTATTCAAATTTGAATGCTAATCTTGCAGACGCCGGTCGCTATCCTTCTGCACTTGCTACAGAGTATAGTCCTGTGATTCTGTGGAATGAGTACGGTGGTGGTGGTGGTGAACAGGGAGGTCGTCCTTATTACACATTCGATTACCTTGGTTATGCTGGAGGATTCTGGTTCCCGGGAACAGATATTCACCCCAGTCCACTATCAAGTGACACCTGGAATTTATCTCCGACTCAAAATGTAGATACCGATGGAAACTACATTATGAACATCGTAGCCAGTGACCACACTGGGAACGAAGATCGTATCCTCTTTCGTACCCAATCAAATGGTACCTGGAGTGGAACAGGTTCATTTCCATTGCATACTGCTACGATTCTTGCAGAAAATTCGCAAGATTTCTTATTTGATGGTGAAAACAACTATACATCAGGTGGAAATATAGATATCAATGATGATGGTGTCGGGTACTATGCTTTGACCTCATATTGGAATAATGAAGCTGAAATTGCTAACCATACCCTGTTTATCAAAAAAACCAGTGACTTTGGGGCAACCTGGAGTGACTGGTATTATATTGCAGATGAACCACTGCAAACTTACTTCGCGGACATATTCCCTGATAGTGCAGATATAAATGAAGATGGTGAGTATTCACAACTCGATTCAGGCTGGACGCCATTTATTGCCTATGACCAAGAAGTAACCACTGATGAGAATGGAGGGCTCCATGTCCTCGCACCGGTCGCTCCCTCTGTTACTGATGGAATTGCTGGATATTGGCCAAAATGTGGAATTTATCACTTCTATGCTGATGAAGCAGCTTTTTCTCTGTCAAGTGGACCAGTCGATATGAGTATTAGTTTCATAGATGACATGGTATTGACCTGGGCCGTGATCGGTGGCGATTACAGCTATCAGTATAATGGCATCAGCATGGCCACGGATCTCAACGATGATTCTAAACTTTATGCAAGCTATTACGCGGTTTCTGATACAATCACTATTGGTGAATCATGGTATGCATACTTTGATGTCTTTACCACTTACTCCGAGGACAATGGAGCAACCTGGAGTGAAAGTGCAAACCTGACCCAGACCTTTGACCCCAATATGGATGAAATGTATCCCCACTTGAATCGCTTTGGTGTGGATGGTGAAGTTTATCTCATGTATCAGATGCCCGATTATAATCAGAACACCAATCCTGACGGTGATCTTGGACATGATTACCTGAACAAACTATACTTCGTAAAAACTACGCTTGGTCCAGTATCAGTTGATAGCGAAGTTGCCCAACCTGTCAAATTTGAGTTGAAAGAGAATTATCCAAATCCCTTTAATCCTTCAACAACTATTGACTTCAGTATTCCTACATCAGGATTGGTTGAGTTGACTGTATATGATATTACCGGTCGTGCAGTAGAGACACTGCATCAGGGTTTCCTGGCTGCCGGAAATCATCAGTATACCTTTGCTGGAAATGATCTGGCCAGTGGTGCATACTTTTATGTTCTGAAATCTCAGGGATTTCAGGATGTTAAAAAGATGTTGCTAATAAAATAATTACTCTGAACTGATAAAGAGGTCATCTGAGCGTGTGAAGGGATGTTTTAAGCAAATTAAAACATCCCTTTTCTCCGATCAAGATGAGGTCGCTGCTTAGCTGGCCTCTTTTGGTTTTTGTGGCTCTACCATGCTGAGCCAATAAAATGCATGTAAAGATAGCGTCAATGCTGCAGGGAGATTCCATGAGAAGTGTTTGGTTAAAATTCAGTCTGGTTTTGTTAAGTGTTACCATGGCCTGGTCCGCTACCGTAGGAACCATCTCAGGACGTATTACAGATGGCAATACAGGTGAACCCATTATTGGTGCCCAGGTGATGATTGCGGCATTGGGTTTGGGCGGCTCTACAGACTTCGAAGGTGAATTTTACATTCAAAATGTACCAGTGGGTGTTCATAGTGTGCAAGTCTGGATGATTGGGTATGCCAGGGTAACCTATAGTGATGTGGGCGTGGTTATGGATCAGACAACACCCCTCAACGTTTCTCTTGATGAAGAAGTCATAGCTGGCCAGGAAGTCACCGTTATTGCGGATCGACCGCTGGTTGAAAAAGATGTGACTGTAAAGAAACTTGTTCGCACGGCTGAAGAAATTCAAAATTTGCCTGCTCGTGATTTAACTGAGATGCTCACCCTCCAGAGTGGTGTCATTCAGATTAAGAGCTCCGAAAGTGGTATTCCTGGTTTTGCTGATCGCGGGATTGAGCAAATTCACGTCCGTGGTGGCCGCTCAGGTGAGATTGGCTACACCATTGATGGTATGTATATTGAAAATCCTATATACGGTGGAGGCTTTGGTAGAGGCACAAGACTTGGAACCCATGCTGTCCAGGATCTTATTTCTCAAACCGGTGTTTTTAATGCTGAGTATGGCGATGCCATGTCTCAAATCGTAAATATTATTACTGCCACTGGTGGTGACCATTATGAAGGCACCTTTGAATGGAAGGGCAGCAATCTTGGACCCCTGAGTTCAGAACAGGATCGTCTCCGAGACTATAAAGAATTTGCCGGATCTTTTTCCGGTCCAGTCATTCCTGGAATGAGCAATCTTACTTTTCATGTAGCCGCTGATTACTCCAATAGTTCTTACGCTGTATATAACTTTGATGATAAAGTGTATATCGAAGGAGATCCAGGTAATAGAATTAACCAGGCCAATAAAGTGCATTGGTTAGATCGTTATGCTGGCTGGAGAGCGTTTGGCTATGATAAAACCTACGATATCTTCACCAAGTTGCATTGGAAAATCGACTCATACAAATTTCTGAATTTTTCGCACTGGATGGTGGATTCAAAATTCAAGACTTTTGGTCCCTGGAATCAATTCTATGAAGAGAACAAGAATGTGAATCACAAGTTCTCCGAAAGATTCCATTTGGAATTTCGTCACCAGCTTAACGAAAAAACTTACTACACCATCAGCGCATCTCGCTTTACTCAGGAGATGGAAATTAATGTTGAAAACGGGGATATGGACGGCGATGGCTATCCTGACTGGGTAGAGTTTAAAATCGGTACAGAAGCACGTGGTCTCCACAACGGAGTTGACTACAGGGGAGATTGTGATATTCCTTATGAGAATGACCAAAAATTTGGTCCAGGGGTTTCTATTGCCAATGATGAAAATGAAACCATCTATTATGAATCCTGGGGACCAGGTTGCTTGAGAACCATGATCACCTATTATTGGCGCGGGCCTGGCCATATTGGTAGTGCCAGCTATGATTCAACCCAATTGCATATCGTCCTGGAACATGGTGAGCAAATCGCCATTGGACCTTACGATAGGATCAAGATCGAAGATATTTTCCTGGAAGAAAATTTTGATGATAACGGAACTTTGATTTCCTCTCGGAGACTCTCAAATGGTGATCTAATTGATCCATTGGATTCACTTGAATATTCAGATAAAGATGGAAATATCCATCTCTGGCATCTTGGCGATGAATTAGATGAGCATCTTGCTGAAGGTCAGTATACACCTTTCCAATACATGTACTATCCTGATTCCACCTATGAGCAATACTCTTCACCAGCAGGTATGAGTGCTGCTGAATTTGCCGCCATGCGAGATTCACTATACTATATCATGTATTATGAGTATGGTTCTGGTGGGGCAGATCGCTATCGTCATCACACCAAGAGTGTAACTGATGAGGTAAAGTTTGATATCACCAGCCGCGTGAATAAGCATCATCAACTGCGAGGGGGTGTAGACCTCAAACGACATCTCATCACCTTTGATGAAACCCAATTACCCTGGTTGAACCCACCTTATGGTGAAACCTATGGTTTGCCTGACTCCATCGAGCGTGATGGATTTCTGGATGAATTTATCTATGGGACTGGAGAGAAATCACCGATTGAGATCGGAGCCTATATCCAGGATAAAATCGAATATCCCTGGATGACCATTAACGCAGGTATCCGCTTTGATATCCAGAACTCTCTAGATAGTTCCTGGGCAGATCCTCGTGAAAAGACATCTGGGTCAGTACCTACAGAATGGAATGTCCTGTGGTCACCTCGATTGAGTATTTCACACGTGATTACTGATAAAGCGACATTTACTTTTGGTTATGGTCGTTATTACCAGAATTTGACCTATCGGAATATTTATCTAAATAATGATAATGATTTGACTACGGCACTCCCCATTGTGGGGAATAGCCATGTTCAAGCCCAAGGTGTAACCGCCTACGAGTTTGGTTTGAACTGGGAGTTTGTGGAATTTTGGAAACTGGGTGTTGTTGGCTGGTCCAAAGACTATTCTGATCTTGGATCCACTGAACGTGTTCAAGCCTTCCCTTATAGTTATTCAGTGGTTGTGAATTATGACTATGGTTCAGCACGAGGTTTGGATTTACGTCTCATAAAACGTGGTGGTTCAGCCTGGTCAACAGACATTCAATACACACTTTCGCGAGCTACTGCCAACCGCGCTGATGCATGGCAGGGTTATCGATCTTCCGATACGCCTGAATCTATGCCTAAGAAAGAGGTATTGATGGCTTACGACCGTACCCACAACCTGACCATGACAGGTGGCTATCAATTTAATAAGAAGAATTCACCTCGGATATTCGGAAGATATCCTTTCAACAAGGCTACAGTACATGTGACCCTGGTGGGGATATCAGGTTCGCCTTACACGCCATTTGATATCAACCTGAATCGTAATGGGGCCACAAATTCTGAGCGTATGCCCTGGTTTATTGAGACAAATATGGCCATCAGGAAAACCATCAATTTTGGTGGGCTAAATTTGTCTGCTGGTCTCATTATTCGTAATCTGCTAAATCGAGAAAATATCGTCGATATTTATGAGGAAACGGGAAGTCCTACAGATCCTGGTCGTAATGCAACCAGAGCCATCGAAAACGGAAGCAGTTCCCTGACTTTCTATGATAGGCCTTATTATTATTCAGCACCCCGTCAGATTGATCTGACCGCTAAAGTGAATTTCTAGGTGATATGATGAAAAAAGTAATTAATCCATTGTCTCCTTTGTCCTATTTGTTTTCAATATTTGTGTTGTTCGTTTTTCTTCCAATCGGGCTTGATGCAGCTGAACCAAATATTAGACCCGCTCCTGGTTTGGGCAAGACATCTGCCTTTGACCCGGTTCTCAATCGTGCCCGAGGCTACATGAGCAAGGGAGAACTTCAGTTTGCCACTCATAATTATGGTAGCTTTATTGAATTTGATGATAAGAGCTCACCTTCAGGACTGTATAAGGGTTATCAGTATATTTCTGATGTATCCTTTATTCTCGGTGTTCCGGGTAGAGACTCAACAGGTGCTATAACTCCATGGGCTTTACGCCCACCCTATGTCCCAGGACTTGAACACTTTTCAACTGACACCCTGGTTTATTGGGGATCAACAGTATCTGAATCCTGGTTTGATCGTGTACAGGATAAAAAACAGGTCGATTGGGAATCTGTAGAATCACATTATGGCTATCTCCACAGTGGTGATGTTATGGCTGGAGAAATTTATGGTGGCATCTATACTGATAGTGGCGATCCCTATCCATTGTTGGCATCCAGTGATATCCCGGACTCATGGCCCATTCGCATCAACGATGATACCGGTCTGGAAGAGCGAACCTGGCCAGGTGATTGGGCCGTAGCGACTGAAGGTCCCACCAAGGGCCAGGAAATTATTGGTCGACATATTGGTGACCAGGATATCTATATGGAATTTGATGACAGGTTGGCTACACGTGACGAAGACATGACCCAGGGTTACGCCATGGGGATGCATGTCACCGTGAACGCCCACTCCTATGGTCGCTCCTATGCTGAAGATATCGCCTTCTTCACAGTTGAAATCGTGAATGAATCCTACAAAGGGTTTCCCATGGACACCAATGGTGATAATATTGCCGATGTGGTTTGGGTACCTACAACCGCAGATGATGGAACTGTCACCTATGAATTAATGGATCGCAACTTTATCGGCGACCCTGATATACATGGATTTGATTATGAAGGTGTTTATGGTGGATTCTATTTTGATGTGGATTCATATTCGCGTCTTGAGAACGGCCAATACACAGGTCGTACTAATGATGATGATATGATGGCCTTTGATACCACCTATGATATGGCATTTATCTGGGATTGGGATGACCGCAGTTCATCAGCAACCAATCTCGCCTATTCAGCCCTGAAACTGCTGGACACACCTCTGGCTTCAGAGAATCTTGATATTGATGGAGACGGTTTTATTGATATTCAGCAAGGTCAGGCATTGGGTCTTACAGACTGGCATTGGTTTGATTGGTACAAACGTCCTGGCGTATTAAAAGCTGAGGATGGTGGCCCAAGTTGCACCGATGGCTATGCAGGAGCTGGTGGTTGCCCGGGTTCTATTGACAAAGAAAATATAATGTTTGCCCTGATGGCAGGCGATACCTCCTATGTCGGCCTCGAAAATCGCAATTATAAAGATTGGGAATGGCGCGGCATCGCCGGTAATACTCCCAATCCTTTGAATAGCTCTTACAGCGACTGGTATTTCCATCCAAGTATTGGGGGAGCACTCAATCCTCATTTTGATTCCCTGGAAGGCTTACTAAATGAATACCCGGATGGTTTGGACTGTGTGTTTATGATGTCCGCCGGTCCCTTTAATCTGGCAGCAGGTGATACCACCCATTTTTCATTTGCAGTGATCATGGGTGATCCACCAAGCAATACGGAAACCTTTGATACACCTCCAGATCTTGCCAAGAATGCAGAGATGGCTCAAATCATGTACGATTTGAAATATCAAGGCTTTTCACCCCCAGATGCTCCCACAGTTTCTGCTGTAGCAGATGATGGACGAGTCACTCTTTACTGGGATTCAAAAGCTGAAACTTCAAAAGATATTGTGACCGGAATTGAAGACTTCGAGGGCTACAAAATTTACCGATCTACAGATGGTGGTTCAACCTGGGGTAACCCTCATAATGATGTTATTTATAACACGAATGGACAGGCAGTGGGCTGGACGCCGCTGGCTCAGTTTGATTTGACAGCCGAAGAAGATGAAGATCTGTATGGCCTGGAATATGCCGGTCCCGACCCAGTAGCACCCTGGTTTAATCTGGGAGAGAATACGGGTTTGGAACATCGTTATGTAGATAATGACGTACTCAATGGGGTGACGTACTCATACTCAGTGGTTGCCTATGATATCGGTATGGATACGCTCCAGAATTCTTATACCAATCCAACAGGTGAATGGGATCCACTGGAGTCTCTTGAAAACTTTAGAGGAAACAGCCCCTTCCTGCCACAATTTGTCAATGTTACTCCTGACGCACGTCCATCCAACGCTCCAGAATCCTGGGGGCTGGATCTGGCACCTTGGACAGTTGGTACAGGTGAGGTAGAGGTGATTCCTACCAATCCAGCGGAAGTAGAAGTGAACACAAATACCTACTTTATCACGATTGATGCGGAACCGGACTGTTATCCTCCGAATACAGATTGTAACAATCCATATTATCACTTGAATCCAACATACACCGTGGTTGATAGTGCAACTGGAGATACTGTTCTCACTGAATTGGAAATAGGTACATCCACCATGTTCTCCGAAGTCTGGGGGGGGTTTCAGTTTTATCTGGAAAACTCGCCAGATCCATCCGTAGATACCGTTTACTGGCAGAACAAAGGCAGCGATGAGGCTCCACAGTACAATATTCAGATGGGTTTCAACACACATCCGTTTGCTTGTGATTATGAGATTCGTTGGGATTGGGAAAATCCAAATGATGATATGATTATGTTCCCTAATACAAATATGCCCTTTAGAATAATGAACACCAGCTTTGGTGAAGACTTGAACAATGATGGTCTCCTTGACGAAGGGGAAGACATAAATAACAACAACGTCTTAGATCCATATCGCGAGGTAATGTTGTTTGTATTTAGTGCGGGAATTCCTGAGACATCTCCTGATCCAAATTATCCTAGATTCAGATCAAATGAAAAGATATCCTTTATTGAGAAATATGTAGAGGGTTATGATTCCAGTGCAGTCAATACCCAAACCTGGAATATTATTATGAGCTGGGATACGACGAGGACCTTCTCTGGCAACCCAACTATCAGGCATGCTGAGACTGGTGATGTGACTCATTTGAGCATAGATAAACCATATGAAGATGGAGATATGTTCACTTTCCGGGCTGCGTCAGTTACAGAAATGAGTGAAGTAACGCAATCAATCCTGGATAAGGTGATGGTGGTTCCAAATCCATATATCGTAACTGCCGACTGGGAAACTGATGTGAACCACAAGAGTCTGCATTTTACACATCTGCCCGATGAATGCGTGATTAAGATATTTACGCTGACAGGGGAGTTGGTGTATACCATCTTGCACAATGACATTTTCTCAGGTCAGGAGGAATGGAATCTCAGATCAATGAATCGGCAAGAGGTGGCTCCAGGCTTATATGTCTTTGTTGTTGAAACACCAAACCATGAAAAACAAGTCGGCAAATTTGCCGTGATCAGATAAGGAGGGTATGATGATGAATTCAAATGTTTTATACGCTCCTGCAAGGACTGCAAAAATGAAAAA
>JABIFX010000155.1 GCA_018650445.1 Fidelibacterota bacterium
CCCTAACCTCAAATATAGGGACTTTTCAAAAGTAGTGACGATTTAGTGACTCGTCCCCGTAACTCACTGATACATAGCACAAAGCATGGTACTGAAAATCCCCGTGTCGGCGGTTCAATTCCGTCCCTGGCCACCACATAAATCCCTTGTAATTCTTAGACTTGCGAGGGTTTTTTGTTTTTAGGCCACTTTACGGAAATATATCCTATGTGGACACGGTGGGACATCGTGGGACACCTGATGGCACCTTTTTGGTACCTCAAATTTAGCGGATTGGGTATATTTCGTGACTCAGCAAGGGCTGAAGGAAACAGGGCAAGGTATAAGGAATGTCCTCTCCGTTTGAGGTAAAAAAATACCCAGGCGAACCTGGGTATCATTATCGATCTATGTGGACAGTGTACTAGGTCCAGACATCATTTAGTTTCTTTGCAGCCTCATGAAGTTTTTTACTACTAATATGTATGTAATGCTTCATTGTAATCCGAATATCGCGGTGCCCCATCATTTTTGATACATCCACAATATCAACACCACTTTCTACTAATCTGCTCCCGTACGTGCGCCTTAAGGAGTGTAAACCTGTAGCTTCGACTTTGGCTGCTTTCAAGTAGCGGAGATACTTTTTGTACAGAAAGTGATAGTCGAACTTGAATGGGTATTCATGTTTCTCTAAAAACTTCCTACGACGTACTATTTCAAACGCAATATTATCAAGGGGAACAATTCGTGGGATCCGTTTTTTTCCAATAAGTGTGATCTCCCGACGACGAAAATCAACATTGTCCCATGTGAGGGGTCTTTGTGGTAACAGTTCTCCCCTCCTCGCGCCAGTGTGCAGATACATTTGAAAGAGATCTTTGTAGTTAGGCGAGTCAATTTTATTAAGAAACCCCTTCACTTCACTATCTGTCAAGATAATGATCTCTTTCTCTGGTGTTCTAGGAGGTTTCACAGCCAAAATGGGATTTGACTTAAGATAGTTGTAACTAATTAGTGTGTTTAGGAATGCACGTAAGGTTCGATACTCGGTTGCGGCTGTGGCTTGTCTAATACCACACTCCTTCTGTCGATATTCCAGATAGTTAGAGAGCTGGATCTTATTTATCGATCTAATACGAACATCTCCCAGGAACACTATCAGAGCCTTATAAATGGAGCTCTCTCTTCGGATCGTTTCAGAATCCTTATGCTTTGTCATGCGCTTCAAGTACTCCGCAACCATCACCGTAATGGGGAGATTGGGTTCCAACGCTACCTCTAATCCATGCCTTACTCTTTCACTTTTTACTTCTTGCTCTTTTGCAAATCGACGAGCAAGTTTTTCATCTCGAAAGTGATGACTTTTTTTTCTTCCCCCTCCTATACCCCACGTCACCTTCCAACTACTTCCTCCGGAAGCGAGTGTGATTTCTTTAATTGTTGCCATATACGCTCCTTAAATTGTCAATCGATAGTCATCCAATGATCGTTCGACATTGACTAATTGCTTAAGATCTGATTCCTTTAGACGGATGGACTGCCCAACACGAAATATCTGAATGTTGCTATCGCCCAGTAATCGACGAAGGGTCTTCACAGATATATCCAGCAGCTTTGCTGCTGATTTAAGGCTGTACATCTGTTCCATGTTCTTGCTAATCCGGATTGCTTCCAGTGGTGATGACACCGTACAATTCGAGTATGAATTGTGTTACATCATCACTTTGGAATATCTTGCTGTTTGATTGTTGAACTGATCCTGAGATAACTCTTACAACCTCAGCATCTTCTTTGCTTTCAAAGTCAATTATAATACTGTTCCTTTTTGTATTAATATCGATTGTTCGATAGCTACCAATACCAATACCAAGTCCACTTAGGCCACCTGCTGCTATTTGTGTCAATTCATCGCTCCCATATTTTTCATTAGTAATCTCCAGATAGTCCATGCTTGCTCCTTTCATTGATAAGACCACTTATAGGTCTTATACCAAAATCTGGACGATAATTGGTCTGAATGGTGCTGAGACAGCGTTGGTTACTTTGTTAGGGGTGTGCCTCGCCATGCCTGCACCTTCCAGAGGATCTTTGTCACAAAGAACTTGGACATTTTCTCAACAACTGGATGAACGTGAGGCTTTAACTGGATGCCAAGCAAGGGTGCTAACTTTTCAATTGATATTACAGGTGGAATCACTATGGCTTCAGGCGCATCTGGATTTATAAATAGAGTCTTGTTCTTCTTCATTAAACCACTCCTCGTAAATTGGTGGGCCGCAAAACACTATACTGCGGCCCTCTTCATGTAATGTGGGTTTTAGGCTTCTTCGTCTGGCTTAGCTTCTACCTCTACCTCAACTTCAGGCTTTGGCTTTGGCTTTGGATTTGGATTTGGATTTAAAATATCATCCACTCGATTCTGGATAGCCAATAGCGCCGCATCGGCCGTTTCGATAGCTTTCTCACAGTTCTTTCCCTCTGTGACAAGAGCTAAACGGTCAAGCTGGTCGGTAGCCTGGGTTTCATCTACCTTTAGACGGCGTTTCTCCGCTTTACAGAATTCTTTGAAATCCTGATAATCATTGCGAAGATTTTTCATCTTAATGGCATCCTTCATCATGTGGATACCGCGTTTACGTTTTGCCAGGTCTTCTTCGCGTTGTTGGCGTGTTAGGGGTCTTTCGGGTTGATCGGGCGTAGCATGGATAGATTCCATTTGAACCTCCTTTAAATCACTGCGTTGTTGCAGCTTCTGTGGAGAGATTAAACGGCTTGTATGGTAGGAATTAATCCTGACTTCTACCTTAGGAGCTCCTTAGGAGGGATATTTACAAAATATTAAAATAAGTTCGTTGGGACCTTCGGGAAGCCTTCAGGAGAAATGTGTAGGTCATATATGAACTTTGAGGACAGTGTGATCACACCATCGTTGACTTCGATTAATTCAAAACCGAATAACTTTTTAATTTCATCATGCAGCTTATATCGGCTTTGAGACTTGTATTGCTTCATCCAAATACCATCAAATCTGTCCGAATTTCCTTTGAGTAATTTTATATGGTCAGGGGGGACCGCTTCATGAATTGTTAAAGGCTGTAGATCTTCATCGCTTGCTCTCCAATGATGGTAAATTATACAGTCAAATAGGCAGTTTTGGATTGGTATTGGGGTTGTACACATTTTTCCATTTGAATCTGACCAAAAAGCCTGGTTGTTGTTTGCATTTTTAATCGTGCTGCCGGGCAACAAAAACATCCTGTTTTGTACTAAGATACCAGAGGGTCTTGCTTGTTCTGGTTCCAAGAGTATGGGATTAACTGATTTAGTGTTAGGGCTGTGATCTGAAATAAATTTATTGTTTGGAAGATGAGATTGATCCTGCGGGAGAATTACGTGGGTATTATCGCCATTTATGATGATTTGCTGAGGAGGGGCAGCTTGTTCAGCGAGAACTGACCTAAACAGACTAGCTAAATCTACTAGTCCAAAGTCACCAGCTTGGCTTTGTTTTTCAGCAGAGAGTGCTGAGTTGGAGGGTCTATTCTCCCGGGCTCTTTTTTCTTCCATGACTATTAAAGATCTCTAATTTTCTGTCAAAATATGGTGGAGCTTTATTTTGACCTTTTCGTTTTTGTCCGTTCATCATACTCATAAAATTAGATTTCCTTTTTTTGCCCGCTGGAAATAACATTTCCCCTTTTTGAATCTGTCCGGGAATAAGATTTCCACTTTTTGTATCTGTCGGAAATAACATAGCCCGAAAGTACCCCCCTGTAAAGTTCCAATGTCTGTTTATGTTAAAATAATTTGAGCTAATCATGTATTGTGGATGGTTAACGCAGAATATCCACCACCTAGTTGAAAGTTATGGCTACGTAATGCATCATTTTTATTGGCTGGTCAGATTTTAAGAAATTGAAGCCCATATTCGGTAGAAAATTGTACTTATATACCCAGCTCAACAGAGGATGGCATGGTACGCTACCCTACCAGCCCTGATTTCTACCCTATTTACCCTGAGTTAAAGAAATAGATCAGAGATTGATCTATTTCAAGTGCTTAGAGCTTTTGTACAGCCTCGCTGATCTCTTCATCTAAAGCAAATGCGTAGACAGTCGTTGTTTGGGGGTTTGCGTGTCCTAATTGCTGCTGAGTAAGTCTAAGCGACTTAGATACAGCTAGTAATCTCACTGCGTAACTATGTCTACAACTGTGGATTGAATAACGGGCGGGCAAGCCTGCTTTCTTAGCCCATTTCTTAAACACCTTTTGAATTGCGGTTGGGAACATGTGATCCTGTCGCGCCGATGCAAACAGATATGGACTATCGGATTTGCGGTAATCAAGATAGTCCTGGATAAACGTCTTCATGCTTGAAGAGAACTTGACCTGGCGTAGCTTATCGCCCTTCCCATGACGGACGATCAGCATGTTTCCACCTCGTTTGAGATCAATGTCTTCAACTTTTAGTGCTGCGATCTCGCTTAGGCGTAGTCCAGTGCCTAAGGCCAACTCGATAATACATTGATTGTGTGGAGTCAGACCAATTCGGTTCATTTGATCTAAATAAATAAGAGATACTTTGGGCGGCTAACAACCCGAAAAAGGAGCCAATAATGAGCCCAAAGTCAGAAGTAGAGAGACGAGTAAAA
>JABIFX010000159.1 GCA_018650445.1 Fidelibacterota bacterium
TAAACCACAGTTAGGATCGCGTATGTCGCTTTTTAACAAAGTCGACGAATTACGCTCGGAATTCAAGCAAGCGTTGGCATCGAGTCCAGCGCTTTCTGATTTAGAGCGGATGAAGCAAAAATATCTGGGTCGCAAAGGCGTACTGAATGATCTTTTTAAGAAGATTGTTGAGGTTGAGGCCAATCGTCGTGGCGAATTTGGGAGTCTGATCAATCAGCTCAAGCTGGATATCCATGATCTCATTGAAGAACGTATCAATGAGCACCGTACGGATACGAAATCAATCAGCGCAGTTGATGTCACCCTACCTGGCGTGGAATATGAGCGTGGCACCCTGCATCCTATTGAAAGCACACTCAGAGACTTTAAACAGATATTTCATCGATTGGGTTTCGCTGTGGCTGAAGGTCCTGAGATTGAAACTCAGTGGCGTAATTTTGATGCGTTGAATTTTCCCCCTGAACATCCAGCTCGTGATATGCAGGATACCTTCTTTCTGGAAAATGACTCCGTTCTGCGAACCCACACATCGCCGGTCCAGGTAAGACTCATGTTGGAGGAAAAACCCCCGATACGTTCCATCATGCCTGGTCGTGTCTATCGCAATGAAGCTATTGATGCAGGACATTATTGCCTGTTCCATCAGGTTGAGGGTCTCTATGTCGATAAGCATGTGACCATGGGTGAGTTGAAGGCCACGCTGGAACTATTCTGTCGTGAATATTTTGGTGAAAATGTCAAGCTCAGATTTCGACCAAGCTTCTTTCCCTTCACTGAACCCAGTAGTGAGATGGATGTCTCCTGCTTTCTGTGTGGAGGCAAAGGGTGTCGTGTCTGTAAACAGACGGGTTGGTTAGAAATTGGTGGCTGCGGCATGGTGGACCCCAATGTTTTCAAAGCAGTCAATATTGACTCTGAAGAATACACAGGGTATGCATTTGGTATGGGAATAGAACGTATTGCCATGATGAAGTATGGTATCACTGACATTAGACTTCTCTTTGAGAACGACGTCCGCTTCCTAAAACAATTTTAATTGATGGTATGCTCCACCCAGTGGTAGGTGGGGACATGGATGGATCTTTATGAATATTTCATACAACTGGCTCAAAGAATACATCGACATTGATCTGGAACCTCAGGTTCTAGCTGCAAAACTCACGGATGCTGGTCTTGAAGCCGTCATCATTGAGACCCTACCTGATTTCTTTAAGTCCATTGTTGTGGGTCATGTGGTTTCCAAGGAGAAACATCCAGACGCTGATAAGCTCAGTGTATGTATGATTGATCTGGGTAGCGAAGAGCCTAAGCAGATCATTTGTGGAGCTCCAAATATCGCTGCTGGACAAAATGTTGCTGTGGCAACGATTGGAACCACTTTTCCTGAGGGGATGAAGATCAAAAAAGCCAAGCTGAGAGGCGTGGTCTCTAATGGGATGGTTTGTTCCGAGCGCGAGTTGGATCTTTCGCAGGATCACTCTGGCATCATGGTGTTAGATGAAGATGCTGTGCTTGGTATGGACATGGTTTCCTATCTGTCTGGGAATGATGTAAGTATTGAGCTGGATCTCACTCCTGATCGTTCAGATGCCCTCGGCCATATTGGTGTAGCTCGAGATTTGGCAGCCCTTCTTGGCTTAGAGATGCGCAAACCTGTAATTGAAGTGAAGGAATCCTCTACTCCAACATCCAGTATCGTTTCAGTAGAGCTTGAAGACACCCAGTCTTGTCCGCGTTATGCGGCCCGCATCGTGAAAAATGTAAAAATAGGGGAATCACCCAGTTGGATGCGTCAACGTTTGCAGGCAGTTGGTATACGCTCCATCAATAATGTTGTGGATGCTGCCAACTATGTGTTAATGGAAACAGGACATCCGCTCCATACGTTTGATTTGCGTTATATCGAGGGTGGAAAAATTGTAGTCCGTAAGGCAGTGGATAAAGAGAAAATTACTACACTCGATGGTAAAGAACGAGAATTGGATGATTCTGTTCTACTGATTTGTGATGGTAAGAAACCAGTTGCCGTGGCCGGAATCATGGGTGGTGAAAATTCAGAAGTCAAGGATGATACTACAGACCTCTTGCTCGAAAGTGCGTATTTTGATGCAATCGTCGTGCGTCGCGGTGCCAAAAAATTACAGTTGGCTACAGATGCCAGTCATCGCTTTGAACGTGGCACAGATCCCAATGGGATTGCCTATGCATTAGACAGACTGGCCAGCCTCATCGTAGAACTTGCAGGGGGAGAGATTACCCAGGGACAGGTTGATGCATATCCTAGTGTGATTGAGCCGCTTGAAGTCACCTTTCGTGCCCAACGTTGCAATGCTATTCTGGGAACTGAAATTGAGACCACAACCATTTCAAAAATATTAAATGGTCTGGAATTATTTCATACTGAAAATGGGGGAGTCTTTAAAGTTAAGGTTCCAACATTCCGTCCTGATATTACCCGTGAGATTGACCTGGTAGAAGAGGTAGGGCGCATCTTCGGTTACAATAATATTCCAGTACCTCAGCATTTTAGTATTGCCAACAAGATCAACAAAAAAACACCTGATCAGGTGCGCGAGAAAATTATTGATCATCTTGCCGCCATCGGCTTCAATCAGATTTATGGGAATGGATTACTGGCTGTGGATGAGCACCCCTCGGTATTTGGTGATGAAGAGGCATTGATCCTGGCCAACCCGCTCTCCAGAGATATGGCATCCATGCGTTCATCCCTGCTCATGGGCATGGCGAAGGTGGCTGACTACAACATAAATCGTCGTCAAGCCGATCTGAAGTTATTTGAGTTGGGAAATGTTAGCACAGTAGATATGGATTCTGATACAGGTGCCTGTGAAACCAGTCATCTCGGAATTTTTATCTCTGGTGAACTACAGCGCAAACAATGGTCGCAGGAGAGTGTTGAGGTTGATGTATTCCAGATGAAGGGAATCCTAAGTTCATTATATCGGGATCTTTTTGGTTTAGATCTTCTATTCAAATCAATGGAGCATGACCTGTTTACAGAAGCGATTGGGGTCTACCTGGGTGAGGAGAAGATTGGAATCCTGGGGAATCTTAAAATGATCAACCAGAATCTAAAAAGTGTTTGTGGAGTATATGCAGAGGTGAGAAACTCTGAGGATCTAGGTCTAGGTCGGGATATTCGGTATCAGAAAGTTTCAGTTTATCCAGCTGTGGAACGTGATCTCTCCATATTAATTGATGCAAATGTTCCCTTTGGGAATATAAATGAGACCATTCAGAAAAATGCTGGTAAGTCCTTAGTATATAGTCGTTTATACGATATCTATGAAGGAAAATCTATTGCAAGTGGCAAAAAAAGTCTTACCTTTCGTCTGGTTTTTCAGAATAAAACGAGAACCCTTACTGAAAAAGAAATCGACAAAGATTTCCGAAGGATTCTCAAAGGCTTGGAAGACGCGTACAACGCTACACTAAGAGAGGCAATCTAGTGATCAATGATGTCCTGAGTAAGTTTGAAGACAAGGTAAGATTACTGGTTGCTCATGTGAGTTTACTAAAAAAAGAAAACCTTTCACTTCGTAATCAGATCA
>JABIFX010000239.1 GCA_018650445.1 Fidelibacterota bacterium
CTAAATTCTTTACGAATGCGGTGCAGGACAGGTTACACTCCGCATAAAATTGGAAGCGATGTTAAGTCGGAAGAGGCTGCGTATGAAGCGATACAGCTTACAAGTACTGTTATTGGCTCTAACCCTGACATTTGTACAGTGTTCAATGTTCGGTGGAAAATCTAAACCGGAAGAAGAATCCTGGGACAAATCATCAGCACATGGGGATTCAACAAATCGTGCTGAAACTGCAGGTGTAGATGCTCAGGGCACTGATGAATCTGCCTGGCAGAGTGGTGAGAAAGCTGATAATCTGATCTATAATCTTGATCAACTAAGAAATAAAAAACCGGAATCTGGTGAGTCGGCTGATTTCGTCACAAGCGAAATCAACTATGAAGTAAAACGTCTGGCTGCCGAATTAAAATATGTAAAAAAGAAATTGACTGAACTTCAAACTCAGAGTGAAGTCTGGACTAACCCCTTAAGCATATATAGTAAAGAAGTACATTTAGAGAACGGCACCAAGCTATTTGGTGATGTCATTGATCAGGACAAAGATAATATCCAGGTCAAAACTCTTATCGGCGTCCTTTCCGTCTCCCGCGATCAAGTCTTACGTATTGTAGATAATATTCCTACATCTGATGATGCTCCTGCTGTTTCAGCTGGAGATGCAGCACGCGGTGGTGCTCCTATGAACATTAATGGTGATCGAGCCAGCATGGCCGGAACCCAGGATGTCAAGGGCGATACACGTGATAGCAAATACACAGGCAACGTTGTTTTGTCTGGCAGCATCAAAGAGCGCAAGGATCGCTCGGGAAATACCATTCTTTCTGGCGTAGTTAAAAATATTGGTGGTCGTCGCGCGGACTTTGTCAAAGTGAATTTCCTGTTCAGAATTAACTGGAGTGGTGATACACGAGAGCTTACGGCCTTTGTTAAAGGCTCCCACCATGTCTTCTCTAGTGGTGTTAATACTGACACCTCTCTTTTCCCTGGTGCCAGTGGTGAATTTGAACTTTATGTACCCAACTCATTTGGTTCCTTTATAGGATATAGCTATTCACTCGACTGGGAAGAGCATGATATCTAAACGCTCACTCATATTATCCCTTTCTCTGGCAACCCTTCTGGGGCTTATGGCCTGTACGCCAAAAGAACCAGCCACACCTGCTCCAAGTATTGAGCAGATGAAGATGCAATCCCAGGTGAAAGCGCTTTCTGCCGAGGTGGTCAAGCTCCGCGAATCCCGTGAAGAAGTCGAGCTTCTCAGGGCCAGTATCGCTGCCATGGATACACAAATTGCCGTGTATCAAACCAAATTGGACGAAAAAGCTGAGCAACCGGTTATTGAAGTGGTTGCGACCCCCCGTGATCCAGATATTATCAATCTGAGAGGTAATATTTATGTCCTTATCCGGGAAATAGACTCCCTGAAAGAGGGCATGAAGAATTTATTACTCTTAAATGACTCTCTGGAAATACAGATCGAGCAACTTGCCCTGGAAACCCATGCTGGTGTCGTTATGGAATCAGTAACTACCAAGCCAGCACCTGTTGAAGCTAAGCCTGAACCTGTAAAAGTGAGGACTACGCTTCAAGTGGCAGAAGCTGCCCCTGCTGTTGAAAAACCAGTTGCTACCATTGTCGCTCCCTCCTTGGCTCGCGGTTATAATTTTAATGCAGACTATCGCATGGCATATAATGACGCACTTAATAACTATTTTAATAATGATTTTCTTGAAGCCATCCAGGAGTTCCGAATCCTTATCCAACGTGAACCTACTGGAGCCTACGCTGACAATGCACAATACTGGATTGGTGAGTGTTATTATTCATTAGAAGATTTTGAATCTGCCGTTACTGAATTTGAGAAGGTTTTCAATTTTGAAGAAAACAATAAAAGTGATCATGCGCTTTTCAAAATTGCTATCAGTTATCAACAACTCGGTCGCTATTTGAAAGCCCGGGAAAACATGGAACGTTTTCTTCGGGATTATCCAGACAGCGAGTTGGCAAACCAGGCCAAGGATTTCTTAAAAGGAAATCGCCAGAACTAGATCTATGAAGTCGCACCTTATATATATCACACTGATTATCCTCCTTTTTGGATTGACAGCCTATGGTCAAACCGGTGCGGGAAGTTTATTGTATGATATTGGTTTGAGAATAGACGACAGCACCCTGACAAGTCCTGATATAGATGCCGAGATCAATGATTCCCCTGAATTGTTGGGGCAGCAAATGGAACTTGAAGAAGAATTAAATCGCTATCAACACAAATTAGCAGAAACTGAAATTCGTTTGAGATATCAGACCACCGTAATTGATAGTTTGCAGTCTGAGATTGCCCAGATTAAAGCTGCTGGAGAAACGGATCGCGCCTTACTAAGCACCCGCATTATCAGCCTGGTGGGTCAACAGGAAGAGGCCCAGAGAACCCCAGACTTTGTACCTGGTGAAAACCAGATATCAGATAGCGTTTTTGCCGAATTGCATACTCCCTGGAAGCATGTTGCCGTAACTACCGCACCTGCCATACAATCATATTCTGGTCCAAAATTGACTGAACGGGAAGAACAGGCCGCCTACAGGGGTGGGCTCACAAAGTACCACCAGGAACTTTACTACCAGGCCATTGAAGATTTTAACAACATTGTTCAAGGCGGTGTTGATGTGACTATGCGTGCGAACGCTCAGTATTGGGTAGGTCGTTGCTATTTTGAAAAAGGACTCTATGATGAAGCGATTAGCGCGCTTGAACAGGTGCAGCGCTTCGAGAATTCTGACAAGCTGGACGACGCTTTGGTTATGATTGGCCTGGCTTTTAAAAACAAGGATCGTCTTCCGGAAGCCAAGCTTGCATTTCAAGAGCTGGTTGCCCGTCACCCCGGCAGTGAATATTTGACCCTGGCCAGACGATTTGTGCAGGAATGATACGAGATGAGAGGCTGATCCTGGAGATCATCATATGAAAACATTAAAACATATACTGATTTTAGTAATCGTTGCGACCAGCATATCAGTGTACGGTCAGACGACCCTGAATTATTCAAGACCTGGACCGATGATGCATATTCCTACTTCCAGTCTATATAATGAATCCTATTTATTGCGTATTGGAGTTGCTGGTCAATCCACCCGTGGTGCTTTTGAAACCGATTATTGGAACAAGGGTGCCTTTCTAGAAACTGATATCACCCGTGATTTCAGACTGGGACTCTCCGCCATACAGTCTGGTGCCGCATCAAATGAAAATGATATTGCCTTACATATTCAAAACCGCCTGCTGACTTATGGTGAAACCGCAGTGGGAATTGGGGTGAATGATATCAGCGTTACCAACTCAGCTTCAGATTCTACTGGTCTTGAAGAGAAGGTCCGTAATCTCTCTTACTATATGCTGCTCAGTCGCGAAAACAGTTTTTCTGAGTATAATCTCAAAACCTATCTTGGTATTGGTTCTGGACGATATGGATCCAATTTTGGTAAGTACGATCTTGCTATCGACAGCACGGCGACCCCCTTTGATACAACCAAAACAGCTAAAGCCAACAGTATTGGCTTCTTCTTAGGATTATTATTGAACACCAACATCATGGCTGATCGTGGTGGTCTAGATTTCATTATTGAATGGGATGGTGTGGGTATCAATGCTGGAATTAAAGTCCCATTAACCCAGGAATACCACATCAATGTTGGTTTCTCCAACATGCAAAATTTACCCTATCTAGGTGAGGATCGCGATAATCCACCCGGTATAGGAATCGGACTGGACTATTTTCTACCCCGCGTCAAATCCGCAGCCAGCAAGCAACGCGGTGGCATCAAGGTTTCAGGTGTTGTTACTGAAGACGGCATGCCCATGCGAACTGTGATTGACTCCAGCTGGCACAAAGCCCAGGAACGTCAATTGCTGGTACTAAGGGATTCTCTCAGAATGTCGAGTGCTGAGATTGAGCACCTCAATCGTATGGTAGAGCATCTTGAACAACGAAATCAAATTTTGGCAGATTCAGTGGCCTCTCTCCAGTTGGCACGCCACGTTTCCGATGCCCAGATCAACCAGGCTTTGAAACACCTCTCACGTTCACTGCGATTATTCTATAACGAAGAATATGATGATGCGCTGATTGAGATCAACGAAGCTTTGGAATACAATCCAAACCTGGCTTTAGCATATGCCAGACGGGGGTCCATCTATTACAAGCTTAATCAGATCGATAGAGCAACCATTAATTGGAATATTGCACTTCAGATCGACCCCGGATACGACGAAGTACGTAATATCCTGCGTGCTTTAAACGAGAATCGGTTGCGTTCAGCCGTTTCCGCAAGGGATTAACAGGAAAAGGATTAGCATATGGATTTTGCAACCATTATAGGATTATTATTCGGTTCAGGCTTGATCGGATACGCCGTATTCGGAGTATCTCAGGTGCTCCCAAACGGTGTGATGACTTTTGTAGATATCCAATCTCTCATGATTGTGCTGGGTGGTACTATTGCTGCTACAGCCATGGCCTTCCCTGTTAAAGAGGTGCTTTCCCTATATACCAACCTCTGGGCTGTTTTCAAGGGTGACACTCACGATGATAGTGACACGCTTCGTGAATTGGTGGATCTGGCTGCTGTTGCCAGAAAAGGTACGGCAGATCTTGAAAAAGCAACTGACGGCATAAAAGATTGGTTTATGAAAGATGGCGTACAGATGATTGTTGATGGTCTTCCTGAAGAAGATATCCGCAACATCATGGAAACCCGTGTTGTGAACCGTGAACTTCGTGAAGATGCTGAAGCCAATGTGTTTAAGACGATGGGTGTATTCTCGCCAGCCTTTGGTATGGTTGGAACCCTGGTCGGTCTGGTGGCAATGCTTTTTGCCATGGGTGCTCCATCTGATGGTAGTGGTGGAGATCAGGATCCCGCAGCAAAACTTGGGCAATCCATGGGTGTGGCCTTGATTACCACATTTTATGGGGCCCTCTTTGCCAATCTTTTCTTTTTACCCGTCGCTGCAAAACTGCGGTCTCGAATTGATAAACGGAATATTACACAAAATATGATTATTGATGGGGTTGTGATGCTCAAGGTCAAAAAGCATCCAATCCTGGTTAGAGAATTCTTGAACTCCTATCTTGCACCACGTGACAGGGTTTACGAGGACTAATAAAAATGGCAATGGCACCAAAAAAGAAGCAACAACAAGACGAGGGCGGCTGGCTTACCGCCTATGCTGATATGATGACCCTTCTCATGACTTTTTTCGTGCTCCTTTTTGCCATGTCCACCCTGGATCCAGTCAAGCTGGAGCAATTTGGTGATTCAACTAAAAAGGACAAAGGATCCCAAAAGAAAAGCAAAAAGGTTTCCTTGAGTCAGATCAATAAAGAAGTTAAAAAATTAGTTGTGGAGCAGGAGCTTCAGAGTCAGGTTAAAGTTACGATGGATGCCCGGGGTGTTACCCTGGGAATTGCCAGCGATCTAGCTTTTGGCTCAGGAACTGCGACCCTTTCAGGACCAATCAAATCATTTCTTGTGAAATTGGTAAGCACCATGGAAAGGGCGACATATGCCATTGCAGTAGAGGGACACACAGACAATGACCCAATCCGGTCGAGTCAGTTTCCTTCTAACTGGGAATTATCAGCTGCCAGATCCAGTGCTGTGATTCGATATTTAACCAGCCAGGGTATTGCGGCTGACAAATTCCGAGCCATTGGTTTTGGCGATACTGTACCGATGGTAGCAAACGATACCCCAACGAATAAAGCGAAAAATAGACGCGTTGATATAACATTTCTAACGATCGGTTAATTAAGGCCGACGCTAGAAACGAGGAGAAGCTTATGAAGTATCCAGCATTTAAACACATCATAACAGGCGGTATCATTACCTCACTGATGTTGATCTCTCAGGTGTTCGCTCTACCGGATACCAATAAAGAGGTGCTCTCTCAAAAGATTTTGCTGGAAAATACTATTCACCAAAGAGTAAGTGATGCTGTCTACCGCATTCTACGCCATGAAAATTTCATCGTTAATGTAAACGTAGTCATGGAGGCAACGCCAACTCATAAATATACAACTGTTTATGAAGCTCCTGGGTCACAATTGGGAAAGGTCAGCCCTGAGCAGGAAATATTTAAGCAATCTCTTAGCAAGACAGCAGGCATGGGTCAAGCATCCACTTCAACTGCTGATGATGCCGGGGTAAAAAAGACTCGGACCATTCTCAAAAAGCGTCCCATTAAAACGAATGTTGCATCTGACATCCCTGGATTCCCCGGAATTCAATCACCTGGTTTTGAATTATACGAAGAAGAAGTTCCTGTAGAAGAAGACAACAATGAAGATGTGGTTTATGCTGCAGCAGAAGATCTGGACGAAGTAGCTGAAATCCCTGATACCACTCAAGGTGAAGTAGCTGCAGAGGCAAGTCTTTCACTGGAGGAAAATGAAGTCATCCTGGAAGAAGATATTCAAAGCATCACAGAAAACACCGCCGATCAGGACCTTGTAAGCTATTCTGAAAGTAGTAATGCACAGTTGTCTCGCCATACGGTCGCCAGCATTAGTGGTCCTAGCCTACGGGTTAACAAAATGGAGTTAACCGTTATTCTGGAAGACCCTATCTCCCCTCAGATTATAGAAAACATTCGCACCGTAACCATGGTTGCTGCCCATTTCAACAGAGAGCGTGGCGACAAGTTACAGGTGATGACAGCAGATTTTCAGGGTGCCACCAACAACAAGCCTGACACGGAACAACTTCTTCTAAAATCTATCGCTGAAAAGATGACTGCAATTGAAGCCCGTCAGAAAGAGGAAACTGAAAACAAGCGCATCAAAGATTTAGAAGCTCAGCAAGAGCAGATGAAGCTTGATCAAGCCAACAAAGAAGCTCGTGATACTGAAATGGCCCGTATCCGAAAGGAAGAAGCCGATAAGCAGAAAGAGCATGAAGCTGAACTGGCACGACTTAGACAACAAGAAGCAGATCGCATCACTCAACGCGAGAATGAATTAAGAGACTTGCGCGAGCAAGAAGAAAACCGTTTAGCCGAAGAACGGCGACAATTATTTGAAGCCCAGCAAGAACAAGCCCAGGATCGCTTACGTCAGGACTCATTGAGGTTAGCACTTCTCTCCGAACAACTTGATGATCTCAAAGCTCAATTATCCGCTGTGGATTTGGAAGAAGAGCAGCGTCTGAAGCTTGAACTTGAGCAAAAACGCAGAGAAGCAGAAAAATCAGCAATCAAGGATCGTGAAGACAGACTCAAACAACAAATGGATGATCTAGAGAATCAGAGACTCCAGGCGACCATGATACCCGAGGATGAAGATGATCTCCTGTGGCTTTTCATTATTGGTGCTGCTGTACTCGTCGGATTGGCCGTGGTTATAGGCGCCCTAATGGGTGGCCGTCGACAGGCTCCGGAGCTACCGCCATCTCAGGATATAGGCCTGGCAGATGTTGAGCCTGTACCACCAAGCTCCGAAGTTAAAACAGAGCCTGAAGAAGATGTCATTCCCGAACCTGAAATCGATCCAGAATTAGTCGATGAAGTTGATAGCATAAAGAAATCAGTCGTCTCCCTGGCTGTCAGTAAGCCTGGCTCAGCTTCCAGTATTGTGAAGGAGTGGTTACAGGATACTGGTGAAGCCGAAGAGGAAGAAGAGGCTGAGGAAGAAGAAAAATCGAATGGTAAAAAGAAAAAGAAGGGGCAAAAATAATGGCTACTCCAAAAAAACTAGCCGGTATTGATAAAGCCGCAATTCTTTTTGATATATTGGGAGCACGACTTGCTGGACAGTTATTCCCAAATCTAAATGATCAGGAGATCATAGCAGTTCGCCAACGTGTACCCCAGATAAAAAATGTACCCTTTGAATCCAAAAAAATGGTCCTTGAAGAGTTCTATTTTTCCTTTATGTCCAAGAAATTTGCAGCTGAGTCCAAGGATGCAACCTCCCAACCCTTCGCTTTTCTTGAGGGTATGTCAGAGGTTCATCTCGCATATTTGATTCGTTCAGAACCCACTCGTTCTATTTCCATTCTACTGGCTCAAGTTCCTACAGAAATGCAAGGTCGTCTGCTTGTGAGGCTTCCCACTGAAGTTCGCACCGAAGCCATGGTTGATCTTGGAAAGATTAAAGACGTTCCCCTGGAAGCCGTCTTGGAAGTTGCTTCAGAATATCGTGAAAAAGCCAAACAGATCCCATCTCAGGCTGAATACTCAGAAGGTGGTGGTAAAGCGATGGCAGGTCTATTGGGAACCATGGATGCCAAAGAACAACGACAATTTCTTGATTATCTCTCCCAGGAAGATCCTGAGCTGGCCAAGGAAGTGAAAAAACATCACTTCACTTTTGAAAATGTGCCTATGCTCCCGGAGAACATTCTCAGAGATGTATTTAATAGTCTTGATATCGATGATATTGCCCTGGCACTAAAGGGGCAGGATCAGGAATTAAGCGATAGGGTTGTAGAGAACCTGCCTCAAAAGAAGCAGGCGATGTATGAACCCAAAGAAGGACCCGTTTCTCGCAAGCAGGTAGAAGGAGCACAAAAGAAGGTTGTGGAATTCATCCTACAAATGGACGCTGATCCAGAAAATGATTTCAGTATCGAGGAGTTCGCCGAGGCCGACTTTATCGAGTAGCTAGCTGATGAAGATATCTCCGCTGTCCTGCACTAGCGAGATAGGAGGGGAGGCAGTCCGCCCGGACTGTCCTCCCTTCCGCCGTTTTTGGGC
>JABIFX010000004.1 GCA_018650445.1 Fidelibacterota bacterium
GAACTCGAAACCAAATGTGGGAAAGAATGGAAACATACCGATACCTTCTACTGTTCCTTCTTCAAAGTCCCAGTTATAAATGAAAGTATTGA
Source organism: Fidelibacterota bacterium (assembly GCA_018650445.1). Lineage (GTDB taxonomy): Bacteria > Fidelibacterota > UBA8477 > UBA8477 > JABMPR01 > JABMPR01. Next base: position 93 of record JABIFX010000004.1, read on the forward strand.
AATGGTTAGTGGCATTTATGACTTGAATCTTAAATAAGCCATCTATCCCGAACGGTTGTATCAGTCTTGAGTAACTCACATCCATCCTGAAATAATCCGGATAACGAGCAGAATTACGCGTTCCCATAAGATCGGTTTGATTATCATATGGATTTGCTAATTCAAAAGATCCATTTTGAGTGAACAGAGAAGCAACCGTTGGGGTATACAGGTTGGAGCTACTATTTGTCACAGTCAAACCAAATGTATTCTTCTTATTTAGTGTATAATTAACCACCAGATTCAAGCTATGTGGTTGATCATATTTTGAGCTGTAAATCTCACCATCACTCCTGATGATTTGGCCATCTCCATTAAAATCGAATTCCTGCTCACTCTTCATGTAGGAGTAGCCTAACCATCCTGTAATCTTCCCACTATTTTTCTTGAGGAGGATCTCTGCACCATATATTTCAGCGGTACCTTCTGTGTAATCATCATCCTGATTCAAAAAATTCTGGTTGGGATTAATAACCAAAGTGTTGCTATAAGGTTTATAATATCCTTCCAGGCTTGCGAACCAACCATCACCTATCCACTGTTCAAGACCGAGGATGTAATGCTCGACAGATTTTGCTTTATAATTTTCAGGGATTGGATTCCAAAAATCCACAATACTCAAGATAGCGTCCTCGTCCTGAGCTGTAAAAAGGAATTGATTATATTTACCCCAGGCTCCTTTCAGCGCAAGATTTGTAGACAATAAATATTTGAAACCCAGCCGCGGCTCATAATAAAGCATATCATGGGCAGAATATTTGGAGACGCGTAACCCAGTTTGCAGCATGATGACGGGGTTCGGTTGCCAGCGTTCCTGGACAATACCACTATAGATCATATTATTTTGATCCTGATCTAAAAGCTTTTGATCACCTTGTGAAAGTTCAAAATCGATACCAAGATCTTTTATCTCAAACCCGGTTGTCAGCGTATGTTCTTTTGAAATATACCATTCAAGATTTTCCTTCAGGGTCCAATCATCAATTTTATTGAAAATCACAAAGCTGGTAGAAGAAGACTGCCCTGAAGTATCCGTTGCCGTTAGTTCCATATTTACGTCAAACTCATAGCTGGTATTGGCAAAGGAGAGCGTTGAAACAAATTTGGAGTTTGGAATCCAGCGCCATTCTGCACTGTTGGTAGTGTTACCCCAATCCCAGTTAAAATTGACTTCATTACTCGATCGACCCAGGTCAAAGGCAATTTTGTCATTGCCGGCGTAATGAGAGAATGTCAAGCGATTAGTGGGATTGATATTTTGAATAATTTTTCCCTGAACATCATAGAAATAGTACTTCCATTCCATGGGTTCATCTATGTACCAATAATACAGCCGAGCTACTTGATCAAAATAGGTGCGACGACCAGATAGCATCCATGAGCCCTTATATAGAGGTCCTTCAGCCAGAAGCTTTGAGCTCAAAAGATTGACTTCGCCACGCACCTGGCTCACATCGAAGTATTCGCCCAATTTCTTCCCACTGAATAATTTATTCTTACGAGAGTCACCTTCTCTACCAGTGATGCTCAAAACCGAAGAAATACGATTTCCATAATATGCTGGATATCCACCTGCCAAAAATTCAGCATCAGCTATGGCATCTGCATTGAATGTGGAAAACACGCCGCCCAGGTGGAAGGGATTGTAGATCTCAATACCATCCAGCATGATGAGGTTTTCATCAGGGCTTCCTCCACGCACCACCAAGGCTGAGGAGAAGTCACTGGAAGACTGAACACCTGGCAATAATTGCAGTGTCCGAAAGATATCAGCTTCGACAAATGCTGGCATGGTTTTAACATCGCGCATGCTCAGGCTTACAGCACTTACTTCTATTTCCTTTTCGAAGCGTTGACGGTCTCCAGTAACAATTACTTCTTCACCTTCAATGGAGGCTGGTTCAATTTCGAAGTCATGACGTTCTTCTAATCCAGCCACAACTTTGATTGCTTGCTCGGTTTTGTCGTATCCCATCATCATGACTTGCAGGGTGTATTCACCAGGAGGTATACCGGTGATGATATAGTAGCCTGAGTTATCTGATGCAGCTCCAATCCCTGTATTCTTGAGGCTCACATTAGCGTAGAGCAGAGGTTCACCCGTATCAGCATCACGTAGAAAACCATTTAGACGTCCATGTTTTGCCTGGCCATAAACCGATCCAAACATCAATAGAATTATGATGATTGTCAGTAAGCTTGATTTATTAAATATCAATTCAGATCCTTTGTCATTTCTATCACAATATAGTTAGACGGATTCAGTAATAAAAAGTTCACTGCTTCCATCTAATTCAATAATCGTTCCTCTTGAAAAGCATTCGAATGCATAAGATGCATTAACCTAACCATTTAATGTGCGCGCCTTGAGTTGCCCGGTGAGTTGCCAGATCTTAAGTTCATCGAGATAAGCACTGTATTTAGCCTGAATTAAACTGATTTTCACACGACTTAAATTCAATTGAGATTCTCGAAACTGGGTAGAGCTTGCTACTCCCAGCCGAAAATACTCATTCGTTTGATCAAAATTTAGTTGGGCTGATGATAGGTTGTTTTGTTTTAGCTCCAGAACCTGTAAACTCTTTATCAACGAGGTGTAAGTCGATTCTAAATCACTCAAGCCCTGACGTTTTGAATCAAGCGTGTTCAGTTCGCTATTCTTCTGCATTATTTTGGCATTTTGAATCGCCGTGCCTTTTCTGCCATCAAAAAGATTCCATGACAGGGTTAAGCCGGTGGATAAGGTTTTGTCTGCATCACCCAACCCAAAATCTATGTCCGTATTTATTTGCTGTAGACCGTAACTACTACTCAAACTTAGCGAAGGAAACAGCGAGCTTTTAGAGTTTTTGACATTGAGCTGACCTTGAGTTTCTTGATTCTGACTCAACAGCAGACTTGTACCTTTGGTTAACAGTGATTGATTAAGTTCATCAAGTTTATAAGTATCAATTTTATGATCAACCTGGAGTGGTGTGTAGAGACGATCAAATTCCCAACCCAGCACCAGGTTGAGTCGGCGGCGTGCCTCAGAAAAGGCATATTCTGCTTCCAATACTGAGCTGCTGTCCGAATCAAAATCTACCCTGGCAGCCAGAGCTTGTAAACGACTGCTCATACCCAGATCATTTTTGTCGATCGCCTGTTCCAAGCGTTCTTTGGAAACAGATAATTGTTCTTTCAAAATGCTCAAATTATCGTGGGTCATTAAGAGATTGAAATAGGCTTGAGAAGTTGAATACAGAATGTTCTCGGTGATCAAACCGAGCTGTAACTCTGAAGCTTCCACCTGCGTGTTCAATAGTTTATACGTGTTGAGTCCCTGCATGCCTCTGAAAAGTGTATATCCAGCACTTATCCCTGTGGAACTTCTGGTAGTTTGCGAGTTTACTTCCCCACCTGCTGTTTGCAGTGAAGCATCACTGATGGTTGATCCAAGACTGAGATCTAAACGGGGTAATAGTCCTGCATTTCCCAGGCTAGCTTGATTCTTGGAGACTTGCACATTATTCCCAGCCTGTTGAATACTCAGGTTATGTACTGCTGCCACTGAAATAGCATCTTCCAGGGTTAAGGTGGTAGTCGTTTGACTGTAGGTTACTGGAAGAGTTAGGGTGGTAAACAAAAACAACAACATAGCATTGATTGACTGCTTAAGTAGTTGATTATTTCTGGATGTTTTGCTTACTTCGTCATGTTTTTTTGACGCTGAGCTTAAGACGAATGATGCTTGTCTGCTTTCCCCTGGGCCTACAGAGTAATGTGTCTTAGCATATGGGTTTCTATGGTCAAAAACCCTCTCACGAAAACTCACTTCTCTTTTCAAACCCTTTTTTCTTCTCATAACAACATCTAGTATTAAGTATTTGTTAGCTGGGATATTTTTCATGATAAAACCTCATTCCCTTCAGCAAATTGAGCGTCAATATCCAGTTCTTTGACTGAGCTTTCGATCTCCTCTGCTGTTGGCATGACTCCTGTCCTCCATTTTCTATAATGGCGTTGCACTCCATTGAATAAGCTCAATAAAACAGGTAGAATCACCAGAGTACTGAATGTGGATATTATCAAGCCATAGGCCACAGAGATAGCCATGGGTACAGTCTGTTGGGCATCCGGATTGTTTGCGATTATGAGTGGCATTAAACCGGCAATGGTTGTCATCGATGTGAGGAGAATGGGTCTAAAACGAGAGAGACCTGCCTCAAAAAGTGCATCCATATATGCCATACCCTTTTTGAGGCGACGGTTCAGGGTTCCAATAAAGACAATAGAGTCATTCACCAGAACTCCAATCAAGGCCACAACACCAAAATAGGAAGGCATATCAATAGGTGTATTATGAATTGCATGACCCCAGCCAATCCCAATAAACCCCAAGGGAATCAGCATAAAAAGAATTGCAGTTTGCCCAAAAGATCTAAAGGTAAAAGCAATCACAGCAAACAATAAAACCCCAATTGCCGGTAGAATTTTTTTCATTGAACCTGCGGCTTCGGCCATGCGTTCTTCACGACCACCAATAGAATAATTAACTCCTGGATATTTCTTCAGAATCCCAGGCAAAATAACTGAGGTCACCTCACTTTTAATCTGACCGAGATCGATAGATTTATTCAAAGCATCTGCTTCAACTTTGACCTGGCGTTGACCATTTAAGTGGCGAATGGTACTCAGGCTTGTAGTATAATGGAGATTGGCAATATCCTTCAGCTGGAAAGTCTGGCCTGAAGCTGTTCGAATCCGCATGAGTTCCAGATCTCCAATGGATGATCGGTCTGTTTTAGCATAACGAACCCAGATTTTTATCTCTTCAGTGCCACGATTAATACGTTGTACTTCAGCACCATAAAAACCGTTTCTGACCTGGCTCATGACTGTCTGGATATTCAGACCCAATAGATGGGCATGATCCTTTAAGACAACCTCGACTTCACGCATTCCTTGTTGATTATCATCGATAACGTTTTTCAGCCCGGAGAGATTCTCCAGTTCAGTTTTAAAGTCCTCTACTGCACGCTCTAGTAATGCCACATCATCTCCCAAAAGGGAAATGGAAACAGCCTTACCAAAGTGAGTAGCTTCAACGTAATTAAGTCGATCAACTTCTGGCAGGGGCCCAACAGCTTGGCGCCAGGCATTGGAAAAATCGGTCGAAAGGAATTCACGTTCGCGACTGTCAACAAAATTGACGGAAATTCCCCCTTCATCAGCTGAGCTCTGTTGATTGATGATGCTGGTAATTACCTCCTTACCCTCTTCTTCTGAAAACTTTCTGCCAACTTCCAGGGCTCTTTCCTCAAGCAAGAGCAGCATTTCATGGGTCTTCGATTCTGGAGTCCCAGGGGGCATTTGAAGACTTACGTCAGAGTGATTCTGGTTTTCAAAATTGCTTCCCCCCATCTGGATCACGCCACCTATGGCAGCTCCAATAGTAATTACAAAAACACCTGTTACTGCGGCCAGGGTGATCAACCTGTTTTCAAGTGCCTTTTTGTAAACTGGGGCGTACCAGTTGTCCCGCATTTTTGCCAGATAATAGGTTGATTTTTTTTCTAGCCAGGAAGGGTTCCTATCAGCAGCAAGAGCTTTTGAGTGAGCTATATGAGCTGGTAATATTAATGCTCCTTCAATAAGTGAGACAAACAATGCTGCCATAACCACGAAGGCCATCTCTTTGAAAAACTGGCCAAAAGTTCCTTCAATAAGCATAAAAGCTGAGAAAGCGATTATCGTTGTGATAATAGCCGAAGTTACAGCAGGCAAAACTTCCAGGGCACCGTCAATGGCAGCTCTTATCCGACGTTTACCTTTTTCATGATGTTGATATATATTTTCAGCGATTACGATTCCATCATCAACCAGAATTCCAACCACCAGAATCATCCCAAACATGGATATTTTATTGAGGGTCACATCAAACAGTGCGGCCAATGCGAACATACCCATAAAAGACAATGGAATAGATAATGCCACCCAAAATGCCATACGAGGATTCAGGGCTAATGAAAGGAAAAGGAGCACCAGGAAGAAACCAACAATCCCATTGTTAGCCAGGATGGCTTGCATGCTTCTAACTGTATCTGCCTGATTCGCCAGGACCTTCGCCTCCAACACATCATTTTCCAGATTGAACTGTATGACATAGTTTTCGACTGTGCTGGCAACAAAAATAATATCTTCTTCACTGGTATATTTAACTTTGATCAAAGCCGCTGGTTTTCCATCAACGTACACAGCATTAGGATTCTCTGCCCATTTATCTGTTACATCCGCGACATCTTCAAGACGAAGTACGACACCATTACTCTGCGATCGTAAGACAATTGCTTTGAGGTCATCAGCATAATATTGTTTTTGACGAGTACGGATGCTCAGGTCTTCCGATTCGCCCCTGATATTACCACCGGTGAGATCAATATTGGCAGCTTTCACAACACTAACAGCTTGAGCCAAAGTTATCCCATAAGTTTCCAAATCGGTCTCCCGAAAGGCAATCTCGATCTCTTCTTCAGGAAATCCACTGATCTCGATTTTACTTATACCAGTGATGGCTAATAGATCATCTTCGATCATCAATGCTTCTTGTTTAATCAGTTTTAGATCAACATCGCCATTGATCATAAAGTCAATTGCCTCAGATCTGAATTCCCACTTACTGGCGCGAGGGGGTTCTATTCCTGAGGGAAAGGAGCTTATGCCATCAACAGAATTTTTTATATCCTGTAAAACAATATCGGGGTTCACTCCGCTGGTCAATTCAGCTGTTACAACACCCATATTTTCCCGGGATATTGAGGTGAGCTTTTTGATGCCGGTAACACCTTGTAGGCTTTGTTCAATTTTCAGAACCACACCCTGTTCAACTTCTTCGGGAGATGCTCCGGGATATACAGTAGATATATTGACAACACCTGGATCGATTTTCGGTATCAGGGTCGACCGTAATGATGAGAATCCAAACCAACCTAGAAACAGGATGAGCAAGATGAGGACATTCCCGGTTGTAGAATACTTGATGAAATATTGAATAATGCTTTTCATGATAACAGAGCCTTATCCCTTTTTCTTTTTCGAGTCTTCAGACTGTTTTGAATCCAACTCAGGGACTTTGACCTGAGCTCCATCGTATAGATTGAGAATTTTGGTGGAGAGCAGCACCCCATTCTCTAGACCACGTACCACAGCTGTCTCACCTAAAGTTGACACCACATCCACTTCACGATAGTGGATCATTCCATCTAAGTACTCAAGGACACTTTCACCATTGTGGAGTATTTTTCGTGGAATTTCCATTCCTTGTATCGTATGAGAAGAGAGAATATCGCCCCTCAGGAACATTCCATCACGCAGTTCAGGGGCTGATACAGCAATATAGACTTTAACCATTTGGTTTTTTTCATCCATGCCTTCGCTAATCCTGGTGACCTGTCCCTGCCACCCTCCAGGTATATTATCACTGGTTAAATCAGCTGGGTCACCAACCTGAATACTATTGACTTCATTTATACTAATGCTGGTTTCAAGATCATAGCTGGCTGGATTGACCAGGACACCCATGGGTTGGCCGATCCGCACCAGGTTTCCTGGTGTAATGTTACTTTGGATCAAGACACCGTCAAAAGGAGCTCTAATTGTGAATTTTGCTAAGCGGGCTTCCTGGGCTTTGATCTGATAAAAATTGTTATAGATACCCTTGCTTGAAACAAAGAATTTTTCACGCTCATTAAGTGATTCGGGCAGAGGTTGAGTGGTTGCATCAATTTTGAAGGCCTGCAGGTAGCTATTCCACAACTTATAGCTCTCAGGATAATCAAATTTTAGTTCAGGCAAGAGGGCCGCAATAGAGGTTAACAAGCCACTTCGTTGCGCCTTTAAACTAAGCTCTGTCTCCTCCTTATTGATCCTCAACATTACTTCCCCTCTTAAGTAACTCTGGCCAGTTAAGAACTCTTTGCTATTGGGTTTCAATACACCTGAGACTTCAGCTAGAATCTCTACTTTTTCATGAGCTGTCAAACGACCGATCACAGGGATAGTCAGTTGGATCGAGCTATTATCAACTTCTAACAGGCTAATAACTGGGCGGGTATCAATTGGTGGTTTACGTTTTGGGGAGGATTTCATAGAGACAAAAAGCGCGGTCACTGAGATTGAAACGATCAGGACTGCAAAGAGTAATGTCAATTGCTTAAGCTTGGGGTTCATTTTATGGCTCCAGTTTGGGTAGTAATTTTTCATATGGGTGTTAAAATAGTTTTATAAGCAGGCCGACTAGTTATTCTTCGATTTTTCACCCTTTTTCCCAGACAAAGCATTGATATACAACGATAAATGACTTTACTATCTGGGAAATGGGGAAAATTAGTGGATCTAAAGGTCGAAGGGTGTGATTCAATCACGCCATATGTGATTTAATGACCTTCATAAAGCCTGCTCGGAAGTTGCCACCGATTGGAATTGATTTTGAACGAAGAAAAATCATATTTCCGCTGATTGAGCTAACTTTGCTGAGGTTAACAATATAGGATTTGTGAACTCTATAGAAGCGCTCTCCCAAGAGGGTTATAGTCTTTTTCATGGACTGGTAACTTAAATATTTATTTGAGGATGTTATGACCTGGACATAGTCTCCAACTGCTTCAACATAATCAATATCCTTTACATCAATACGGATCATTTCCCCTTCGTGCTTTAAAAAAATAAAATCAGAGTCCGTTTTCTCAGCACTTCTATAGCCAGCGTTGCCTGCTGCCCTCGCGGGAAGCCTTTCTTGAACCTTATTTAGGGCTTGGATAAATCTTGGCAAAGAAAATGGTTTGTGCAGGTAGTCTATTACATCCATTTCAAAACCTTCAACTGCGAATTCACGATAGGCTGTGGTTATGATCACCAGGGGTGGATTTTTTAAAGATTCCAACATTTTGAGGCCACTTAACTTGGGCATATTTATATCGAGAAAAATGAGCTGGGGCTGATGTTCTTTAATTGCATTTAGGGCTTCAAACGCATTCCGACACTCCGCTGCAATATCATATCCCCCAAGATCAGTAAGATACTTTTTTACGACTCTTCTCGCTGGTGCTTCATCATCAATGATGAGACAGCGTAACGTTTCTACATTTTCAGCCATGTCCTTAATCATCCTCCAATTGAATGGTAAGATCGACAGAATATCGCCCGGTTTTATTAGAAATATTCAACTGATAGTGACCGGGATAGAGCAGCTCCAGTCTTTTCTTGATGTTGTCAAGGCCAATACCGCCTTTTTTGCCGGGTAAATCATCCTGAACAAGCTGATCAAATATATTCTCACAATTGAAATGGAGTAGTCCAGATGCATCCACCTCCAGCTTGAGGTTAATAAATGGATTTTTCTCCTGCACATGTGCGCCATGCTTAAAGGCATTCTCCAGAAAAGTTACAAATATGAGAGGTGCAATCCGGTACTGAACGGGGTTGTCAGGAATTTCCAATTTAATATCCAGGCTATCCTCAACCCTTAGCTTTTCCAGTTCAACATAGTTATAGATAAAGTCTATTTCTTTTTGCAAATCTACTTGATCAGCCTGGCACTCATAGATGATGTAATTCATCAGGTCGGAAAGCTTGAGGATCATCTCCGGTGTTCTCTCAGACTTAAAGAGACTATAGGAGTAGATATTATTGAGGGTGTTGAAGAGAAAATGGGGGTTGATTTGAGCTTTGAGTGACTTGAGCTCGGCTTTGAGTCGATTACTTTCAATTTCGGTCACAGTAACAGCAATCTCATTCAAGCGGCTATTCTCTTTCACAAAATAAAAAAATGAAGTAAGACTAACGAAGATCATCTGCATGGTCATATAGGCCGGAAAGAACATCACGCTCTTGGGGTGTGGTTTATGACCAATCTTTATAAATATTGGATGAGCCAATTCAAAGAACACATAGATAATAATTGCATTAATCAAGGTAATCCCAAGCAGAGATAGCGTATAAACCAAATATCGTTTTGTACTTAGAAATCGAGGGAGCAGAATTATCTGATTAAAGTAAACGGCACTGGCCACGCCACTAAAGGGGATTATTTCAAAGATCAGAGTCTGCCATGATGACAGGCTATCTTCATTGCGAATGGTTCTGAGTAACGTAAACAACGCGATTAGCCCAAACCAAAAGAGGATATGCTGCACCCAAGTCTTCTGTAATAACGATTTTATTGAGTTGATAACTCTAGCCTGCATAGCAATTAATGTAGTCGAAAGTGGAGCCAGACTGACAGGAATTCGAGAAAACTGATTATTCTTCAGACAAACGTAGATGATTTAGCGATAAACACTCGATATATATAAAAAAGAAGGCAGGACCCCCTACCTTCTTTCTATGAAAATGGAAATTGATCAGAGAAAACTAATTCTCTTCAGAATCTCCCTTTTGTTGATCGATGCGATAAACGATAAGATAGGCTGCACCTACGGCTGCGGGAATTAATCCCCAGACCCACATACCTGATGGTGCGTCATCGGGGATGGCCAAGGCCATTCCAAGAGTCATGATGATTCCCAGGAAGAGCCATATCAAACCAGGTAAGAGGCGATTTTTATTTACATCTGGAAATTTTACTTCAACGCCTTTTTCAATGGCTGCTAGAATTTCAGTACTCTCGATTTTTCTCTTCTGATTTTTTAAGATCATTGCGGCGATTGCAACACCGGCAAATGCTAAAAACATTGTGATTGGAATAAAGGCTTCCATTGCGCTACCCATTGTATTCTCCTTTTATAGATTTTTGGTTCATCGTGGTATTAGACCCAGGTCGGTTTGAATTTGTTGCAGCATTTTGATCATTTTTTAATAAAAAGAAATATTTTCAGGAAACTGCAACAAAATGACATCTTTGGGGGTCTAAGTATTAATATGATCAATATGATTTCCACGAGTCGCCGCAAACCAGAAGAAGCTTTCCAAGAGATTGTCAGAAATCATAGTGATCGAATTTATAATCTAGCCCTCATGAAATGCAATCAGGTGGAGTTGGCTGAAGACATTTGCCAGGAAACTTTTATTCGAGTCTATAAAGGACTACAAAATTTCCGAGATGAATCCCAACTGGGGACATGGATATATCGGATTGCTCTCAATGTGTGTCATACTATGATTAAGAAAGAATCCCGGCTTTCGGCAAACATGACACCCCTCGATGACCGACCAGATCTGGAACCCATCGAAGAAAATGGCGATGCGGAGGAAATTTTCTTAAGGGACGCACAGAGGGATCAAATCTTACGGGCAATTTCAGTTCTTCCCCCCCTTCAATCTGATGCGATTACACTTTACTATTTGAAGGAATTTCAATACACAGAAGTGGCCGATATCATGGATATTCCCTTAAATACAGTAAAATCCCATATTCGCAGGGCCAAAGCTAAGTTAAAACTATTACTAATGGAGGTCTATGATGAGACCCGATAATTCACACAAACGTGATGTCATTGATGCACTACTTGATAAATCCTGGGAGAACCCTCCAGCTCATCTAAAGCAACAACTAATGGCAATTCCCACACAGATTACTGTGGCACAAATCCGCCCACTAGATCGAATCACCCTATTTCTGAATACAGTTCTTATTTTGTGGGGAGTGGGACTGGTGATGTATTTCTGGGTACCACTTCACCAAATGCTGGGCTCTTTTGCACAAGGACTATTAGGATTCGGTGCTTCATCCCCCCAATTTCTGGCTCATCCCATTGTGGGTCAAATTGTGTTCACCTGTTTACTGTTCGGGTGGGTTTGGATGGATATGGAAAAACATCCCGGGGTTACTAAAGTTTAGCAAAAAAAAGAGCCCTCCAAAAGAGGGCTCTTTTAATAATCACTGGTTGTGGAGTTTACCAGTTTTCGCCTAAGAGCTCAAAGTATTCCTGGGGATGCAGACAAGCTGGACAGGCTTTAGGTGCATCTTCACCTTCGTGGAGGTAGCCACAGTTGATACAACGCCAGACAACTTTGCCATTTCGTTTGAATACGCGACCTTCTTCAAGGTTCTTTGCCAGATCAGCATATCTTTTCCCGTGTTGCTTCTCTGCAATGGAGATGGTCTCAAAAGCAATGGCGACTGCCTTAAAACCCTCTTCACGAGCAATTTTAGCGAACTCTGGATACATTATAGTCCATTCGTATTCTTCACCGGCTGCTGCTGCTTTTAGATTTTCTAGAGTAGTACCAACTTTACCAGCAGGGAATGTCTCTGTGATTTCCAGATCGCCACCTTCCAAAAATTTGAAAAAGCGTTTGGCGTGTTCTTTTTCCTGATTGGCCGTCTCTTCAAATATCTGTGCAATTTGAACCAGACCCTCTTTTTTTGCCGCACTTGCAAAATAGGTATACCTATTTCTCGCCTGGGATTCACCAGCAAATGCAACCAGTAAGTTTTTCTCAGTTTGAGTACCTTTAATACTACTTGCCATCCTAAGTCTCCTTAATTGTTATCATAAAAAACATGTATTTAGTTTGCCAAAATATTTGTTATTGACATGAAATGTTGATCTCTAAATCTAGTGCAATTTTAATTGAGTTCATACTCAAGAATAGAAACATTTTGTTCAGGAATAATTCAGACTAGATTCCGCACTGACACTGGTAAAAGCTGCTATCTCCAGGGATATGTGGTTTGAAATAAGGATTTCAGAACGTTGAGATTCACTCATTCTCTCAGCCGCCAGACCTACGTTTATGCTATAGATATGGTCTCAGGTCGACACGGTTTTCCTGGAAACGGGTAAATCTGCTCCCGTATTTGGAAAGAGAAGATATGTCGTCTACAAAGTCACCATCTGGTGGTCCGATGCATACTGTCGGAAATAAAAAACTTATCCACCCTAGGGTAAAGGTTCTTCCTGATATCTGGCTCAAAGCAGCTATGCTTGGTAGTCTCTGGGCATCCATAGAAATCATTCTAGGTAGCTTTCTCCACAACTTGCACATCCCCTTTTCTGGAACATTTCTGGCATCGGTCGGACTGATCCTCATGATAAATGGTTACAAACTTTGGCCTACTCCTGGCTTATTCTGGCGTACTGCCCTTGTGACTGCTGTGATGAAGTCCATCTCCCCATCTGCTATCATCTTTGGACCCATGGTTGGCATCTTTATGGAAGGTCTGATCCTGGAAATTTCTGTGCGTGTTTTCCGGGGTAAATGGCCTGGTTTTGTCCTGGGGGGAGCTCTGGCAGTTTCCTGGAGCTTATTTCAGAAGATATTTGTCCTGCTCATGACCTATGGTCCTGATTTTGTTAAACTCTATGAACAACTCTATTTCATGGCATCCAGAAGTTTTGGGCTTGAAGGGGACGCTCCCTTTGACCTGGTCCGAGCCATTTTTATTATTGATTTGAGTTTTGGAGCTCTCGTAGCAGGCTTGGCATATAGGAAGATTGGGTCGCAGCGTTCAATTTCATTTCCGCAAGCCAAATTGGAGGCTACTCCAAAGCAAGAAAATCTACTGGTTGCATCTGCTACACAAGCATATTCGCTACCGCTATTCCTGGTAAACTTCATGATCCTCATCCTGGGTCTTACGTATCTGGATAATTTCTCCATTCCTCTTGGTGGGATTCTGGTGATCACCTATGTCACCCTCAATATTTTCAGGTATAACCGTTCATTAAAACGCCTGAAACGACCTCAGCTCTGGATCCAATTGATTGCCATGATGGGGCTATCGGGTCTTCTTCTTGGAGGCTGGGATAGTGCCGCGAGCCTGCTTGTTGGACTTGAAACTGGCGTTTCCATGGCTATCCGAGCCTTGTTGGTCATTTTTACATTCTCCGCTCTGAGTATTGAAATGAGAAACCCAATCATCATTGACTGGTTCACCCGCCTGGGGATGGGTGTTCTTTTTGAATCTATTTCTCTGGCCTTTGAGGTCTTGCCGCGTCTTTTAAAACGTGTTTCTGAAATCGATCGCATCTGGAGACACCCCTTTCGGACTTTGAGTCAACTCCTGGCTGCGCTGGAAGATTTACGTGTTGAGCACAATGCTGATCATCCCAAAGTAATTATTTTAACGGGTAATCCCGGTGATGGAAAAACAGCCATGATCAAAGCATTAATCGGGAGTAAATCTCTTGATAAGATTGACTTCTGCGGTTTTTATTCTGAAGGGGATTGGTTGCAAGACGAAAGAGATACGTATCATATTGTCGATATTCAAACTCAAGCATCTGAGCTTTTGTGTGAAAGAAAAGAACCTGTTTCAGAATGGCGAGCCGGACCTTTTAATTTTAGGCGACCCGGACTTGAATTTGGTTGTAAAGTGCTCCGCTCAATTCAAGCACAGAACCTTCAGAGTATCATAGTAATTGATGAAATTGGTCATCTCGAATTGAAAGATCAAGGCTGGGGTCACTGTATGGATGACCTGGTCAACAGCAAGGCAAGGATGGTCTGGACGGTTCGTCCCACTCTTTTGGATGCAGTCATCGCCAAGTGGGGTTTAGACTACAAAGTTTTTAATGTTAATAAGCATACAGAGGAACAGATAAGCAGTTCTATCAGGTCGTTTCTGATTTAAGAAATCATTCTGTAGTATATTCCATTCGCAGCAAACAGTTGCTTGATAATGAATATTAATGTCATCACACATTGATATTAAAATTTTTGGCGCATTGTTTGCACATGCTAAGCTGACTAATAATATCTTGGAAACCGATTTATAAAGGAGCCGAAATGAGTGAGGTAAAAAAATTTAACCCTGCTGCTGAATTCACAGCCAATGCGCACATCAAATCGATGGAACAATATCAGGAGATGTATGATCGTTCCGTGAATGACGAGGATGGTTTTTGGGC
>JABIFX010000202.1 GCA_018650445.1 Fidelibacterota bacterium
GGACGTGTTGTCAAAGTCAAAAGCACCGGTAAAATTGGTGAGGTTGTATCTGTAAATGGAGATCAGGTGGTCGTAGGTGTTGGGGGTCGTGACATCAATCAACGCATGAATAATTTGAGCGTCATTACCAATGGATATCGATCAAATTCAGAATTTTTCTGGCGTTATCAGATTAACCATATGTATATCCGCTACTTCAAATGGCAATTCTGGGGTCGAGAAGGAGACAACTCCGATATAACGCAGCTCTGGGCTATACCATTCCTGTTGGGACTGGCAGGTCTTGGGCATCATTTTTCCAAGGATTCACGCCGTGCTTTTGCCGTGCTGGCTCTTTTTATGCTGACAGGATTTGCCATTTTGCTCTACCTCAATCAGGATGATCCCCAACCTCGAGAGCGAGATTATTCGTGTGTGGGGTCGTTTTACGCCTTTGCGATCTGGATTGGGATTGGAGCTGCCGCAGTGTTAGAGAAACTCAAAGATTGGCGCAAGGACTCACCCGTATTTTTTGGTTCAGCCATTGCTATTATGTTGCTGGCTGCTCCTGCAAACATGCTCAAGGCCAACTATCATACCCATGATCGTTCCGGCAATTATGTGGCATGGGAGTATTCTTACAACTTGCTCAACACCTGTGAACCCAATGCGGTCATTTTTACAAATGGCGATAATGACACCTTCCCCCTATGGTATTTGCAAGAGGTGGAGGGCATTCGTAAAGACGTGCGTGTGGTCAACTTGAGTCTTCTGAACACACCTTGGTACATCAAACAGTTGAAACACATGGAACCCAAAGTCCCCATCAGTTTAAGCGATGAGGAAATTGAAAATCAGGGTCTCTGGAGATGGGAAGAGCGGGAAATGACACTTCCTGGTCCAACAACCTTTGGTGATAATCTAGAATCTGGGTCGCTTGAAAAGGGATCGGCTGGAATTACATGGAATCTACAGCCTACGATCTCGCGCCAGAAAAATCAGCAAACAGGCAAGCTCATGGGTGGTCTCAGAGTGCAGGATATCATGATCTTTGACATCATGCGAATGAATGATTGGAAGAAACCCATCTATTTTGCCGTGACTGTTTCCCCCAGCAATCAGATAGGTTTAGGTGATTTCTTACGCATGGATCGACAGGCTTATCAAGTGATGCCCTATAAGGTAGGCTTGAGTATTGATGTGGATGTCATGTATGACAAGATCATCGATACTTATCGTTATACCAATCTGGACGATCCAGAAGTCTATTATCCACCAAATGTCCAGCGCCTACTGCAAAATTACCGCAAGGGTTTCCTGCAGCTTGTATATGAATATGGTCTCGAAGGCGATGAGAATCGTGAGAAGGCCCTGCATGTTCTCCATAAAATGGATGAACTGGTTCCCGATGAAACCATCCCTGTAACCTATATGGATCTATATCTTCAGATTGCTCAGATGTATTATCAGCTAGATGATGATTCCAGCGCTTATCGATACATGGAAAACGCCTTTGAGAATGGCCGTGAGGAGTCACCAATTATGGATCGGATTAAGGTAGCTTCTATCTGGAATGATCTCTTTGATGAGACGGAACAGAGCCTGGATATTCTGCTCCCACTTAGTATGGAAGCGCCGATGAACGCCCAGCTCATCTACGAGATAGCTCGTGCCTATGTGAAAGATGGCAATGCTGTTGATGGTGAAGAGTGGGTCGCTCGTCTGGCAGCGCTGGCACCTATGGCCAGAGAAACTCGAACACTTCAGGATATGATTGCCAAACTCAAGGCAGATTCGACGGATTCATAAGTCTCTGACCAGGAGCAACAAAGAATCTCAAAGCCCCGGAATGTTTCGGGGCTTTTTTTAATTAATCATATTAAGAGATATTCTTGCTTACTTCTTGAGATTCTTCTTTAGATTAGGCACCAACCTCTGGAGATACGATTGAATAGAAAAAGTCCTAGCTGTAATTCCCAAAAAACCGGTCGTCCTTTGATGGAATATGACTCAAAGGCTGAGGCTAATTCTGCTGCAAAGCATGCCAATCTAAATTATGCCGGGAATCACATGGTTCCCTATAAGTGTAACAAATGTGGGTTTTGGCATCTATCACCAGAAGACAGGCAAACCCCCAGCCAGACCTGCACAATCTGTCGTGGTGCAGATGGCACGCTGAAAGCGTCCTATGCTACTGAACGCGATGCTCTGAGGCGAGCTGGTCATCTTCGTAAAGAGCAGGGTGTAAAATTGAATGTCTATGAATGCGAACACGGCAACGGTTGGCATTTATCAAAAAATCGAGATTAGCCTTCCAGGGGATCGATGGTGGGTTGCCATTGATAATGTCTTAGTGGAATCACACCTGCCTCAGTAAAAACCACTCCTTCACTTTCCAATAGTTTACGCTGTACCGCTCCCCCCATCTCAAGATTTAGACTGATCTTACCCTGGGCATTGATCACTCTGTGCCAGGGGATATCATCTGATGGAACGGCATGTAGCGCATATCCTACTTGACGGGCTTGCCGATAGTAACCTGAAAGGGTAGCGATCTGTCCATAGGTGGCAACCTTGCCCTCAGGAATCTGTTTCACCACGGAATAGATTGTTTCCCACTTGCTTTGAGTTGTCATATGCTCTTTCGTCATTACTTAATACTGGTATCAGCATAGTCCAAGACTCGCCTCCTTCGAAAACCTCAGGATGACGAGTCCAGGGAAAAGGTTACTCCACTCTCTGGAGAGTGAGTATGGTTTTAAATTTGAGATAACCCTCATCTCGGGTACCATCGTGAGCTACATTGTCCAAGATCTGCAAACGCATCTCATCACCCTGGATATCGTACTGATAAACGGCCTTCCCGCCTACAAAGGCTGGTGTCTTTGCTACCTCAACATAGGTAGTTAATTCCGAACCAGACAATTCATAGCGACCCGTGTTGGTTACGATGGAGTTGTAACTTTGAACCTTCTCAGCATCGTTGGGATGCCATTGATCAGCATAGGCTTCTTGCTGTGTTCTCAGGGGCATCCAGGTCATACTGTAATGCTCCTCTGTAAAGATGAACAATCCGGGAAGTGCTGGATCAATTGTTGTGATATCTGTGCCGGATACATATACAACAGTTAATAGCCTCCATACACCGACAATTGTAGTCCCCATAACCCTAGCCCTTTTTCTTCTTTCTGGACTTACGCTTCTTCTTTTTAATAATGTGTCTGTTCTCATGAAAAAAACTAGCCATAATTTTGGAGACAGCCGCAGGTACGACCTTTTTTATGGCCTGTTTTGGAGTAAGTAATTTTCTCTTTCGAAAATGTTTTTCATCCCACTTTTCTTTGAGCTTGGTGACCTCCATGTAATAGAGACGCACCTTATAGCTGCCACCCAGTTTTTCGTATGTATAGGTCCCAATTTCGTCAGGGAGAACCTCCCCTTTAATACCAGCCTCTTCCAATGCTTCTTTGCCTGCAGATTCTTGCGCTGAAAGCTCCCAATCAATGGAACCCTTAGGAATAATCCAGCGTTTGCTACCTCTGGCCGTAATGACAACCACTTTCCCCTTGTAAACAGGGATCACACCGGATTGTTTAAAGTATTTTAGCTTTATTTTTGACGACATATAATCGAGTGGAGGATACTTTAAGGTTTTCTTAATTCAGCCACACGCTTGATCAGGCTGCCATCTTCCAGATAGCGATATAGATCCTTACCTGGACACAAAGTCTCAGTATAGTCTTTGTGACTTTTGATCATGTCATTGGCTACCCCATACTTATCTGCCAGGGTTGCAGTCAGGAGGGCGAGCTGTTCAAGCTGGGTTTGACTAAGTATCTGGTTTTCATAATTGCCCATGACACAAATGAGAGCATGTCCCCGTACATCATAATCCGTATTAGTATCACCCGGGTACTCAATAGGACGTGCCTCATAAATTTTTCCCTGGAGATCAATCATATAGTGATATGGATTGTCGATCCAGTTTTTATCAGAACGACTCCAGGATTGTAAACCGATCAAATATTTGATGACATCTTTATCCTCAGGAAAGTCCTCGCCGCCGTGGTGGATAGTAATGTACTTGATCTTGTGAGTAGGAACCGTATCTGTGAGTGCTACC
>JABIFX010000028.1 GCA_018650445.1 Fidelibacterota bacterium
GTACTCTCAGATAGTGGGACAATTAATGAAGAGTCTTCTATCTTAAATTTTCCAGCCTTGAACTTGCGTGAGGCACATGAGCGGCCTGAGGGGATGGAGGAGGCTGCAGTAATGATGGTAGGCCTGGATGTTGAACGAGTGATGCAGGCACTGGATATTCTTGATGATCAGCCAAGAGGGAGAGAACGTCTTTTACATCAGGTCGCCGATTATAATATGCCTAATGTCTCTGATAAGGTGGTTCGGATTATTCACAGTTATACCGATTATGTGAATCGTGTGGTCTGGCGGAAGCATTAAGGGGCCCCCTGAATAAGTCATGAACAATTGCCTCGTGCCCACAGTACCCAATATTTTTTGTGCCCGACTTCGTTCCTTGGTTGTAAACTTTGTTAAGAGCCTACTACGAGGTGAATAGTTCCACTATTTAATGAAAAGGATGGGTAGATATGGCCAAATTCAGTTTTTCCGCAGTGGGCTCTCTATTCTCGGACAAGCACTTAGGGTATTATCTGCGACCTTTCAAGGTGAGGTATATTACGTCGAGAGAGACACCTTGAGATATGTCCTGATCTTGGGCACTATGAGCACGTTTCATTTTGCCCAGACTTAATCAGAGGTTCCTCAAGCAATGAGACTGTTGGTTGTTTCGCAGTATTTCTGGCCAGAAAATTTCAGGGTGAATGATCTGGTTGCTGAGCTTGTTAAGAGAGGGCATGAGGTTACGGTTATCACGGGTAAACCTAACTACCCATTGGGAGAGATATTCGAGGCATATGTTAATAACCATGAGGATTTCCAGGAGTTTTCAGGGGCAACGATTCTTCGTGTGCCAATATTGGTCCGTGGACAGGGGTTTGTAAGACTTTTTATTAATTATGTGAGCTTTGTGTTCAGTGCCTCTTTATGGGGAATATGGCTGCTTCGGGGGCGCTCTTTTGATGCAATATTTGTCAATCAACTCTCTCCTGTAACTATTGGATTACCAGCTATTTTGTTTGGGCGTATAAAAAAAGTGCCGGTTGTTTTGTGGGTTCTTGATCTTTGGCCTGAAACCTTATCGGCTATGGGAGTTGTACGATCACCTGTTGTGATAGGTTTGATTGGAAGAATGGTTGGTTTTATCTACAATCGCTGTGAGATGGTATTAGGTCAGTCGCGTAGATTTTTACCAAATATTGCCAAGTATGGTACTGAATTAAAAACAATACGGTATTTTCCTAGCTGGTCAGAAGAGCTGTTTTCTATGATTGATGTGGAAAAGGCGCCAGAGATACTCGAAGACTCAGAAGTATTTACAGTGTTATTTGCTGGAAACGTAGGTGAGGCCCAAGATCTTCCGGCAATATTGGATGCAGCTGAGAGGTTGAAAGCTTATACAAATATTCGATGGGTTATCGTGGGAGATGGAAGAGCATCAGATTGGTTGAGTGCTGAGGTAAAACAGCGGGGGTTAGACGGTCATATTTTTATGGTGGGGCGCTTTCCTGTACAGCGTATGCCGTCTTTTTATGCCCATGCAAATGCTTTGTTGGTTTCATTGAAAAGAGATCCGGTATTCAGTATGACTATACCAGGGAAGGTGCAGTCCTATATGATGTCTGGAATTCCTTTGCTTGGTATGTTGGATGGAGAGGGGGCCGAGGTGATTAGTCAATCGGGCGCGGGACTGGTCTGCCCGGCAGGTGATTCAGAGGGGTTGGCCAATGCGGTTCTGAAAATGTCTGAAATGAGTCAAGAACAGAGGGGAAAGATTGGGCAGAATGGTCGCAACTATGCTGAAACTGAGTTCGGGCGAGAAATTCTGATTGCAAGACTCGAAGAGTACCTTTCTGACTCTGTTGAGTTATACCATTCCAAATGAATGGCCCAATGATATTCTGGATTATTAATGATGATCTTCGTAGGTTATGTTGCGGCTGAATTGGCGTTAATATGTATTTGGATCAAACAGCATGAAGCGCATCTTTGATATTTTGGTTGGATTGCTTGCGTTAGCAGTTTTGCTTCTTCCCATTGTGATTATTGCTTTGGCAGTACGCATAACGTCAGCAGGTCCCGTGTTGTACTGGAGTGATCGTATAGGTCTGGGTGGAC
>JABIFX010000003.1 GCA_018650445.1 Fidelibacterota bacterium
TACGAATGACAATAAACGTTCGCTTCATTTGCTGAAAAAATTGGGTATGCATTACAAAAAAAATATAAGATTGCCAGAGGATGATGAAGAATTGCTACTTTTCGGAATCGATGCACCTACAAGGAGATAACTTGATGAAACTCATAAAATCGCTATTGATGATAAGCATGCTATTTAGCCTGATAAGTTGCCAGGAAACACTCACAGATGAGCAGTGGCTGGCCAAATTACCCACCCCCTGGACATTGACCCAGGAGCAGATGAACGAGATACTACCTCAATTTCAACAACGCTTTCCTGATTTCCAGAATCGCATCAAACAGATCGCCTTGTGGCGAGTCGGTACGCCCTATGAAATCTTCAAATTAGGTGAAGAAGCCGAGCCAGATCTGGATCCGATTATTCGTTATGATGTTTCTGACTGCACAGGTCATAATCTCACTTCTCTCGCTGCTGCAAGAAGTTCAAGCTGGGAAGAGGCCCGCGAAAATATGATCAAACTCCATTATAAAGCCGATTCAAATGGAGTCAAGCAGCCTACTTACCGGTCAAGATGGCACTATACTGTCGATCGAATAACACTGAATCCGAATACTGTAGACATCACCCAGACACTACTCCCCAAAGCAGCACTTGATTCAATAAACATTACCTTGAACCAGAAGGAAGATGGAGAGGAGTTTCTGGACCTTGACTGGAATCGAACCATGACTGCCTACTACATTCCCAACCATCAGATCACACCTGCTCTACTGGCAAAATTGCCCACTATCGTCGGTGTCACTTTTGTAAAACCCAAATACTTTAAAATGGGAATCGTCATGGGACATGAAGGCATGATAATTGACGGTAAATATCTTGTGCATGCTTCTCAAAGCGCTGGTGAAACTGTCAAACTGGATTTTCTCAAATATTACTTCCCTGAGGAAGATCCATTTTTTGGTGGTATTATGATATTTGAATTTAAAGAGCATAGCTAAGTACTGCTGGGGGGATCATGATAACCAAATCACTATCAACTACTCAACATAGCCAATTCCTGAATATTACTCCACTGGTAATGGAGGCGCTGGCTGAAAGTGGGGTCAAATCCGGAATTCTCACTGTCTTTGTTTCCCACACTACTGCAGGTGTCACGATCAACGAAAATGCCGATCCGGATGTGACCCGGGACCTACTCAACATTCTCGATCGAAGCTTTCCATGGGATCACCCTGATTATAAACATTATGAGGGAAACACAGCTGCTCACATGAAAGCTTCTCTCATGGGCAATTCTACTCAAATAATTGTAGAAGAAGGTCGCCTGCAGCTTGGTACCTGGCAGGGAATTTATTTTTGTGAATTTGATGGTCCGCGTGAACGAAAAATTCGTGTGAAGGTGTTAAGCTAAACTAGGGAAGTTTATTCCTGAAAAGATCTTCGGAGAATTGAGCGCCACTTTCGGGGTGTTTCAATGATCGCATCAATACAAAGCTATATAGCAAGGGATTTACTGATTGGAGCTCATCTAGCTCTTCTATGATTGCTTCATCAAGATATCCCAATAAACCCAAAGCATAATTCTGATTCAAAATGTCCACTGCAGGCAAAGGATAGTCACTTCCGTAGAGCAGTCTGGAATGCAGATCCCTACGAGCTAATATCCCCTTCAAAGAATTTCCCACCTGATTGACCAGGGTCATGCCGGAAATATCAGCAAATAGCAATCCCTCATATTCTGGTTCATCAAACAAACGCATAAAAAGAGAGAAATTCTCAACTTCTTGAAGATCAGGATCATCCAGATCCTGTGATGTCCCAGAAGTCGCGCAATGGCAAACGATTACCTTGACCTGCTGCTCAAGCGCGCGACGCAACAAGAGCGGATTCCCCAGATGTTGTCGTCCCTGAGAATCCAGTGCTTGTTCCGTACCGGCATGACTTAGTAAAACCAAATTCAGACGGCTCATCGCCGCATAGGATGGATCACATAGTGGTGAAGATGGGTCGATTCCCTGAGCATTTGGCAACCATTTGACAACCCTGACTCCCTGGGCTGCCCACTTTTCAAGTTCCGCTACTGCATCGAGTCTGTAGGGGTGAACTGAAATTACTGGGATTATTTTGTCAGGGTAACGCTGACCCAACTCAACAACATATTTATTGGGAATATATATTTCATAGTTGTCCTGATCCACATCGCCATTTTCTTTATAGAAACGATCCAGAGCCAGGCTGAAAACACGAAATTCACCTGGGATTTTTTCAATTTGGGCCAGGAGATATTCCAGGTATTGCTCGTCTGCCAGGGCTTCATTGGTGACACTGCCGGCATCCATGAAATAATTGAACCGAGTAAGCTTGAAGGGGTGCAAATAGGACCGGGTATCGGGATGCACTTCGATACCACTGGAAGTATTTCCCAGACCCAGGATATGGACATGGTGATCCATAAGTGTATCACCTATAAACGGAGCAAAAGCCCTGTCAACCAAGGCCTGCGCTGGTGGGCTCAATTCTTTGTTTATATCTGGCACCAAATCACTATCACACCCTGAGAAGCTCAGGATGGTCAGGAATGGGAGTGCCATCATATATAAATGGAAAAGGGAGCGCCGTTGCACTCCCTTTTCCCATATAGTCAGATGTCTAGAGTTTGGTTTCAGCGACCACACCAGAAACATGCTCAGCAGTTACCTTGAGAGCTGCTTTTTCAGCATCATTCAGTTTGACCTCGATAACTTTTTCAATACCACCTGCGCCAATAA
>JABIFX010000002.1 GCA_018650445.1 Fidelibacterota bacterium
AGTTACATGGTACACGAATGGGAAAAGAAAAGATTTGGTGACCCTGAAAGAAGGAAAGTTGGATGGTGATTGGTTCTCGTGGTATGAAGATGGTAATTTATTGGCAGTGAGAAATTATACAGAGAATTACTATGACTTGGAGTGGATAGAATATTTTCCGAGTGGTCAAATTAAATTGAAACATGAGTATAGTATTGGTTCTCCATCAGGTGTTTGGGAAAAATACTTTGAGGATGGGACAATTATGTGGAGAGGTAGAGTTGATGGGTCAAATCAAGACGGTGACCATAATCAAGTGGGTGAATGGAAATCTTGGTATAAGTCAGGCCAGCTTATGACTAAAGGTTCTTACAATGAGGCTGGAGAGAGAGTTGGTGAATGGTTTAGGTGGAGAAAAAATGGGGACATCTTCTTTGAGAATAAATTTGGGGATGTAGCAGAATCGAGGTGCGTAACCTACTACTCCCGAAGTGGAAAAAAAATTGAATCATTCGATCCTTATCCAGACTTAGAAATTGACAGGATATTTTCCTTTTATCCAGAATCAGACTTCTTTGACATCTATCCGAACAACGAGAGGTATTAACTCAAAATTCCATGTGTTATAAGATCTGTTTCGGGAATCTCATATCTATTTTAAACCTTTAATTTTACTACCCAACAAAACTCCACATTAAGTTCTTTTTTTATAGTGTAACAAAACTCCAACTACCAAAAAGCTCATGTTTCAGAGATTTTGACCTGCATTAGAACCTTACAAAAACTGACATTCAGCCCTTTTTAATAGTGTGCCTATACTCAACTCCCTTTTTTAGACAAAATTGGACATATGTTTAGTACTATTGTGGCTGAAGAATGGTGCTATTTCTGTTGTTCTGTTTTTTCGGAGCAACTTGGTTTTGAGTTGTGAAAGACCTATTCACTTTTGAGGTTTTCAGTGCATCAGAAAAAGCCTCAAAATTCATGAATCCTATTAAAGCTTCATAAGCCGGGTGTCTGCGGTTCAAATCCGCCTCCTGCTACACCACTTAAGTCCTTGGTACCAACAGTATCAGGGACTTTTGTTTTTCTAATAATATTTTGGGTCTTACGGAGTGAGCATCAACCGGCTGAATATGGACATTTGTGGACACTGGTAGCTTTGGGCAGGCTATGGATAGGCAGGCTCCATTGAAGTAGAGTTAATCGATATAGCCTATAGCCCATCCCATTCTTGGTATCGGTTCTCCTCGGGGTCTCTCCCATCAATCCAATAGAGGGTCTCAAAGGTTGAAACATCGAATGATTGAAATCTCATTGAAAACATCGACTCACCAACAGATTCCACAAAGATTTGGACACCGATAAATTCAATACTATTTGAAAATTTTGAGCGGACCCATTGTTCTATTCGACCATCGTGAGCTTCATTTCCATCAAACAACCATACAATTCTTTTTGCATCTAAGGCTTTTGCTACACCAATCAATGCCTTAACATCATCTTCGCTGTTAGGAAGGAAACAGGGTAATACCAAGGCGCAATGTTCAAGGATATCATAGGAAAGTCCAAAAGGTCCGAGTCTACCATAGTCACGGTATACCTTGATTGTTTGAAGCGATAAACCAATTTCTTCTCCAAGCACTACTAAACCGTCTTTGGTTAAAATCCATTCTTCATAGTGAGGAAATTCTTTAAAAGAATCAGCACCAGAGATGAGTATGCGTTGGAATTGTTTAGGTGTATCTGTCAAAACAACTCCGGATGCTGATACACAAGCTCATTATTTGTACTCACTTCCTACCATCTTACCGTCTATCCAATATTGAGTTTCTTCGCTCCGGATGCCTTCTAATGTCCGATGTTCGATATACCAAGTACCGTTCTTTACCCCATTCTTGTAGAAGCCAGACTCCTCCGCAGGGGATATCCCATGACCCCTGCTGTATTCACCATGTAGTACACCATCATTGTAGTGAGATATTGTTGTCTCTCCATCGTAGTGTTCCCACTGTTTACCTACCAATTTTCCGTGCAAATAGTGACTTTCATATACAAGATCATCATCTGATTCTAATGTTTTCCCGACCCATAATCCTTCTCTACGTCCAAATATGCAAGGACCATAAGCTCTAATTTCAGAATTTTTAATATGTACAACTCCTGTTGCCGTTTCTTCACTATTCCCATCTTTTGTATAAAAAATACCATCTCTTTGAATAGAACTTGTAAGTGTAAGGAGTTCAAGCTTGGGGCTTTCAAAATTAAAAGTATAGTTCTTGTTTATCCTGCCATCTACAAACTTTGCAGAAAAACGAATCTCCGTAAATGGAAAACCTACTTCATCGTCTATATGACCTGTAAAGGGTTTCTCAGAACCCTTTAGGCAGACATTCCCGTTGACACATATTAAATCAGACAGATACATCTTAGGTCAGCGAGCAACTTTAAAAAAGCTCCGGATGCTGATAAACATGCTCATACAGCGAGCTACATTTTTCTTCGTAAATCTGTTTCTCATATGAAACTGGAAGCTGATCAAGCATCTTCTCTATCTCAACACGCATGGTTGCACGTCCCTGCTGCTTCTTGCGCCATTCAAATGCGATCTTCTCAGCATTGAATCTATTATATATCTCTCGTGATACCGACTTCACCTGTTTGATCTCTGCCTTGGTAAGATTCGGTGCAGGTTTAGTGAGCAGGTCAAAGATGGCTAACTCTTCTTCATTATCCAGTTCTTCACGGATATAACGTTTCTCTTCCTCTTCCAGACCTTGACCAAGTTTCATAAGTTTATCGTAAAATACAGTTATATCGACCTGGTACTGATTGTATTCCATCAAAAGCTCTTCATAGCGATTTTGCCAATCTATCCGAGTGCGATTAATTGCAATCATCAAACTTAACTTGGATGAGATTATTCCTTTTAGTCGCTGGAGTTCCGTTCGTTTACGACCCTTCTCAAATTTTTCCTTCAAAGCCTCAAAATCGATTTGCCCCAGATCGTAGGTTTGATAACCAGCGTCCGGTTCTTTGATCTCAAACCCTTGGACAGACTCATCCAGCATGTTCTCGACCTTGGCTAAGACAGGACTCACATCCACTGGTTCAACTATGGCGCGAATCTTCTTGGCGATTTTACGGATCACATAAGCAGTTTCACCAATCTCAGCAGTTATCTGGTCAGGGAGATAAGCCTTATACACTTTTCGTATGTAATCAGCCCTATGCAGATAGTCTTTCCGTGTATCTTCAGTGACCAAGATTTTATCGACAGCATCATCCTTTAAACTGATGCGCTTGAATACATCACGCTCCATGCGAATGACCTCAAGATCAACACCCAAGGGTTCCAGGAATGCTCGCATGTCCTCAATCGCGCCAATCAGCAGTTTTAGGAGTTCCTGTTTGTCCTTGATGGGTGGATCACTGGTGGTACCGCCAACCCCATAAACGGCCAATGCTTTCTCCAGATTCCGGAACACACCGACATAATCAATGATCTGTCCGCTGGTTTTATCAGCATAGACGCGGTTCGCCCTGGCAATGGTTTGCATCAGAGTATGGTTCCTCATGGGCTTATCGAGATAAATGGTGTTACACGAGGGTACATCAAAGCCGGTCATCCACATGGCGCAGACAAATACTATCCTAAACGGATCATCAGCTTTCTTGAACTTCTCGTCAAGTTCTTCTGTGTTCATCCGTATTCGATGTGGGGTAATATTAATGCCCTTCTTCCTCATATCAGCAACTTCATTCTGCGCTGAAGAGATGACCACTGCCATATCAGTCTCTTTCAGGTATTCCAGTCGGTCCTGAAGGACAGCAAGTTTCGATGAAGGGTAAGCGTCGTCTTGTTCATCCAACTGGCCTAAAGCGGCAATATCCTGCTCACATTTGGAAGTGTGTAGGTCCCATTGGCTTCGCACTCTATCATAGAGCTTGATGGCGGTGGCTTTGTCAATGGCAATGACCATAGCCTTAC
This sequence comes from Fidelibacterota bacterium, assembly GCA_018650445.1. GTDB lineage: Bacteria > Fidelibacterota > UBA8477 > UBA8477 > JABMPR01 > JABMPR01. The sequence continues at coordinate 3,971 of JABIFX010000002.1, forward strand.
CACGATCTGCTCTCCCCAGGAAGTGAGATACAATATCAGCAGCCACTTTATCAAGTCGTTCATCACGCGTGACGATCTGGTACATCCTGCCAAAATCACGTTCCAGTTTCTTTTCCTGTTCATCATCCAACATGGATTCTTCAAGGATACGATTCAGCTCATCATTAAGATTCACATCTTCCTTGAGTTGCACTTCCGGTAACCGGTTTTGGTAATAGAGAGGAACCGTTGCACCATCTTCAATAGATTGCTTGAAATCATACACACTGACATATTCACCAAAGACTTCACGGGTTTTCTCTTCTTCACCCTTAATCAGGGGCGTACCGGTAAAACCCAGAAAGGCTGCATTGGGCAAGGCGTCACGCATGTTTTGAGCCAGGGTATCATATTGTGAGCGATGCGCTTCATCTGTGATAATGATAATATCACTGCGCTCTGATAGTACGGGATGCTTAGTCCCTTGTTCAGTGCCAAATTTATGGATGAGAGTAAACACAAAGCGATGATCTTCACTGAGGAGCTTGCGTAAATCTTTGATGGATTCAGCCTGAACTCGATCCTCACTGACGACTCTTGAATCTTGGAAGGTACGGTATATCTGATTGTCAAGTTCCTTCCGATCAGTAATCAAGACAAAGGTCCAGTTGCCTGGGAGCTTACGGAGGACCTTCTGTGAGAAGAAGATCATAGAGGCAGATTTACCAGAGCCTTGGGTATGCCAGAATACTCCTAAACGTCCAGCATTACTTTTGAGGTTATGGACAGCGTTTATGGCATTATTGACGCCTAAGTATTGATGATTCTTGGCAACCAGTTTGCGTAAACCGCCCTGATCCTCTTGAAAGACGATAAAGTTCTCTACAATATCCAGAAAGCGTGATTTCTCGCAGGTCCCCTTCAGCATGGTATCTAATGAGATAACACCAGCTTCAGATTCCTCATCGATCTTCTTCCACTCAGCAAAGTGTTCCCAGGCAGCCGTTGTTGAGCCGATCTTAGATTGAGAGCCATTGGAGATCATGAGAAAGGCATTATACCAGAATAGTTGGGGAATGGTGTCCTTGTAATCTGTCAGGTTGTCGGTGAAGGCGTGTTTGAGATGCACATCATCAGCCTTGAGTTCGATGGTGAGCAGGGGAATACCATTGATAAACCCCACCAGATCAGGAATGCGCTTATGCATGGAACCAGCAACATTGAACTGACTGACTATCAGGAAGTGATTAGCATCTGGGGTTGCCCAGTCAATGCACCAGACTCTTTCGGTAACCTTAATACCTTCTGTATCGTTGTATGTTATCGGTATCCCATCTTTGAGCAGACGGTAAACATCTTCATTGGCTTTGGGGATATTTTGCATGTGGGATCGGTCACGGCTGAGTGTGGTGATGGCTTCTAATAATGCTGAATCTGGTATATTTGAGTAACGTGTTTTCAGGAATGGCAGGAGGTAGCGTTTAAGAACGACTTCGGTATGTTCATTACGCCCCAAAAGTGAAGCATCACCATCTATCTCGTCCTTTGCGAGGATGGTTCCCCAACCCAAAGCCTTGAAATGTTTAAGGGTAGCCTGTTCCAGTTGATATTCTGAACCGAGGGCTGGAGTCAAGAGCGGACTCCTATGCCAATATCCAGATCAGATACATCAATTTGACCAGAGATGAGTTTTGGGAGGAGGAGGTCACGAGTTTGAATCAATAGATCATTTTCATGCTGAAGGTTAACAATTAACTCAAATTTGGGGTGTGACAGAACATCAAATCGTTCATTTACTTCTTGAGGAGGAATTGCAACATTCGTCTTTTTAATTCCTGAAGTAGATAAGTTGACTTGCACTCCGCTATTTGCACGACTGCGAATATCATCTATAAAAGGTTTACTATTCGTAAGTAAGTAAAGATATGGATAGCTGACACTGACAGAGTTATTCGGACGAATCAAACCTACCCGTTGATTTAGAATATATCTGTCATCAACATTCAACAGAGCTGTATGACCCAGTAAAGCAACACTCGCTTTCATATCGGTCATGGACATTAATATATCACCTGATTTAAGCACATACCTATCAAGACCAACACACCTATCTTTTTTGATGTAACTCTTGGTCTTCGACGCATCAAACCCACCACCCTTCTTGATCTGACCCATTTTGAATATACGATAGCACTCATCAGACTCTTCCTTGAGCAGTTCTTTGCTTTTAAATGCATATCCATTTGAGAATGAAATAAGGTCATCGAAAGTGCCAATATTCCATCCCTCCGGAATCATCCCCAGTTTAGTACCTGAGTCCACCAGTTTCTCATTCTCATGACCTGGATAGCGGAAATGGACAAACCATTCACGATAGATGCGTTGCGCCATCTCTTCCAATATCTGTATTCGGCGTGTGTTGTTCTCGATGAGGTCATCAAAAGCAGAGAGGGTTGAGGCGATTTTCACTTGCTGAGTTAAATCCGATTCACACCGAAAGGTTCTTGACCTAAGTGTTCCTAAACTAATAAACGGTTGAGCAGCTCCTGATCTACTCAACTTGAAGTGGTTTTGGAAAACTGGACTGGTAACAAGATAATATAGATATTTAGGGTCAACCTTTTCGGGATTTGGCTTAAATAACGCAATATTCTTGATGCTAAATTCTGAGTCTGTCCCCACAAAAGCTGTTGAACCAATAGTTCCAATATTTGCGAATAAAGTATCACCATATTCAGGTTTAGATCTTTTTATTACCTCAAGGTGATCCTCAAATGTAATGAAATCAGAATTTGCAAAATCAATGAAACCATTTGATATATGCTTTCCTTTTATAAAAGGAATACCTTCTGGTTGCAGTTTAGGTGAATCATGTGTTCCATCAGTCACCAGCTTACAAATCTGCTTCAGGTTTGTTTCAATTATTGCCATTACAAAATTTGATTCAGGTTTAGGTTAATAGTAGCCACCAGATCTTCAGATTTGTCATTCAACTTATTTAGCTCAATATTCAGGTCTTTGAGTTTGGCTTTGAACTCAGAATCTTCAATTTCATGTTCTTCAGCACCAACATATCGACCTGGATTCAGACTCCATCCTTCCGCCTCTATCTCGCTAATTGAAGCAGCCTTACACAAGCCCTTCACATTGGCGTAAGAAGCCTCAGGAAAGCTCTCAGAAACCAGTTCTTGACTTCTATGGGTATATTCAGCTTCTTCACCTCGATACAGCCTTACAATATTTCCCAGGAACTCCTGCTGCTCCTGAGAAAAGTTACGATGCGCACGATCGATCGGCGTAAAGATGTTGCGAGCATCGATGAATAAGACTTTGTCTTTATGCTCTTCTGGTTTGCCCTTGTCAAAGAACCAGAGCGTTACTGGCAATGTCACTGTATAGAAGAAATTGGGTGAGATTGAGACAACCACATCCACATCACCTGTTTGGATTAGTTTCTTCCGAATCTCCATCTCACTTTGACCTGCATCGCTCGCAGAATTAGGCATAACAAATCCGGCACGACCCTCATCATTTAGAGCAGAATAGAAATCTTGTATCCAGAGGTAATTAGCATTGTCTCTATTGGGAATACCGAATCTATACCTGGGATCGTCTTTTATTTTTTCTTTATCAACCTTGTCTACGTTAAATGGAGGATTCGCCATCACGAAATCAAACTGTCCCAAGGAGTTATGAGGATCCTCATAATAAGTATTCCCAAGACGTATATCACCGGATAGACCATGGACTGCCAGGTTCATTTTGCCAATCCTGAGGTTGATCTCCTTGGCTTCCTGTCCATAAACACTAATCTCTTTGGCTGCGTTCTGCTGGTGTTCCTTTACAAAATTAGCAGATTGGACAAACATACCACCTGATCCACAAGCTGGGTCATAAATGCGACCATGGTATGGTTCAATGATATTCACGATCAATTTTACAATGGAAGTCGGGGTAAAGAACTCACCACCACCACGTCCTTCTGACATTGCGAATTTACCCAGGAAGTATTCATAAATCTTCCCAAACACATCACCTTCAACATCCATGGGGATGGAATTAAAGATTCTCAAGACTTCAAATAAGAGCTTAGAGTTCAGAGCAGTATAACCATGGGGTAGAACACCCTTCAGGTCTTCGTTCTCCCTTTCAATTGCATCCATGGCTTCATTGAGGGCTTTGCCAATGTCTGCCCCCTCAGGGAGGTTCATTAGAGAAGAAAAGCGAGCTGTTTCTGGTAGATACATGACACCTTCAGCTTGATAGTCAGCTTTACCAATGGTACGTCTACCACTCACATTGGCTTTATCAAATTCAGTTTTTTTAACGGTAAAACGATGATCAGCGAATTTAAGGAAAATCAGTCCCAGGACAGGTTGAGAGTATTCCTGGGCGGTCAGGGAAGAATTAGCACGGAGTTGGTCCGCTGCTTCCCATAGTTGTTTTTCGGTTTGGGCATTCATAGTGAGTCTTTCTCATATTAAAAATAGAGCATCAATGGTGACAATAATTCCCCCCAAAAGGAATCGAATGTTGCGAATTTAAAGGGTAAGACGGAAATGGCAAGGAATGACAGCGTGAGAACCTTTGATAGAAATTTGTAAATGTTATCTTTTAAGGAACGGATTGGTTTAAAGCAATAACGGGGGAAGTGATTACTAATGTATCCTATTTTTTTCACAATCAACAAGGAGGCAATATGATTTTCAATAAAAAGCGCACAGATGAGCATGTGTCAAAACCAGAAAATTCTTATCATCTCTTAATGAAGACAAAAAAAAATATCGATCACCTTCGCAGTTTCTTCGATAACCACCTGTATGAGGAAAGTGATATTATGTTCTCCAATAACTTCAATTCGTTAAGTCATCAGTTTATTTTAGAAGTGATTGAGCCTAATTTTTGTGACTATGCAAGCAAATTACTAAATGTTATAGAAATCCAAACATTCGGTGATTTAAAGGCAATATTTCACAGTAGAGATGATGTACTTTATACATATTTGAGATGGCTGAACGAGCAAGGTTTTTTGCATATCTGGAACGACACCCTTGCGTATATAGCTTCAGATGTTTGGGATTTAGGCACTCTCCTTAGCAAGGATATTTCAATCCATTTTTTTGATTTAAGCAAGATGGGACCTGTCTTGGAGAGCGCAATTTTGAACCCCGTTATCATGAAAGAAGACTTCTATATCACCGATTTATCCTTGGATGAAAGGGTGACATTGAAACTTGAAAGGATCAGAAACTTTCTTCAAGGATATTCAGAATATGAGTTTGAATTTAGCGTACTTGACGATGAGGATATTCGCAAAGAATTTTGGAATGACTATGTGTATAAAACGCTGGATGGTGACTTCAAGAATAAATACAAAGATATTTCTCCTCCTGAAAAGTGGACCCCAGAAGTTGTGAAGGAGTATGGTAAAATGATGGCTAATGTTGCTTTAGAGTGGATAGACAAACGTGGCTTAATCCATGTTTTTAATTCAGAACTATATTTTATCGACATATATCCATCCGATCTTGGGGAAGTACTAAATGAAGCCCTACCTATCAGAAGGTTTGAAATTTCGGGTTTAAGTAAAATGCTACAAAACTCTATCAGTGATGCGAATGAAGGCATATCCGACAATGCGGATGTATAGTTGCGTCCATATAGTGCCAAAGAATATGGCATAAAGCGACGAGAATTGACTTGAATCGGCATTGTTATTTTAATGAAGTCATGAGTTTACGGTTAAGGGGATTGCAAATGCATAACGCTATATTAATTATGATGCTTTTAATACTTAGTTTGGTTCCAATATATGGCCAGGATAGTTATGAAGATAAGAAAGCGGCTATTGAAGAGAGAATAGCGTCTATAGATTCTGCTTTAGTAGAAAACAGGAAAAGCCAACTTTCAATAAGACTCAGCATTTTAAATGATCAACTGTCAATGTATGAAAAATATACATCTTTAAGGCTGTCCGCTGAAATTGCACAGGCTTTGATAAATTTTGAAAAATCTCAAGAAATATTATTATCTGCTGATGATCCTAATGAAATTGAAGAAGCAGCCCTAAATTATGCAAACTCTAAAAAAGTATTACGGGGGCTTTTTGAAGGTGCTTCAATATGCGCACAAGACAGTGCCTTCCTTGGAATAATAGCACCTCCCTCTGACAGCCAATCAATATTTTGCAGTTGGGGAGAATATGGTGCAACATACTCATCAAAATCAATTTGGTATACCCTTGGGAGTTATGGTGGCTTTTTTAGCAATCTCTCTCCATTCTGGGAATTTGCAAGTACACCGCCAATTATAATGATGAATGATAAGCCAATAGCACGCCTGTCGGTGGGGATGATGGGCAATCATGGTGAATTAGTTACAATCGCCCCCGAGACTCTAAAATCAATCTATGAAGGAGTCTACACTGATTAATGAGCCTATATTCAAAAAATAACCAGTAAGGAGAAAGAATGAGAAAACTATTCACTCTGTTATTTAAGTACACAGATAAGATGAATGTGATTCAGAAAACGATTCTTTTACTTCCTATGTCTATAGTAATCTATTTCGCAATGTACGTCATATTTTCGACTGTAGAGGCGACTATTATCCCAAAATTGTCTTATGATGATGTAGATACATTAGCACTAATTTCTACAGTGCTGTCAATATCATTTATTGCGATAAGACTATTTAAATCAGGTGTGTCAAAATAATGTCAAAGAATATGGCATGATGTGGCGTGATTTGTCTCATTTTCCGATTTGGGGTCTATCTGACTAAAATGAAAAACCCCTTGATAGACAAGGGGTTTAGATGGTGGGCCCACAGGGACTTGAACCCCGAACCGACGGATTATGAGTCCGTGGCCA
>JABIFX010000115.1 GCA_018650445.1 Fidelibacterota bacterium
GTGAGCTTGGCCAGCCCCAAAGCTGAATTAAAGGCATTTTCGGCAGCTTCAGAACCATTCACACCAGTGGGAATTACAACTTCAGAGAGCACCTTGCCGCTAACATCAATAATTACCACATCTGTACTGAGAGAACCCACATCCACCCCTGCGAAATAAAGATCAACCATGTTTTGAGCCCTCCAGGGTCTCGCAAAAGGCTTCAAGACGGGTATGAATCTGCTGCTCAGACCAGACCCGTTCATCGGCAATGTCAGCATCCAGAATTACAGCAGGTAGATTAAGGTCCGCGTTAATCGCTTTACGCAGATCAAATTGACCTACAGAGTAGGGCTTACAGCTACGGGTAGAATGCATGACCATACCATCCACAGAATAGGTCTTGATCATTTTTTTCATCAAATCCAGACGGTGTTTCAGGTTATTATTCAGAATGATTCGACCATAAGTTTTGGCCATGGAGGTCCAGGGATTGGTTACATCGAGATAACCTGTAGTTTCAGCCCAGGCATTGGTGTAAGTAGCCGTCACAAAATTCATTTTTCTCTCAGCAAAAAATGTTGCCAAAAATCGGACCTTATACCAGACAGCAATATTATCCCAGATTAAGCGATAACGCTCATCACTAATAGCGCCGATCCCTTTTGAAACTCGTGTCTCAACCTCTTCTCTCAAAATGTTGTAGTAGTCCTGAGCAACAGGTAAACCACGCAGGGAAACGATAGGTGCGAGATGACCAAAGGCATCGAATATGGTCATTGGAGCGGGTTGTGCTTTCATCGCATCCAGAATAGCACCCCAGGTTTGTGAGGTTTCCTGAGAACTCTTAAGAATCCTTTCAAAAACATCCACATAAAAAACACGTTGTGATACTCTTTCTAGTACGGGTATCATATCCCGTAATTGCTGAGCCATATAATTGATATCAGCCTCGGTCTGCTCTGTGGCAACAAAGGGTGCATCAAAGTGAATCAGGGGAATATCCAACTCATGGGCAATCGCCTTATACCAGTAGAGCACGGTTTGACAGATATTGTTTGAACAAAACAACAAATCTGGTTTGGGAAGCTTTCCAGCAGGTGTTTTCCCTGAAAGCAGATGCCCCAGATCTATACGGGCATAGGAACACAGATCCTGACTAAAACCACTTCCTTCAGCAATACTGCAGTAATCAGCACCCTGTTTCCTGGCTCCAACCAGGGCCGAATGATTTTCCGGATAAATTGTATAAAAATCAAATGCCCTGAGGAGCTCAACGGGAGCACCACTGGTCACCCAGGCTACTTTTTTTACTCCGGGAACGTATCTGGCCAGGAAGTAATGTCGACTCAAAATTTCTTTCAGGCGTTTATTAGACTCCAGGGGTGGTCCAAATGCTTCAGGGATTGGACGGGTTTTTCTTTTCTTTAAATCCTGAAATGCCATGAGAGCCGGAGCCCCATAGTCTTTCATGATTTTATATTTCAATTCTGCTCTAAGGCTCATGCTGAATCCATATCAAAAAGAAGTTCAGTAAATGCTTCAATACGCGTCTTGTCTTGTCCTGAGATGTGGCTTTGTAGTTCTGTTTCCAGCGTTAACACAGGAATATTTCTTTCTCGGAGCGTTTTTACCAGAAGACGATGATCGAATAGTTCTGGTTCACAGAATTTGACAATATCGAATAGAACCCCCTGGGCTTGACTAGTTTGCATAAGTTTGTCGATATGATGCAGACGCTCTTCAAGATCACCTGCACGCGTGGAACAGGGTGGTAGGATAAAGAAACGATCTGTCAAATAATCCAGAGGCGAAAGGGGCACATCCATGGGAAATTTTGGAATACGTCGACTGACGGCCAGTAAATCATCTGCCACTACACTTACGCCGAGCTCATCCAAAAATTTCAATACTTCTGGAGATGGTGGCAAGATACCAGACACCATCAAACGAGCCCTTGCAGGTTCAATAGCTTGTTCAAGAATATCAATCTTCTCGAGTAGATTTAAATAATCGAGGGGGAGTAGATATTCCTGGGCTCGCATGAGCTTGAAATATTCTGAATTATCTAAAGGCAAATGATTGGTCATACGGGCTTGTTGGATGGCCATGAGCCGTGAATCAATTTTATGGCCTAACACACAGGCCGCCACCAGTTTTTCGGGATTCAGGGGTTCATAGACTGTTTCGAGAGTGGATTGAAAATTCTGGAGGATTTCTCTATAGTATTTTGTTGTTGTGCTGTTAAAACTGCCCTTAGGGTTGTAAAAGGTGTATACAGGGAGGTTTACTCCAATGAGATCCTTAACCTGAGTCCCCAGGTTTTGCAGGGAATCGCAGGTATGGGGGAATAGATATCCCGCATTGATGATCTCGGGCTCTTTGAGGATAAACTCCAGGCTTCTTTTTACGATAGGACAAATGGTGGTTTGTAAATGAGCATTGGTGTGGAGAATTTCTCCAGGTGGATCCCAGATCTCAGCAGTGTGAATATCGAAAGCCCATAGCAGCTCTCTGGGATATAGCGCAGGTAGTACCCCCATGATTTTCTGGCCGGATTGGGCCAGGGATTTGAGATATTCTGATCGATTTGGTATCATCATATATTGTAACTCAATTAAAATAACTACCAACTTCAGTTAGTAGATGATAGATGTATTGGTTCACACCTTAAAACCATTGAAACGGTTTGTCAGAACTGGCGTCCCTGTATACCACCTGACTGAAGTCAGGTGGTACAAATGAATCTTATTTCCTGAATTTGCGGACAAAACCTTCTACCTCAGGTACGCCACCTTGATAGACAAGATAGCCATTATAAGGTTCTCTCTCTGTAATATCATCATTTATGGGAGTAAGCATTATCTCTTTAATTTTATCAGGATCATCTGTTTGTCCAAGTGCCCAGCCCAGCTTAACCCAGGCCACCTCAGGTAGCATATTTCCCAGGGGTGTCACACCCAGAGCCATCATATCACGACCGGTATCATAGACAAACATGTGGGCATATCCCCAGATTGTCTGGAGGGTCATAAAGACAGAAACACCCTTATCCCGGGCTCTTTTCAGGGCTGGATACAGCTCTTTGTTGACATGACCAAGACCTGTTCCCACAATGACAATTCCCTTATATCCCGCATCCAACAGTGAATCAATTATATCCCCCTTCATATGGGGGTAATAATAGAGCATTGTGACCTGCTCATTGAAGGTGGGAATAATTTTTACCTGCTTGTCTTTGCGACGATGCTTATACTCCGTTTTGATGATTTTGAGACCTTCCCGGGTCACAGTTGCAGCCGGTGTATCACCA
>JABIFX010000001.1 GCA_018650445.1 Fidelibacterota bacterium
CCAAAACCAACCGTCTGAGGGATGACTTGATTATTCATTCTGAATTGAGACATGCCCCTGCCTTAGGAGCTGCCGTCGATGCCTATCTCGAGTGGATTGAACAGTGAGATAATCCGTGTAGGAATTGTTCTACCTGAAGACAAAATCCAGGAAATAACCATATCCTGGTCTCCCGAGCTTGAGCTCGAATCAAATATTCCCGATCTTAAAGATGTTCATAACATTTCCCTTATTGTTGAGAACGATGGCATTTCCGTCAAGAATCTTCCCAATAGTTCAACGCAAGCCACAATCGCCCTTGCCTGTCCTGATCAGGTTGAGTCTCTTTCAACAAAATATGGATTTCACGTTGATTCTGTGGTAGCTGGACGCGGTTTCCATTGGGAAAAAAGGATTGTAGTGGATCTGCCAGGGAAACTTGATATATCTATTCAGGATGGCTCCCTAAAAGTGATCAACTTTGTTAATGTTGAAGCCTATGTAGCTTGTGTTGCAACATCTGAAATGGGGTCAGAAGCTCCCTCAGATCTTCTGGCAGCACAAACTGTGGTTGCACGCTGTTGGTCGCTGGCACTTGCCGAAGCCAAGCATCTCGCTGATGGCTATGATGTTTGCAATGATGATTGTTGCCAGCGCTATCAGGGAACGACTTATCTTACAACTCATTCTCTGAAAGCTGCCATCGAAACCCGTGGAGAAGTTTTAGTCTATGACGGGCAGGTCATTGATGCACGTTACTCCAAGAATTGCGGGGGAATGGTTGAAGCCTATGATACAGTCTGGGAGGGAGGCAAGGTTCCTTACCTCATCCCTCTCTGGGATGGACCAAAACAAAAACCTGGGTATGCAGTAGACGACTTTGAAAAACATTATGCTTACAATGAGGCCTACTGTTCATCAAAAAGATTTGAAAATGTGAACCTGGCAGGCATGCTGGGGAAGGTCGATGTCTCTGGGAGCTATTATCGTTGGGAGCAAGTCATGACCAAAGCTGCCATCCTGGAAAATTTGAAAAAATATACTGGATTGGTCTGGTCTAGCATTGACGATATACGTGTCATGGAGCGGGGTCCCAGTGCCAGAATTAAATACTTATTTCTCGTCGGTACAGATGAAAATGGCAAAATGGCTGAACAAATGGTGAAATCAGAATATGGTATTCGTCAAATGTTTAGTGATTCATTTCTGTACTCTTCAGCATTTGTAATCAAGAATGCTGAAACCCTCATGGATGATGATCATATTGTATTGAGAGGGGTAGGTTGGGGACATGGGGTTGGCTTATGTCAGATGGGTGCGCTGGGAATGGCTCTGATCAATATTGGCTATAAAGATATTCTCAAACATTACTATCCCGGTACCAAACTGACTTCCCTTAACTAGTCGGTCACTGCTACTATGGCGGAGATAGACTCTCCCGGTCTTTAGCTTTTTATTGTGGTCTCACCCAATTGGACAAGATCAATCTGTTATGTGTTGGTAAATGCTTTTAACTAACCTAGTTTGAATCAACAACCCGGAGCAAAGATTTATGCAACATCGAACCATTTCTTTTCGAAGACTGATCACAATTGCGAGCATCTCATTGATGCTGGTTCTTCATTCCTGTGTGAGTGTCGCACCACCTGCCGTGGCAACAGTACCACCTGCTCCAATCGCGCCCCAAGAGCCTTCCGAATTTGTCAAATCAGGCCTGGAAGTATTTCTAGCCCAAGATCACAGCAAGGATAGTCTCAGGTATGGACTCTTAACCAACCAGACCTGTGTCAATCGGGATTTGGTCCATGGTGTCGAGCTTCTGCCTCAGGTTATTGATCTGGTGTTAATACTATCTCCAGAACATGGATTATTTGGTGCCGAAAACGCGGGGGACAAGATAGAGAGCGAGACAGATCCAGTTTCTGGAATTCAATCTCTTACTACTTATCGCAAGAAACCGCCAGAGATTGCGGACATGTTGGGAGATATTGATGTGGTGCTTTTCGACATCCAGGATATTGGTGTTCGCTCCTATACCTACATCTATTCCATGGCTTATCTCATGGAAGCCACAGCCATCGCTGGGAAAAAAGTGGTAATTCTCGATCGTCCCAATCCCATCAACGGCATTCAGATGGAAGGCAATATCCTTGATCCCGGGGTTTCAAGTTTTGTAGGACTCTATCCAATCCCATATCGTCATGGGATGACAACTGGCGAGCTCGCTCAGTTATTCAATTCAGAATTTGATATTCATTGCGAACTAGAAGTCGTACCCATGGATGGATGGACCAGAGATATGTGGTTTGATGAAACCGGATTGCCCTGGATTCCAACTTCACCGCATGTTCCAGATGCAGCCACCATTTTACCCATGATTTCAACGGGTACCTATGGAGAACTCGGCAAACTTTCTGAAGGGGTGGGAACAACCATTCCTTTCGAATATGCTGGCGGTCCCTGGATAAAAGATCCCCATACATTTGCGAAGACGCTACAGGAAAATGCAGGTGGGGGAATCATATTTAGACCCACATTCTTCAAACCTTATTATGGAAGACACAAAGGTCAGATCTGTGGCGGGGTCCAGCTTTTTGTGACTGATAGAGATGTTTATTCGCCTTACCTTGTCGGTCTCCAGATTATGGCCACCCATCAGCAGCTCTATCCAGATGTGGATTTATTCGAGAATAAAAACCGCTTTAATATGTTCGCCAAGGTGATGGGCTCAAGAAAGATCCAGGAAGAGATCCAATCAGGCGCTAATCCGCGAGAGATGCAGCAAACCTGGCTTGATGAGCTTAATGACTTCGCAGAAATGCGTCAGAAGTATCTATTATACAATTAACCCTTTTCGGAGGTGGTTCCATCTTAAGTAAAATCCAAGTATCAGTTCTGAGCTTGTTTCTGGTAAGCACACTTCTTTATGGTCAGAATGTGCTGGATAAGCCTCATGCCCAACATGTTGCTCAGTTTGGCAATGTTGAAATCGATCAGGAGGGTGGATTTACAGGATATCCGCGAGATTTGGTACCGCGGAACGCCTTAAGAGATCCAAGTCATGTTGTTTTTGGATACCACCCCTATTGGAACGGCACCGCCTGGGAAAATTATGCCTATGACTTTTTGAGTCATGTCGCCTGGTTTGGGTTAAACATGAGCAATAGCGGCAATATCACCAATGATCATGGTTGGCCGGTTAATGGTCTCGTCGATCTGGCCCATAGTCGTGGTGTGAAGGTTATAGTCACCGTTACTAATTTTGACAATGATGGCATAGGAATTCTGCTGGGCAATGCAACATATCGTCAAAATGCCATCGATAATCTTATCGCAGCAGTGATCCAGGGAAATGCTGATGGTGTTAACATTGACTTCGAGTTTGTACCAGCTGCAGCAACTGCAAATTTTAATACCTTTATTCATGATCTGACTCTGGCTTTTCATGATCAGATTCCAGGATCTGAAGTAAGTATTGCCATGCCCTCTGTAGATTGGTCCAATGCTTATGATTATAACTATCTTTCAGACAATTGTGATGGGCTCATGATCATGGCTTATGGGTATTACTGGTCAAGGAGTTCGCGTGCAGGTCCTAATTCGCCCTTATATAGCGGGCTTTCAAGTTGGTATATCAGTCGCACAATACAGGACTATTTGACCAAAACAGGGCAGGATGGTTCGCAACTCATTCTGGGTCTACCCTGGTATGGCAGAGATTGGCAGGTTACCAGCTCAGCAATGAATGCCTCGGTTGCCCGGGATGCCTTAGGTGAAATTATTCCAGGTGTATCTATTTTCTATCCGTCTGCTGAGACCAATGCCCAGGCCTATGGAAAGCAGTATCATACTGGTGTAGCAGCTGCCTGGTATAACTATAACAATGGTCAGCAACACCAGGTATGGTACGATGACTCCACCAGTCTGGCCACAAAATATCAATATGCTGTAGATATGGATATCAAAGGAGTGGGTATTTGGGCCCTCGGTTATGATGGAGGTCGTGCTGAAATATGGGGTGGTCTGAGCGACATATTTGGTGCCACTGCACCACCACGGACCTCGAGATACTTCACAGTTAAAAATCTGGGAAATGGTACTGTGCTGGTACATTGCGCCTTTTCTCTCTTTACGGATAATTATAAGGTTTACGTGAGTGGAGATGGCAATGATTTTACACTCATGGATAGTTCAGAAACACAGGATATCCTACTTTCAAATCTATGGGAAGGACAGGTGGCCTATCTGAAGGTGAGAAATTCAAATGCCTATGGCAGCAGTGATTTCTCTGAAGTACTTGCCACAACTGTCAATATTCAGCATGAATCCAGTATGCTTGTTATCCAAGGTTTTGAGCGTACTTCTGATACTGAAAATAATTTTGACTACATCATTGAACATGGATCTGCAATTCAGGCCAGCGGTCGTCTATTTGATGCCGCAAGTAATGATGCTGTGGAAGCCAATGCAATTGATCTGTCAGATTATGATGTTGTAGACTGGATAAGTGGGGAAGAAGCGACCGGTACGGTTTCATTTTCTTCCACTGAACAAGCACGTATCAAGACATATCTCGAGCAGGGAGGGCGGATATTTATTTCAGGCTCGGAGATTGGCTGGGACCTTGAAGAAAATGGTAGTGAAAGTGATATAGATTTTTACCATAACTACTTCAAAGCAGACTACATAACTGATGATGCCGAGTCTTATGCCATATCTGGTACATCAACTGGCATATTTTCTGATATGGCCGGGGTAACATTTGATGACGGTTCCCAGGGCACATACGATGTCGATTTTCCCGATGGGATTAAACCCTATGGCGGATCATTGCACAACTTACTTTATGATGGCAGCGATTATAATAGCCAGGGGGGTGCTGGCATACAGTACCTTGGCAGTTTTGGTGAAAGTACAGCTTTAGGTGGAATTGTATATATCGGTGTCGGATTTGAAGCGATATATCCAGAAAGTACAAGAAACACTGTTATGTCAACAGTCCTGGATTATTTGGAGATATCTGTGGATGTTGATCCCCCTATCCAGTACCCCGCTGCCCTGCAAGTTTCACAGGCTTATCCCAATCCTTTTAATGGGTCTTTTGCAATTGATGTATACATTCCCGAGGCCAGTATCCTGACCGTTGAGCTTTATAATTTGAAGGGACAATTGGTGAGGAGTGTTGAGCAAGAGGTTTATACCGGGTCGAACCATGTTATATTCGCAGGTCTCAACAACTCACTTGCCAGTTCAGGTGTGTACATCCTTAAGGTTAAAAATGGGATCCAGTTTTATACACAACGGATTACCTGCTTGAAATAGGAACAGAAATGAAATCATGTTTTAAACTCCTTCTACTCGGTTTAATCACTCTCGGACTATGGTCATGCGCGTCTTCGCCTTCAGGTAGCCCGCAGCAAGAGATTCCTGGTCCCCATGAAGATCAACAATTGGAAATGGGATTAACTGATGTTCCTCAAGAAAAAATTATTGTCCACACAGGCTTGGATGTATTGGAAAAAATGAGGTTTGAACCGCTCCTCGGGAAAAATGTAGGTGTGGTTACCAACCATACCGCTGTGAATAAAAAAGGAGCCCATCTCGTTGATTTGTTGCATGCGAGTAGTGACATCTCCATCAAAGCTATTTTCGCACCAGAGCATGGATTTAGAGGAAAAGAGCAAGGCGGTGACGCCATTCCAGGCAGTATAGACCCAAACACGGGTGCTCCGATTCACAGTCTCTATGGTGCTCAGCGTGAACCAAACCCGGACATGTTAAAGGACATTGATGTTCTGCTCTTTGATATCCAAGATGTAGGTACTCGTTTTTACACCTATATCTCAACTATGGGTTATGTTCTTGAAGCTGGTGCCAAATATGATATCCCAGTGATGATATTGGATCGTCCCAACCCCATTGGGCGTCGTATAAATGGCAATGTCCTCGATGAAGGTTTTGAAAGTTTTGTGGGACGCTACAAAATTCCTATTCGCTATGGATTGACCATGGGAGAGCTGGCTCGCATGATAGTAGGTGAAAAAATGATAGCTGGTCTAGAACCATTGGAGCTCCACGTCGTGGAATGTGAGGGTTGGACGGGTGATTTGTACTGGTCCCAAACTGATCTCACTTGGTTACCACCTTCACCCAATATGCGAAACACCAATGAAACTTTAACCTACCCAGGTCTCTGTCTACTTGAAGGTGTCAATATTAATGAGGGTCGTGGTACTGAGTTTCCCTTTGAATACATCGGAACCCCATACATGGATGGAAAACTCCTGGCCAGAGAACTGCTGGCGACTGGGCTTGAAGGATTCAGCGTTGAGCCTGTTTCCTACATACCAGTAGATATGCCTGGTGCCGCTATGAACCCACTTTTTGAGGGTGAAGTTGTCAATGGGGTTAAAATTGTTGTCACCGACCCAGATAAATACAAAGCAGTAGATTTTCTGATTCACCTCCTGGTCATAACCAAAAAGAATTATGCCACAGAATTTGGCTGGAGAAGCTCCCGTGGTCCTGACCGTTTATGGGGAGGATCAGCGCTCCGCGAGATGGTGGATGCAGGAAAGACAGCCGATGAAATCATTGCAAGTTATCAATATGAATTGCTGGAATTTGAAGCCATTCATTCCAAATACCTGATATACTGATATTAAAATAGATAAACTGCCTGAGATGATCACAACGTGAAGGATATCGTAATGAGTACTGACAAAGCCTCCAAAGCAGGTTCACCCTGGACCTGGATTCCATCCCTCTATTTTGCTGAAGGAATTCCATACATCATCGTCATGTTTGTGGCCAGTGATATGTATAAAACACTTGGTGTCCCTAACTCAACTTTGGCTTTTTGGACAGGCCTGCTCTATTTACCCTGGGTGATCAAACCATTGTGGAGTCCCTTTCTGGATATGTATTCCACCAAACGCAACTGGATCTTCTGGATGCAATTGGTTCTGGCGATCATGTTTTTTGGTGTCTCTCTTGCTCTCCACCTGCCCTGGTGGTTCCCCATGACAATCTTTTTTCTTTGGGGTATGGCCATTTCATCCGCTACCCATGATATTGCTGCTGATGGATTCTATATCCTTGGTCTTAATGAGCATGACCAGGCATTTTTTACAGGTATTCGTTCGACTTTCTATCGTCTGGCCATGATCGCCGGGTTAGGTCTTTTAGGAATAATAACAGGTCTGATCATTGACAATACGGGTCTTGAAACTGTTAAGGTGGATATCCATTCAGTACCATCAAGTGAAATCACTGAGGTGATGACCGAGGCAGATATCATCATCCCAGAACAGAACGATGGTGAATCCAAAATAATTATCTATCCAGAGGTTATCAATGTTCCACTTCCAGGTGGAACCCTGGATTCCACCAATATCTTCTTTATCCTTTCAGCTCCCCCTGAGGAGAGTGTGGTTATGAGTTTTGGCCAGAAGAAAGGAAGTCAGGATATTAGTCTGGTGACTTCGGGTATTTTAGAATTCGACGCGAATAACTGGAATATCCCTCAAAAGCAAACCCTCAAGGTCATTGGGAATTTAACCGTACCTGCTGAAGCGAAATTTGAAGCTAAAGCTGGAAATGTGCCCTTTGGTTGGTCTGTATCTATCGCCTTCCTTGGCGGACTATTTGTCATCTTTGCCCTTTACCACAAGTACATGTTGCCACGACCTGTCCGTGATATTCAAAAGGACCCTGCTACTCAAAAGGATTCTTATTTGGAGATATTCTCATCCTTCTTTAAAAAGGAGGGTATCGTAGCCTCAGTGTCCTTCATGTTACTCTATCGCTTTTCTGAAGCACAACTCACCAAAATGGCTTCGCCCTTTTTATTGGACGCCAGAGAGAATGGTGGATTGGCCCTCTCCCTGACGGAAAAGAGTTTTGCCTATGGTACGGTTGGCTTATTGGCTCTTGTCATTGGTGGGATCAGTGGTGGAATCCTGGCATCTCGACACGGTCTGAAGAAATGGATCTGGTGGATGGCACTGGCTATCAATTTACCTAATACTGTCTATATCTTTATGTCTTACACCATGCCGTCTAACCTGTATCTGATTAATTCCATGATAGCCATTGAACAGTTTGGCTATGGCTTCGGGTTCACGGGCTACATGTTGTACATGCTGTATGTGGCAGGACAAGGAAAACACGAGACGGCGCATTTTGCCCTGACGACGGGCTTTATGGCGCTGGGTATGATGATTCCAGGAATGATCAGTGGATATATTCAGGAATTCCTGGGGTATCAACATTTCTTTATCTATGTCATCCTGTGTACCATCCCCAGTTTTATAGCACTCTATTTTATCAAAATTGACTCTGGATTTGGAAAAAAAGTAGAAGCGAAAACATAGTCTCTCAGACATTTCAGACGAAAGGATAACTCATGGCTCTCTCATTTTTAGATTGGTCAATCATTGTTGCATACATTGCTTTTTCAATGGGTGTTGGCATCTTTTTTTACAAGAGAGCTGCTGGTTCAACCAGCGAATATTTCATGGCCGGAAGAACCTTGCCCTGGTGGGTGGTTGGGACCTCTATGGTGGCAACTACATTCGCAGCAGATACACCACTGGCAGTGACGGAATTTGTTCGTGGACCGGGTATCTGGCAAAATTGGTTCTGGTGGAATCAATTGTTGGCTGGACTCTTGGGGGTTTTCCTATTCTCCAGACTGTGGAGAAGGGCAGAGGTACTTACCGATAATGAATTGATTGAAATACGATACTCAGGCAAACCGGCAGCCGGCTTACGTTTATTCAAAGTTGGTTTCTTTGCTATCCTGTACAATTTCATTGTCATGGGCTGGGTGATCAATGCCATGGCTTCCATTGCAGCTGTTATGCTGGATGTGGACAAGTGGGCCGCTGTCTGGATATGTGTCGTCATTGCGGTGATCTACTCCTTACTCTCGGGTTTTTGGGGGGTTGTCATCACTGATTTAGTTCAATTCGCCATTGCCATGGTGGGGTCGATTGCTCTGGCGATTATTGCTGTGAATTATGTCGGTGGAATGGATGTTCTCTTAGAGAAATTACGATATTTTACTGGTGAACACGCCAATATTGAAGCCAACATTCAACAGGTGACGTCCCAACTCGCGGTCGCCACAGATTCATTGCGAAGCGTGGAGCTAGGTGCTTCCCTGGACGGCTTAAAGCAACAACTCTCCCAAACACCCATCGTAAATGAAAATACGCTAAGCTTTATACCGCCAGTGCCTGAGGCTGGGTTCTTCACAATCGCTTTTTGGGAATCACCCTTCTCACAATTCCTGGTCTATATGACCATATTGTGGTGGTCCATGTATAATACTGATGGTGGTGGCTATATCATCCAGCGTATGGGCTCAGCAAAAGATGAACGCCATGCCCTGGCAGCGACCTTGTGGTATCAAACTGCTCACTATGCATTAAGAGTTTGGCCCTGGATTGTGGTTGCATTAGCCTCAATAATCATGTTTACTGATCTGAGCGCGCATGAACTTGGTACCAAAGCAGCATATCCTCTGGTCATGAAGGAGTTGTTGGGTAGTGGGATGCGAGGCATCCTGGTAGTCTCATTTTTAGCAGCATTCATGTCCACAATTGACACGCATTTGAATTGGGCTGCTTCATATATCATTAATGATGTTTACAAACGTTTTCTCAAACCTGAATCTGCCTTTACTAACCATGAATCCGCCCAACGTCACTATGTGGTGATCTCGAAGATTACTACGGTTGTCCTTATGATTGTGGCAGCTTACATCGCCATGCAGATGCAAAGCATTGAAAAAGCCTGGAAATTTATGGCCGCCATGGGAGCGGGGATTGGTCTTGTCATCATCTTACGCTGGTTCTGGTGGCGTATCAACGCCTGGTCCGAGATTACTGCCTTGTCTGTTTCCCTGTTAATGGCAATCGTTTTCGAAGTTGTAGCATATTTTCAGACGATTGGAACTGGCCTGGAGTATGAATTATTTGGTCCTGATCCTGTTTTCTTCGGGATTACCATGAAATTCCATTTGAAGTTGTTAATTATTGTGCCTGTTTCCATCATCGCATGGGTTTCGGTGACATTTCTAACCAAACCGGAAAGTGAAGAAACGCTGGTGGGCTTTTACCAAAGAGTGCAGCCAGGTGGATGGTGGGCGCCGATACAGTCAAAGGTCACCCATACCCTGCAACCCGTATCAAAAGGCTTTTTGGGAAACTGGGTCGCTGGTGTGGCCATGATCTGGGGCTTGACCTTCGCCATTGGACACATGATCTTCGGTAATTGGGGGATTGGGATTGGTCTATTCATTCTCGCTCTGGCAGGATTTGCCTGGATGTGGAAATTTACCATTTCAAAAATTACTATTTAGCGATATTGGAGGAGCCTTTCGAAGGTTTAAAACCTTCGAAAGGTTAAGCAAAACCAAAAATCCATATAACCATGCACCTACGCTGGTATAAAACCCTCACAAGGCTTTCACATACGAACCTTTGAGCTTACCAGCGCTGAGTTGTCCTATGATAAATTACTTCGGATACTGACTGATCAGCCTATATTGATTACGAAGTCTTAAACATCTCAGAAGAATAAAGAGCCAATAACTTATTACAGCTATTGCTGTATTGGTACACAGAGAGGATAACTCATGGATAAAGCCAAAAAAGGAATCTGGGGCTGGGCAATGTATGATTGGGCAAACTCAGCATTTGCCACCACAGTCATGGCCGGATTTTTCCCAATATTTTTTAAAAGTTATTGGAGCGCCGGTGCAGATGTTAATGTCAGTACAGCCCAATTAGGTGCTGCCAATTCCATTGCAAGTCTCATTGTCGCATTAATGGCTCCCATTTTAGGCGCTATTGCTGATAAAGGATCCGCCAAGAAAAAATTCCTCATCTTTTTTGCCTATCTCGGTGCCCTCATGACCGCCGGTCTTTTCCTTGTACAGGAAGGTAATTGGCAAATGGCAATTTTCGTATATGTCATGGGTATTATCGGGTTTTCTGGGGCTAACATTTTTTATGATGCACTACTTCCCAGTGTCACCTCAGAGGAAAATATTGATCGTATCTCCGGTCTGGGTTTTGGAATGGGATATCTTGGAGGAGGTGTTCTTTTTGCCTTGAATGTTGCCATGACACTCTTTCCTGAGACCTTTGGATTATCGGGTGCAGCTCAGGCGGTGCGGATATCATTCATTTCTGTGGCACTCTGGTGGGGTCTATTCACTCTATTCACTATTTTTTGGGTGGAAGAGAAGAAGACAGAAGGCACCATGGGTGGCATAGCGGTCATTAAAGCTGGCTTTAAACAGTATCTTGATACCTGGAAGAAGATCAGGCATCTGCAGACTGTCTCAATATTTTTGCTGGCCTACTGGTTCTATATCGATGGTGTAGACACCATTATCAGAATGGCTGTAGACTATGGCATGTCCATTGGCTTTGAATCAAATGACCTTATTATTGCTCTACTTATCACTCAATTCGTGGGATTCCCTGCAGCCATAATTTTTGGAAGGCTTGGTGAAAAATGGGGTGTTAGGAAATCCATTTATCTGGCAATATTCGCATACATTATTATCACTTTTTATGGTGTCATCATGACCAAACCAATCGAATTCTATGGTCTTGCCATTGCAATTGGGTTGGTTCAGGGTGGTATCCAGGCTTTGAGTCGTTCATACTACTCAAGACTGATTCCCAAGGGTCAAGAAGGTGAATTTTACGGTTTCTACAATATGTTAGGAAAATTTGCCGCTATTCTTGGTCCACTCCTGATTGGTGTCGTGGGCTTAACCATAAAGGGAACCCTGGGACCATTGGCAAGTACACCAGAGCAGCAGTTGGCCATCGGTCAAATTGCCTCACGGTGGGGTATTGGATCTGTAGTCATACTCTTTGTTATTGGTGCTATCCTTTTCAAATTTGTCGATGAAGAAGAAGGCAAACGAGAAGCCGCCTATATTGAGGAACATTCAGAATAAGTACTCATACATTTGATATAAAAGCCCCGGAACTATCCGGGGCTTTTTTTGTACTATTACAGCGAAGATTTGCTACTGGAGGTCTCAGAATTAAGGGTGTCTTTGTACTAGACTATCTTCGATAATTATTTCTGTCTTGCTTGAAGCGCTTATATTTGCGTCGAAAGGATCTATGAACATGAAAATACTTGAACTCATCCAACTTCCTGTCGGCGTAGCCATACGCTGGGATGATGGGGATGAAGCACTAATTGATTATCATAAACTCCGAGACGCTTGTCCCTGTGCAAATTGCTCAGGCGAAAGCGATCTCTTTGGACATAAAACCTTTGGCTTGCCCATGTTGAAAACAGCCAGCACCTATGAGCTGCAATCTTTTCGATGGGTGGGACATTACGCCATTCAATTTACATGGGCAGATCGCCATGATGCTGGAATTTATACTCTGAAGCTTTTAAAGGCTCTCGGTGAACCAGACGAAGAATAATCAGCCCCAAAGAAGGGATTCAAATCTCTTCTCGCGGATATTTGTGGCCGGTGTGATCATTCTGGCAAGTATTGGATTACACAGTATTGCCTGGGAATTGTGGCAGGGAGAGGTGGTCTCAACTTTTGAACGGTTATTGGCCACAAGTATTATTCTCGTGATAGTGGCAGCCTTGATCTATGTCATTATTCAACGTATAGAAATGCGTAAAACTGAAAAATTCAGGAGAGAAAAATGGTAGCATGGTATACAACAGAGTCCGTGGCGGGAAAGCAAATATCAAAACATATCGGTGTGGCAACCGGTAGTACCATCAGGGCTCGTAACATTGGTAGAGATATTGTAGCCGGTTTGAGAACCCTGATTGGCGGTGAAGTTCCAGAATACACAGAAATGATGGCGCATGCTCGAAATCAAGCCATTGAACGCATGCTGGAAAAAGCTGATGATATGGGAGCGGATGCAGTCGTTGGTGTACGCTTTTCTACTGCAATGATTATGCAGGGAACTGCTGAAGTCATGGCCTTTGGAACAGCTGTAAAATTATAGAAGCCGATATTGAAATTCAACTTACGCCCTGAAGAGCTCGTAGGTACCATTACCGCGAAAAGATTGAATACAATTAAAGAAGTTGTCAGTAATCGGCAATTCGATCTAACTGTCATTCTCGAAAATATTCATGATCCTCACAATGTAGCTGCCATTTTCAGATCTGTCGATGCAGTTGGTATTGATGAAGTTCAACTACTCTATACTAAAGAGAGTTTTCCTGCTCTACATCCTAAAGTCACCACCGGTGGCGGGAAATGGGTCAAACAGAATAAATATCGTGATCCAGAGAAGCTGGCTGCAGATTTAAAGCAGAGGGGCTTCAAAATTTATACGACCCATCTTGCCGCAGATGCGGTATCCATCCATGATATTGACTGGACACAACCCTCTGCAGTTATCCTTGGGAATGAAAACCGTGGGGTATCTTCAGAAATGACCCAACTTGCCGATGCCAACATTGCCATTCCTATGTTCGGCATGGTTAAAAGCCTGAATGTGTCGGTGGCTACAGCAGTGGTTCTCTTTGAAGCCTGTCGGCAACGAATTGAGAGCGGGAAATATCCAAATCCAGAATCAAGCCCTGAATTCCTGGAGCAAATGACGGATGATTGGGTAAATATTAAGATCAACAAGCGTCGGCGACTGGAATGAACATAACCCCACTTTTAATGGGGTTCTATTTCATGCTTTGTTCTCCCTGATCAGAAATAATGCAGGAGACATACCGACTTCATTAAAAAGAAGGTTTGCTGTTAGCACGCAGACAGGTATGTTGTCAATCTTCTTAGTGTCTGTTTGAAACCCATGTAAGGAAATTAGTTTTGAAAAATAATTTTGGCCCCATTCTCAGATCGTTCCCTAAACAATCACGCATACTGCTCCTCATTATGATGAGTTTTGCTTCAATGCATGCAGCACCCCCAGATGCAGACAGTATGATGACAGAAATTGGTGCCATGGCCTATATTAGCGCATCAGAAGGTCGGGATGCGATTTTTATCAGGGATGCAGTAGGCGAAAGTATTATTTATACTTGTATATCTCAAAATGTAATTATTCTCACTCCCTCAGTCAGCCCTGATGGGAAGTTTATAACTTTTGTGGTGGATAATGGCCGCAATCAAAAGACAATCCACATTTTAGGACCCATCCAAAAAGTAAATACTAAATGGCAGGCCCATGACCTTGAGGTCATAACAGTAAGAGGGGGCGCATGGCCAGTATTCAAGGATGATCAATCCGTGTACATGTCTATGCCGGAGCAGACCTCGTTGTCCAATGACGGCACATCGAACATCTACCTGATCAATGACGAGGAGATTTTGCAAATCAGTGACAACCAGGGTGAATCAACCCATATCTGGCCTCTCATGCATCCAAATGGTGAAGCGCTGATTTATCGCTACATACCCCAAACCGATGAAATGGGCGAAACTGCTGAACCTGTTAAATCCGTTCTGCATGATTTAGAATCTGGAAGCAGTGAGATGCATTTTGTGGATCAATTTGTTTATCTGGAACAATGGGTGAGCCTGGAAGAGATACTTTTCTCATTTAGAGATAAGGATCAGAATGGGAATCGGATTTACGCCCTCTACAATCCAGATACTAGAGAAACCAGAGAGATTTATCGCAATAAATCAAGACAGGGCGCCTTGTCCAGCGAATCTCGGTTTCTGGCTACCATTCGCCCAGTCCCTGAGGGGAGTCTACAGTTTGATATCTTTGTGACTGATCTGATTTCCAAGACAGAAATTAATCTGACGCAATCACCCAGACAGAGTGAAAGTCTGATTGGCTGGATTCGATAACTCAAATTAATATTAAAAAATATTGATAACTATTTAATAAGTAATGAATTAACCATGTTGATTACTTAGAAATAAATCGCCACAATATATTGTCGAAATCTATCCTGAATTCTTGTTCAAATTCCCACTTTTTACAGCATAAACCTTGAGTCGCGAGCCCCCTAAACTATATTGCATAGCTTCATTTCACTTGGACTTTTAAAGATAGGGAATTCGCACTGATGGCTGTTAAGATTGGAATCATAGCTGAGCATAAACCTGGGGAAGGTCGGATACCCCTGACCCCTAAGCAAATAACACAATTACGCCTGGAAAATCCTGACCTCACAATCTCAGTCATGCCATCTGAGCAAAGGGTATTTCTGGATGATGAATTTCGCTCATCAGATATCCCCATGTCTCAGGATTTAGCAGATGCAAATCTGGTTATGGCAGTAAAAGAAATTGATGTGAAAGATATCCGAGGCAATCAGGCATATCTTTATTTCTCCCATACCATAAAAGGGCAAGACTATAATATGCCCATGTTGCAACACATCCTTGATACAGGTGCAACCTTGCTGGACTACGAACTTATTCGAGATGAAAGCAACCGTCGTCTGGTGTTTTTTGGTCGCCATGCCGGACTGGCTGGAATGGTGAATACCCTCTGGTCCTATGGACAACGCCTCAAAGTGTTGGGTACTGATAGTCCATTTCTCCAGATCAAGCAGGCTCAAGATTATGCCAATCTGGAAGAGATTAACCTTTCACTTCAAATATTGGGGTCAGAAATAAGTCGCTGGATGGCGGACAAGCCTGCCATAGTTATCGGTGTGACCGGTTATGGCAATGTCGCCGGGGGAGCTCAGGAAATCCTGGCCAACCTACCCATACATGAGATGAGTGCAGAGGAACTACTTGCAGCGGATTTAGATGCGCTGCATGGTCAACTTATCAAAGTAGTGTTTAAAGAAAAAGACATGTTTGAACCCATAGATTCCAATACTGAATTTGAACTTCAGGAGTATTTCAATCACCCAGAAAAGTATCAGGCTAAATTTCAACCCTATCTTAAAAAAATGCACATGCTGGTGAATTGCATTTACTGGGATACACCTTATCCGAGACTTGTGACACTTGAAGATATTAAAGCTCACTACGAGTCAGATAAAACCCTCATGGTGGTAGGTGACATTACCTGTGATATCGATGGCGCGATCCAGTTCAATACTGGGGCTACCTTGAGCCCAGATCCCGTCTATATCCACGATATACATTCGGGTGAGAAAGTAATGGGTTTTGAAGGTGAAGGACCGCTGGTTATGGCCGTGGACAATCTACCCACAGAATTGCCACGTGAGGCCTCTGAAGCCTTTGGTGAGGCACTTATTCCCTTTGTGTATGCAATGGGAGCATGTGACTATTCAGAGCCCTTTGAAAGCCTTGATCTTCCTGCTGAAGTGAAAAGAGCTGTTATTGCCCATGCTGGAAAATTGATCCCTGATTTTGAAATGTTGAAAAAATATCTGAAAGCCTAATGAATTCAATGAGCAAAAACGTACTTATTCTGGGTGCTGGTCTCGTTTCTCAGCCAATAATTGACTATTTATTTAAGAACACGGATTTCTATCTCACCGTGGCAGATATCATAGAGGAAAATGCCGCCAACGCCATAGATAATCACCCCCGAGGGAAATCGGCAGCTCTGGATGTTAATAATGCAGATCTTCTCGGCCAATTAGTGGCAAAGTCAGACCTGGTGGTGTCACTTTTACCGTATACGCTCCATGGCATTGTAGCCAAACATTGTCTCCAGGCTGACAAACATATGGTCAATGCATCTTATGTTTCGGAGGAGATGAAATCCTTTGATGCCGAAGCCCGCCATAAAAACTTACTTTTTCTGTGTGAAATTGGACTCGATCCCGGTCTTGATCATATGTCAGCCATGCAGATCATCAACTCCGTTCAGAAGCGGGGAGGGAAGATCGACGAGTTCGTATCCGTATGCGGCGGTTTACCTGCGCCTGAGGCCAATACTAACCCATTTGGATACAAATTTTCATGGAGTCCCAAAGGGGTCCTGTTGGCAGGCAATAATCCTGCACAATATATCGATGGGGGTGCCTTAAAAAAAATCAGTGCTCAGGATTTGTTCCATTCAACCGCTCCGATGAAAATTGGGGGACAGGATTTCGAAGCCTATCCCAATCGAGATTCCACATCCTATGAAGGAATCTATGGGCTTGAAGGTATTAATCTGCTTATGCGCGGCACCTTGCGCTACGCAGGTTGGCATAAAATGATCCTGGCCTTGAAGGCATTGGACCTGTTAACTGAGACCTCAATTCCAGCCGGGACAAGTAGCTATGCTGCAATATTGGCAAATATTAGTGGACTGGATGTATCTAATCTTCGTTCAGAGGTTGCTTTAAAACTTAAGGTATCAGAGGATGATGAAACGATTAAGGCTTTGGAATGGCTTGGACTTTTCGATAAAACGAAGAGTGAATTTCCAGCAACAAATGCCATTGATATGCTCGCTAATCTCATGAACCAAAAAATGGCCTATGAATCTGGCGAAAGGGATATGGTTGCCTTGCAGCACAGGTTTAAGGCAACTTTCTCTGATCATAAGGAGGAGATTACTTCAACCTTATTTGATTATGGAATTCCCCATGGCGATAGCTCTATGGCGCGTACGGTATCGTTGCCCCTGGCTATTGCCGTAAAACATATTCTGGATGGAAAAATAAACCTGACTGGCGTGCAAATCCCAGTTGATCCCATCATTTATGAGCCAGTTCTATCAGAATTAAAGACTCTTGGTATTGAATTTTCAGAAGAGATTGTGAAAAGCTAAGAGTATGGATAACACGCAACCAAACATCATAGATTTAATAGATAATTAAAGAGGCAAAAAGAGGTAAAAAGAGGTAATTATGGATTTTTTAAAAGAACTAGGAATTGAAGAGTTTAACGCTGGTGCTTGTGTCGGTGCCGGAGAATGGTTGGCAACTGGAGGGGATGATGTCCTCAAATCTCGTAACCCGGCCACTGGTGAAATTATTGCCAATGTGTATCAATGTACTGAAGAAGCTTATGAACAGGTCGTAGCCGAAGCTGATGAAGCTTTCAAAGAATGGCGCCAGGTTCCAGCCCCAGTTCGCGGAGAATTAGTCCGTTTAATGGGTGTGGCTCTACGTGAGAAAAAAGATGCACTGGGTAGTCTGGTTTCTTTGGAGATGGGAAAGATCAAGCAGGAAGGTGATGGTGAAGTTCAGGAAATGATCGACATTGCCGATTTTGCAGTTGGTCAATCCCGCATGCTTTACGGTAGCACCATGCACTCCGAACGTTTTCAACACAGAATGTATGATCAATATCATCCACTGGGTGTCGTCGGTGTGATTTCAGCCTTTAATTTTCCTGTCGCCGTGTGGGCCTGGAACTCATTCCTGGCAGCCATTGCCGGTGATACGACTATCTGGAAACCATCATCAACAGCCCCACTTTGTGGTATTGCAGTCCAGAACATCTGTAACAAGGTGCTGACTGACAATGGTTACAAGGGAATCTTTAACCTGGTTATTGGTCGAGGTTCAGTCATTGGGGAGCGTCTGATTAACGATAAACGTATTCCGCTTGTCTCTTTTACAGGTTCCACCCCCATGGGTCGTCACGTTGGTGAAGTAGTGGCCAAACGCTTTGGGAGTACCATCCTTGAATTGGGTGGCAATAATGCCATCATCATCGATGATACAGCCAATTTAGATATGGCTATTCCTGCTACTGTTTTTGGCGCTGTGGGAACTGCTGGACAGCGGTGTACTTCAACTCGTCGAATCATTATACAGGAAGAGATCATGGATTCCTTCATAGAAAGACTACAGAAGGCCTATAAACAGGTCCGTATCGGTGATCCTCTCGTTGAGGGAACCCTCATGGGACCCCTGGTTGACGCTGGCGCTGTTGAGGTCTATGAGCAAGCTATCCGAGAAATCAAAGAAGTTGGCGGGAAAATTATCGCTGGTGGTAATGCCCTCAAGGAAAAGGGTGGATATTTTGTTGAGCCTACCCTCGTGCTTGGCGAAAATCACTGGGATATCATCCAGCGTGAGACGTTCGCTCCGATTCTCTATATTATTCCGTTTAAAACTATTGAGGAAGCCATTGAACTTCATAATGCTGTTCCACAGGGACTCTCTTCTGCCATGTTTACCATGAACATGCAGCATGCCGAGAGATTTTTATCCCATGTTGGTTCTGACTGTGGAATTGCCAATATTAATATTGGTACTTCCGGGGCAGAGATTGGTGGAGCATTTGGTGGTGAGAAAGAGACTGGTGGTGGTCGTGAATCAGGTTCAGATGCCTGGAAGGCCTACATGCGCCGTCAGACAAATACGATCAATTGGAGTAAGGACCTACCGTTGGCGCAGGGAATTTCCTTCGATCTATAAAACTGGATTATCGGCGGGACTTTTTTAAGTCCCGCTGAATCAACTATGATTTCTGGAAAATTATATATTGTCTCTACACCCATTGGTAATCTCGGCGATTTTACTTTTCGAGCAGTCAATATATTGAATATGGTCCAGCTCATTGCAGCTGAAGACACCCGGGTTTCAGGCGTCTTGTTGAAGCATTATGAGATCAAGACCCCCATGTTACCCTATCATGATCACAATAAGGAACAGGCGACACCTGGACTTTTAAGGAAATTGGAGGGTGGAGATGATATCGCTCTCATCTCTGATGCAGGCACACCCCTGATCAGTGACCCAGGTTTTTTTCTGGTACGGGCAGCGGTCGCTCAAAATATTGAGGTTGTACCTATTCCAGGTGCGTCGGCCATGTTGGCAGGTCTGGTGGCTGCAGGGCTTCCCTCAGATCGATTCACTTTTGAAGGGTTTCTACCCAGGAAAAAGGGGAGACAAACCCGTTTTAAAATGCTCGCCGAAGATCCCAGAACAATCATTCTGTATGAATCACCTCACCGTGTTGGCAGGACTCTGAAGGATATTGGAGAGCATATGGGGGACAGACAGGTTGTGATTGGCAGGGAAATAACGAAAAAGTTTGAAGAGTTTATTCGTGGTTCAGTTTCTGAGATAAGGGAACAGTTGGACACGCGCAGCATTAAAGGTGAAGTAGTAATTATGATTGGAGGAAATAAGGCGTGACCACAAACCAGGTTTTCGAGTATGCACGTGATGATTTTAATTATCCCAAATTTATTCAGAACATTCTAAAGAAGGCCCTCAACTTTGCCATTGCGAAGGTACAGGAGGAGAAAGTTGAAGCCAGTGCACTGACAAAGACCCGCTATGTTGTTGGTCTATCCAGCATGTTTGCACTCATATTGGGCTTGTATCTATGGACATCAATCTTTCTTGCGATCTGGCTATTCCTGGATCAAATGCAGCTGCACCTGTTTGTTGATCGGTCCGCTCCCAGTGCCCGATTCAAACATTTCGTGGAGGAAGTCCCTCTCATGTTTGCATTAAGTCTTCACATGTGGGTTGAGGGGCATTTATGGACAGGTGTCGCCGGTCTCGTCGGAATTACAGGTCTATACCTGCTCACGAATTTGCAGATGAAATATGATTTGTCGGCCATCAATCTCCCGAGACTCTATTTCTTGAGGTGGGACAGAATGGGCATCTTGTTTCTATTTACTTTATTAGGCTCATGGCCAGGTGAACGAGCTTATCTGTTTGTTGTGCTTCTGGCCTGGTTCCTGGCAGCACTAAGTTTTTATGATTATATCTGGATACTCATCCAATTGGCTAAAAAGAAAAAATGAAAACAGCTAAGCCACTTCTCATAAGTTTCGAGGGTATTGACGGCTCTGGGAAATCCACCCAGTGCAAGATGCTATACCACGAGCTCCTGGATAGGGGCTATGGCGTTCATCTATATAGAGAACCAGGCGGAACTGCCATTTCTGAAAAGATCAGAGATATACTCCTGGACCGTGAGAATGATGAAATGAGCCCCATAACTGAAATGTTGCTCTATTTTTCCAGCAGAAATCAACTGATTACTGAGAAGGTCCTGCCTGCTCTGGAACGAGGCGAAATCGTACTCCTTGATCGATTTGTTGACAGTACCATTGCCTATCAGGGCTATGGCCGCGATCTGTCACTTGAGAGCATCCGTAAGGTTGCAGAAGTTGCCATCGGAGATCTTAGCCCTGATCTGACTATCCTGGTGGATACACCCCTTGATACTGCCGAAAACAGGATGGACAATCGCGAGCTTGACCGACTGGAAGCGGAAAATGTCGATTTTAAAACACGCACACGAAATGGCTATCTCCAGTTGGTGAAAGATGAACCCAACCGATTTCTTTTGCTGGATGGTCGTGAGAGCATTGAGACGCTCAAGGGCGCTGTCATTGAACGAGTTGACCAGATACTAGAGCCTACAACTTGAAATTCCGATCGACCATTCTGCCAATTCTAGCCCTTCTGCTAATATCTGGCTGGGCTGCCACGCTATATACCCAGGCTCAAACTGACCGTGTTGAGGGCGAGGCCTCCATGAAAAAGGTCTTTCAAACTATTCTGGATCGCTATGTCGCCGAAATCGATCCCGCAAAACTTTCGGATGCAGCCATTGCAGGGATGCTGCGTGAACTAGATCCTTACTCACAACATATCGATGATAACAACTCATACCGACTGGATGCCATCACCACTGGTGAGTATGGCGGTGTAGGCATACGTCTTGGTCGTATGAATGATTCTCTTATTGTCATCTCACCCATGGATGGGACACCGGCTTACCTCCAGGGGATTCTGGCTGGAGATCGTATTGTAAAAATTGATTCTGTATGGACCAAAAAACTGGACCTGAATGAAGCCGCTCGAATGGTGCGAGGGGAGAAAGGGTCCACGATAGAACTTCTTATTAAGCGGGAAGGTGAAAGCGAGTATTTAAACTTTGAGCTGATTCGGGAATTGATAAAGGTGCCTGATGTAAGCTACTCTGGTTTGCAGAGAGATAGAATGGGGTATGTAAAGCTTTCCAATTTCTCAAAATATTCGGCAGAAGAATTAGAAAAAGCGATTCGCAAAATGAAAAAGGTGAATCTCCAGGGCCTCATAATTGATGTGAGAGGCAATCCTGGTGGACTGCTTAGCGCAGCCCTCATGGCGGCAGACCTGTTTATTGAAAAGGGTGCCGTATTATTGGAGACACGGGGTCGTATAAATCAGTCTAACAAAAAATATCTGTCCAGACGTCCTCCCATCATTAGAGATGATCTTCCAGTGGCCATTCTTATTGATGGTGGATCGGCATCAGCTTCAGAGATACTTGCAGGAATACTCCAGGACTATGATAGAGCTGTAGTTATCGGAGAACCCTCTTTTGGAAAAGGCTTGGTTCAGACAGTGACCCGATTATCACCAGATACCCGGCTCAAACTTACTTCTGCAAAATATTATCTCCCAAGTGGACGACTTATCCAGAAGCGTGAAATTGCTCGAGATGTGATGTATGAAGATCTGCTCATTTCACAGGATACATCCTTTCGATCAGATAACAACCGCATGTTTGAAGGTGGTGGTGGCGTTGAACCAGATATTATTGCTGAAGATTATCCTTTAAGTGATCTTGAAAAATCCCTGTGGCGTAGGCGATTATTCTTTAAATATGCTTTGGATTATGGTGAACTAAGACCCGGCCTCACCCTGCCAATTCATTTCGAAGACTCTGAAGTAGATAGTTTTTATAACTGGATGTCCCAACGTGATTTCATTCCTGAAACAAGGCTAAATCATTGGATAAATGATTTAGATGATGTCATTGATACAACCAGTGCGATCTATTCTGATGTTTTGGACTTACGCAATTCGTTGAGTTTATTGGAACAAATTTACGCGCACGAAGAATTTCACAAAATCAAATTCCAAATTCTGGCTGGTCTTGAAAAAGAGATGGCTAGAGTTATAGGTGGAAACGGGGCCAGGATTGCAAGCAGTTTAAAGCACGATCGCGTTGTATTAAAAGCGATTGAACTTCTATCGTCCTCAACCCAGCTGCAGGAAATTCTA
Source organism: Fidelibacterota bacterium (assembly GCA_018650445.1). Taxonomy (GTDB): domain Bacteria; phylum Fidelibacterota; class UBA8477; order UBA8477; family JABMPR01; genus JABMPR01. Next base: position 22,864 of record JABIFX010000001.1, read on the forward strand.
GCCGGAAGTACCGATTAATTTAATCTTTTCTCTTTAAAGTTAAGGTCATTGTGAAATTCGCCAGAATCTCATCACCATATTTATCTGGCGAGGTCACCTGTACCTTGATACTTTGATTTTGGCGTTCACCTGAATCAATGACTTTTTGAATCAGGGTTTCAATGTTTTTCCCCTCGGTACATGTGAATAGGGCATCACCATCGACTCTTTTTAAAAAGTCAGCTTGCATATCTTTGAAGAGAAGATGAATATTGAGCTTACTTAAAGATATCATTTGCATAGCAATCAACCCTGCCGCTAGATCTGCACCAATAGCTAAACCACCAATATATAAGCATTTCAAGTGATTTTGAGTTCGTCTGCGGAGAGGTATCTTGATAGCACATTCTGTCTCATTTAATCTAATTACCTGGGGGCGTACAAATAAGATCATCGGCACTTTTGATATCCCAAAGTATCGTAATAAGAGAGTTGGTTTCCAGAGCATTTTCATGGTGTTTTGTCAGGATTACCCTGCTCCATAATTTTGAGGGAGTAGCTTTTCTCATCATGCGACCTCACCCCCTGTGATTAAAACAGCATGCTGAGATGATTCACATATGGTGCCAAACTATATCAAACGTTGAATAGTTTCTTTTAGGTCCGTCAGTCTGAATGGCTTTGTCATGAAATCGTTGCAGCCTGCTTCCATGCATCTATCGCGATCAGAGGTAAAAGCATGGGCAGTGAGAGCCACAATGGGAATCTTACTCCATTTATCCTCTCCACGAAGGTATCGGGCCAGATCCAGGCCGTCTTCATCACCCCTCAGCGAGAGGTCAAGTAGTATCATTTGAACATCATGTGTATTGAGCATTTTCTTGGAATCTGCAACTGATTCTGCAAAACAGAGATCGTAATCTTTACTTAGAGTGAAACTGGCCAATTTTTGAGAATTTGGATCATCCTCAACCACTAGAATACTTATCCTTGTATCCCGAGCAGCATCAAGCGGTTTAGCTACAGCCTCAGCCTGTTCCGGTTGCGAAATCTGATCGCCCGTAGAATGCCCAGCACTTCCAGGGAAGTTAATTGAAAATTTACTACCAACATTCTGCTCACTCTCAAAGTGCAGCTTGCCATTGATCAAACTCAGATATCGGTGGGCGAGGGCCAATCCAAGACCCATACCCTGAAAGTTTTTGGTATAACCGGTGCTTTCTTGTGAAAAGATGTTGAATACCATGTCCTGGTATTCCTTGGACATACCAATGCCAGTATCCTTAATGGTGATCTCTACGTTGTCCTCAACAACCTCGATGTCAAGACTGACATAACCTGAATTTGTGTACTTAATCGCATTGTCGATTAGATTGGATATAGCCTGAGTTGCACAATATTCATCTGATATAATATGTATATCCACTGCAGGGACGTTGATTTTGAGTTCCAAATCCTTCGCTTTAGCGACGGATTTGAAGGATGCCCCTATGTCCTTGACAATTTTGCCCAGATCAATGCTCTCGGTTTTCAATTCAAAGGTACCAGTTTCAATCTGGGAGATGTCAAGAATGTGATGGACTGTCTGCCACAGCCGTTTACCACTCATATAGATGGTTTCAAAATAGGCTTCCAGATGTTCACCGAACTTGTCTTTGACTTCTTCTTCGATGAGCTCAGTAAAACCAAGAATTGAATTTAAAGGCGTACGGATTTCATGACTCATATTGGCGAGGAATAGGGTTTTTACCTCCTCATTCTTCAAGGCTTGTTCCTTGGCGGAGATAAGCTCTATCTCAGTATTTTTTAAATTGGTGATATCAGTAGCATAGAAGTGTAAAAGGTTCTGGTTTTTGAGGAAGAAGGCTGACCAGAGCAAATGCATACCTTGCAGGGAAACTTCCCGTGATGGAATCTGACCGTGATCCGATCGTGCCGCGTTAATATCTGTCTTAAATGTCTTGGGAAGAATTTGAGAAACCTGAGACATATCCAGATTCATCTTATCCAGGAGTTCAATCCCCGCGGGATTTATATAACCGGGAACGCCATTTAAATCTACTTCTACCACAGGCATGGGATTGGCGAGTGGGAAAAAGGCCAGACGCTCTATCTCTTGCTGAGCACGATTCCGCTCGCTGATGTCATGAACTGTACCCTGGGCGCCAATAATTTTATCCCCCAATATTATGGGTCTGGCACTTACCTCCATGGAGATGATCTCACCAGCGCTTCTCTGGATATTGATGGTCATATTTTTAATCGTCTTGCCTTCAGAGATGGTCCTTAGCCCTTCCTTTAGCTTGGAACCTTGATTCTTTGAGGTAAGCGTGCTGATGTTTCTGCCAATCAGAGATTGAGGATCTATTCCAAAGCGAGCCTCGATGTTGGAGCTCACATAGTCTAAGATTCCATCACCATTAACCTGGAAGGTTATATCAATGGATGTATCTACAAATCTTCTGAACCTTTGTTCGCTCTCCTCGAGAATATCCATTCTGATTTTCGTCGCAAGATAGGGAGTGAGTATTTCAGGAATTGATTCCAGGAGAGGGAGGATGGCCTCTAATTCCTTAAGCTGTGAATCACCAAAGGCGCATAAAACAATCACTGCGAACACATCAGAAGCCTTTACCAGGGGGAGACCTACCCAAAGAGTTGGCGGATCAGTAATACGTGATGTGTCACCAGAACTTTTAAGGTATTCGTCAGTTCTTAGTTTGAGAACTTGTTGGTCTTGGATCACTACCTTGAGGGGTGAATTAACGCTGGCCAGTGCACAGGTTTCTTCAAACTCACTCCGACCGTTAGTATATGGGAAGGATAAGGTCTGAGATTCAATATCATATATGGCGAGGTAATAATTACTGAGCTTTTTGCCCTGGAGCAGTGTGGCCAATGCCTGTTCTACAAATACAGCTAGCGATTGCGACGAATTTGTAAGCGTGGCAAGCTGCTGATGGATGTGTGTTGATTTATTAGTCAATTTAAATATTTCACCTTACTTCACCCGGATTCCAGATTTATAGATATAAAAATAATAGTAAATCGATCCCAGACTGGTTAATCCAAGACCAATAAGCGATGGGATCAGAGTCGTCATCAATGTAATAACGAAAAATGTCGCATAAATCACAAATACAATGATCAAACTCCAGGGGTATAACCAGGCTTTATAGGGTCTTGAAACATCAGGATACTTCTTCCGTAGAACAAAAATGGCTGCAAACACCATGAGATTGAATACAGTTGATGTAGCTGAGAAGAAGTCAATAATCGACTCATATGAGTTAGCTGCAGTGACGGCAAAGGTCAACAGCACTGTGGCCCAGAGACCTTGTCCTATCAAGGCATTGTTCGGGGTCTTATGCTTTTTACTCAGGACTGCAAACTTTTTGAAAAACATTCCATCCCGGGCCATGGCCTGCCAGGCACGGGCTTTACAGAGAATCTGAGTACTCACATTGCCAAAGGTATTGAACATCACAGCCACAGAAATCAGGATTCCACCTGTGGCTCCCAGGGCAACTTTCATGGCTTCAGTAGCCACCCATTTTGAGTCGGCTATCTGTGCTGGGGTTAATTGGTACAAATAAGCTGAGTTGGCTCCCATATACAAAACCATGACACCGGCAATTCCGATAAAGAGGGAGAGTGGCAGATTGCGTCGCGGATTCTTTACTTCTTCAGCAATGTAGGTCGCACCTTCCCATCCGCTGAATGCAAAGAAGGCGTATCGTAGAGCCGCGCCAACAGCCAGAAATGTAGAACCATTAAAGGCTTCTGGCATGAGGGGATTCATAAAGTTTGAGAATGAGCCGGTTGACCAACTGGTAAAACTGGCACCGATGATGCCACCGACGGCCACTACCTTGATAGCACCAAAAAAGTTCTGGATTTTACCGCTAAGTGAAACTCCAAATAGATTAACAATGGTGAGTAACCAGATGGTTGTGAGAGCAATCAAATAGAGAGTGATCTGTCCAAAAGCATGACCAAAGGCGATGATCCAAAGTGCTTTAAGGTATTCGCCAAAAATGAGGGCTACCGCTGCGATAGCGGCCGTCTCTGAAACAAAAAACATAGCCCAGCCACGGAGAAAAGCCCAAAAGGGGTGATAGGCCATTTTCAAATAGACATATGGACCGCCAGAACGGGGCATCATGGCAGCTAATTCTGCATAAACAACAGCCCCAAATATGGTAACGATTCCGCCCAACACCCAGACGAGACCAAATAATGAGGTACAGCCAACCAGGGCCATGATAGGCGCAGGTGTCCTGAAAATTCCTGATCCAATGATCCTGCTGATTACAATGGAAATAGCTTCGATGAGCCCGAGATCGCGTTTGTATTCGGTTGAGTCACCAAAATCTCTAATTTGTGAAGTCATCTCAGTAGTGGAAATTGTAACCTCCTGGTGTTTCAAGTTTCTAGTCCGAGCAGCCTACGAAAAGTTTATTGCTAAATGCTCAATTTATGGAAGTCGAGCAATCAATATGGATATCCTAAAAATGGGTGTAGTGCTTCATTCTGTGGATTCAGCATATCAGCGATATTTAACAGCTAAATTCTCACGAAGCAAGTGGGTAATTATTATCATTTCCGGGAGCGTTCTAAGAATCTCACTTAAATCCACTATTTTTTGCTGCAAGACGCTTGAATGTATCAATGCATGCTTTTCAATAAAGTTGCTAAATGGTTGAAGTCTATATCCATATCTCACTGACACACAGATAGTTGCCGCTTACGCTTAAATTGTAATAATGACGACAAAGCGGTGTTATGCGATCCAGATCGATTTGATATTGGTAAACTCACGGATACCGAATTGTGATAGCTCTCGACCATATCCAGAGCGTTTGATTCCTCCAAATGGAAGCCGGGGATCTGAAATGGTCATCCCGTTCACAAAGACCGCTCCACTCTCAATCTGTCGGGCTAGCTTTTCACCCTGTGTCAAATCATTTGTCCAGAGCGATCCTCCCAGACCAAATTTGGAGTCATTGGCTACCTTGATTGCTTCATCAGCATCTTTCACCGGGATGATGGCAGAAACAGGACCAAAGGTCTCTTCGTGATATAAACTCATACCTGGTCTGACATCGCTTACAACAGTAGGCTCATAGAAGTAACCGGGTCCAGAAATTGATTTTCCTCCCAACAGGAGTCTAGCGCCGGCATCCAGACTTGTTTTGACCTGATTATGCAGTTCGTCACGGAGGTCTTCACGGGCCAGTGGTCCGACCTGTGTGTCTTGCAGGAGCGGGTCACCGGGAGTGAGGGTTGACATGATCATAGTTTTTTTGGTCTCAAACTCTTCCAGTCGAGATTCAACCACGATAAATCGTTTGGCAGCAATACAGCTCTGGCCATTGTTGATCATGCGTGCATTGACCGCTGTTTCCACGCATTTATCAATATCTGCATCATCAAGCACGATGTATGGATCTGATCCACCCAGTTCCAGGACGGTTTTCTTCAATGCCCGACCAGCAATGGATGCAACATTCATCCCTGCTGCTTCGCTACCAGTTAGGGTGACAGCACGGATGTGGGGATTCATAATTACCGACTCGACTTGACTGGCAGATATCATCAAAGTTCTAAAAAGGTTCACCGGGAAACCAGCTTTGATAAAGATCTCTTCGATAGCCAATGCACAACCTGGAACATTGGAAGCGTGCTTGAGAACCGCAGCATTTCCTGCCATTAAGGCGGGTGCGGCAAAGCGGAAGACCTGCCAGAAAGGGAAATTCCAGGGCATGACAGCCAGAACGATTCCAATAGGCGCAAAGCTTACAAAACTTTTTGATGCATTTGTTTCAACGATTTCATCAGCGAGAAATGATTCGGCATGATCAGCATAATATTCGCATACCCAGGCACATTTTTCAATTTCAGCCGCAGCTTCATGAAGAACTTTCCCCATTTCGAGTGACATGAGTCGCGCCAGGTCCTCTTTTTCATTACGTAAGACACTTGCCGCATTATGCATGAGGCGACTCCGCTGTTGAAATGAGGTCTTCCTCCACATGATCCAGGTTTCATTTGTGGACGTAATGATCTTACTCGTCTCAGAAGTAGAGTGGGAAGCATAATCGTTAATGAGCATGCCTGAACTTGGGTTAATGGAGCGCATCACTCGCCCTTTCACATTTATTTCAACTGATATGCTATACATACAGAATATTGTGTTTTTTTGATCAATCCCAACAAGAATTCATCGCATAGTCTGAAACAATGACTAGCTGTCTCAGACTCAGAAGCGAGGAGAAAATCTACCCCTATTCGAACTATAAGTATATCACAAAATTAAGCCCCTGATTGGGACTATTTTCACATTTCTAGAAGAAATGATCATCTCAACAATATGGTGTCAGATCAACTGAGGTGAGTGATTAATAATCTCGTTCCAATTCCGAGCAAAATAATCCCACCCAGAATTTCAACTCGTTGACCGAGCCACGGTCCAACAACCTTTCCAATCTGTGTGGAAAGTGCTGAGAGAAGGAGGGTTATTAAACCAATAAGCAGGCAGGGCAGCCAGATAGTCACATTGAGAACTGAAAAACTCAAACCCGCTGCAAGGGCATCGATACTGGTGGCTATACTGAGTGTGATCAGAACCCA
>JABIFX010000042.1 GCA_018650445.1 Fidelibacterota bacterium
ACTGAAAATCCCCGTGTCGGCGGTTCAATTCCGTCCCTGGCCACCACATAAATCCCTTGTAATTCTTAGACTTACGAGGGTTTTTTGTTTCTAGGGCATTTACGAGTTTTCTATCCAATATGGACAAAATGGGACATCCTGGGACACCAGATAGTGACGAAATGGTGACGAAAAAAAGCCGTTCTGGATATATTACCTTAGCCAGTAAGGGTTTGCGAAAAGAGGGCCAGGTATAGAGGTTTGGTCTAGGGAGTAGACGTAAAAAAAGCCCGGACGAATCCAGGCTTTTTTCGGAATACAAGGCTGAACCTAAGTCCAGACCCCATTCAGTTTACTTGCTGCTCGATGTAGCTTTTCATTGTTGATCTTTATGTAATGATCGATAGTCACCTTTATATCCTGGTGACCCATCATCTTAGATACATCAAGGATATCAACTCCACTTTCAACGAGTCGGCTCCCATATGTACGACGAAGTGTATGCAGACCCGTTGCTTTAACCTTTGCGGCTTTTAAGTACCTCAGGTATTTTTTGTATAGATAGTCGTAATTGAAGTTGAATGGAAATTCCTTGTGTTCCTCAAACTTACGCCGATGGAGTATTTCAAATGCAACATCATCTAGCGGCACAATCCTTGGTACCCTCTTCTTCCCTATCAACGTGATTTCCCTACGCCTAAAATCTACATCATCCCAGGTGAATGGTCGTGATGGCAATATCTCACCACGCCTTGCCCCTGTATGCAGATACATCAAGAATAGATCTCTGTAGTCTGAGGAATCGACTTTGCTGAGGAACTCTTTTACCTCATCATCAGTCAGTATGATTATTTCCTTGGGTAGATAACGAGGAGCTTGAACAGCTGAGATCGGATTCTCCTGCAGATAATTATACCGGACCAACGTATTGAAGAAAGCCTTCAGGGTTCGGTGCTCTGTTGCAGCAGTAGCAGAGCTAATATCACACTCTTTCTGACGATATTCTAGATAATGCGTTAACTGCACTTTGTTAATCGCTCGTATTTTGATGTCTCCCAAGAAAACTTCCAGAGCATTGTATATGGAAGTTTCTCGACGAATTGTTTCTGGATCTTTCTGGTTGGCCATATATTTCTTATACTCTTTTACCATTTCGGTTAGAGTGAGATTAGGTTCGAGACTGGTTTCGAGACCTGCTTGAATTCGCATTTTCTTTACTTCAATCTCTTTGGAAAACCGCTGTGCCACCTTTTTATCTTTGAAGTTCTTTCTTCGACGAACACCGTTCAGCCCATACCAATCGACTGAATACCGTAAGCCTGATTTTACTTGAAAAGTTTTTACTGTAGCCATATCCAATCCTTTCTATATGCTTAGACGGTAGTCGTCCAATGACAATTCTTCTGTTATTAGTTGTTGTAGATCTGATTCTTTGAGCCGGATATTTTTACCAACACGGTAAACCTTGATTTGGTGAAGATGCAATAGCCGGCGCACTGTTTTCACAGAGACCTCAAGCAGACTGGCTGCTGATTTCAGGCTATACATCTGTTCCATGATTAGAATCCTTTAGTTATTTGATTTGGGCTGTACAAATTCCAGAACGGAATCGATACTTGGGTACTGTGCGGTAAACTCAACTGGTGCTGGATGGATATCCTCATCCTCAAACACAGCAACGAGTGGAGTGATGTTCTCTAACATTTTCCGACGAGGGATTTGAATCATATCTGGCGATTCATCGAGAACAGAAAATGGATCTGGAGAGATGATACTGAGAAGGATTTCGCCTTCTCTTTTGTTTTTGATTTGAAAATCGATTGAAGTTATTTCTGGAAAGAATGGGAGTAATTGAGCTGAAGAAAATGCTTCAAAATCTTCTTCCAATAAACCTGACAATGCTACTAAGCTTATATTCATAATAATATCCTTATTAGTTTTGGTTATTATTCTTATTCCAGAAAAAGGGGCACCCACCACGATGTTCTGTAGCAGGTGCCATTAACTTATTTGTTATGCTCTTTTACTCGACGAAGGACTTCATCGTAGTCTGATTTTGGGAAGGAAACTATTACTACTAGTAGTATTTTTCCGGAAAACTTGTTTTGCTGATTAGAATACACGAAGCCAAGATCATAATTCCAATTATCAAGACACCGAGAAGTAAGAATTTGTGAACGCTCTGAAAGTGAACACTCTTCATCTTGGTCTTCAACAGAATTGATAATGTCTAGTAGGTCTTCCACTCCGACAGATGATCGAAATGTTATAGCTATTCTATCATCTATGGTTGTGTGGAGTCAGACCAATTCGGTTCATTTGATCTAAATAAATAAGAGATACTTTGGGCGGCTAACAACCCGAAAAAGGAGCCAATAATGAGCCCAAAGTCAGAAGTAGAGAGACGAGTAAAAGCGATCAAAAGAAA
>JABIFX010000133.1 GCA_018650445.1 Fidelibacterota bacterium
ACCTTGCTAATAGCCTGCTACAAGGTGAATTGCGCTTGCGCAAGAGAAGGTGCCCTGGGGTATTGGCTGCGATCTTCGCCTTGATCTTGGACACTATGGACGTAATTCAAATTACCCAGACTTGTTCAGAGGTTCCTTAATCATCAGATGGTTGATAAAAAACAAATGGTGACCCCACTCCAAAAGCATACTGATTCTAATGTGCACATCTGGGCTATCAAGGAGCGGACCACTATTCGGTAGATTTATATGGAGCATCTATTTATTCAGATATTTTGACAGCATTTGGACCAATACTGCTTTATTAATAGGCTTCCCAAGAAAGTCATTGCAACCAGCATTCTTAAAAGCATCATGGTGCTTCTGCATGACATTCGCGGTCAGCGCAATAATTGGCTGAGTGTAGCCACCATCACGAAGTATTTGGCAAGCCTGAATACCATCTAATACAGGCATCTGCATATCCATAAAGATAAGATCGAACGGTTTTTTCTGTGCCAAGTCGACTGCTTCTTGACCGTTATCAGCAATGGTAACGGTCACTCCTACTCTCTCAAGTATACGTTTTTCTAATAATTGTAATTCCGGCGTATCCTCTACAACCAATACATATCCACTGAACCGGGTCTCTTTGTAGTATTGGGAAGAGAGCACAAAGTCGGCTTTCGCATCGGACTCTGCTGGCTGATAAGGCAAGATAAGTTGAAAGACAGAACCAACCCCCTCTTGACTGGAGACATCAATTCTCCCTCCCATCATCTCTGCCAGATTGAGTGAGATGTACAATCCAAGACCACTGCCGCCAAATTGTCGTGAGATCGAACTATTTCCCTGTTCAAAGCGGGAGAATAAGCGATCCATTACTTCTTGTGACATACCAATTCCGGTATCTTTAACCGTAACAAACAGTCGGCCTCTGTCTGCATGAGTAGTCAGAGCAACCTCACCTCCATGGCTTGTGAATTTGATCGCATTACCAACAAGATTGATTAAAACTTGCTCGATTCGATTATGGTCTCCATGCAACAAAGGTGAGACCAAGCTGTGTGCTTCAACTTTCAGCTCTATACCTTTCTCTTTCGCTTTAATTGCCAATATTTTTTGAATTCTGTTCAGCAATTTTTCGATGTCATAAGTAGATTCATCTATAGTGAATTTTCCAGACTCAATTTTCGACATATCCATGATATCGTTGACCAGGGTCAGTTGATTTTCTCCGGCGGCTTTGATGATCTCTAATCTTTCAAGTACTTTTTGTGGTTTTAGATTTAAAATATCTTCAATCAACTCTTCACTATGACCAATGATAGAGGTGAGTGGTGTTCTCAGCTCGTGGCTCATGGTGGCCAAAAACTCATCCTTTTTCTTTGCGGTTTGTAGCAGCACCTTCTGGACTTCGGCCCTCTTACTTTCCGTTATATTGGTATCAGCTCCACGATAGCCTATCAATTTTTGCTCGTCATCATATATGGGAACCCCATTGGTCACTACAATGACAGGGTGCCCCTCCTTATGCAGGTGGGTATTTTCCAATGCCTTTATCGCTGCCTTTTTGAGAATAATTTCATTAAAAATTCCTTCTACCCGTTTTCCCTCTTCTGCACTCATAAACTCAAAAGGTGTTTTACCAATCACCTCATCTGGATGATAGCCCAGCAATTCGGTCACACTTTCATTTGAGTAGATGTAAACTCCATTTTCATCTACCTCCCATATCCAATCCGTCACACTCTCGGAGATTGCTCGAAAACGCTCCTCCCTTTTCTGTATCTCTTTATTTATCCTATCTTGGTGTTCTACTTCCGCATTCAGGTCACCGGCAAGCTGTAGTGCCTCATCCGTTCTATGTTCAGCATCCTGCTTTAATCGAGTCTGACGAACCAGAACCAACAACAAAACACCAAAGATTACGATGATCGTCAGGAGAGCTACAAGCTGCTGGATGATCAAGTCTTTCCAGTGGGCCAGTAGCTCATCTTTGTCCCTTCCTACTAAAATAACCAAATCATGTTCTATCAACGTACTGTAAGCACTGATTCTTGGACTGTTATCGTGAACATATAGACTCTCAAAAGTACCTTCTGGCTTTTTTTTGATATATTCAAATACAGGCGAATGTGAAAAATTCTGAGAAATCATCTCCTCTGCTGCCGGTTCACGCGCCAATAACCAACCATCCTTTTTCAAAAGCGCAATAACTCCATCAAATCCAATTTCAATTGTTCTATAAACATGATTCAGTGTTGTAGTGGAAATCCAGGCAACAACAACCCCCTGAAGCCCCCCTTGAGAGGTACGAATAGATATACTAATAGGTATATGCCACTCACTATCATTTTCACTGCTATGTGAATTACCAATAAAGAAACGGGCTTCCTCCTCATTTACATGTGCAATGAAATAGTCTTGATCAGCTATTTTATTGCAGCTATCGGATGGCTTTAATATTTTCCTGATGCAACTGCCATCGCTATCATATAGTTGAATATTGTGTACAAAAGAGACATTTCCTACCTGCTCTGAGAGCTGACTCCATCCACCTTCGTCTATAGCGGATATTGGTCCAGATTTGTATACAAACTGAGCAACACTAGAGAGACTTTCTTCAGCTCTATCAATCAGTTGATCTGCATGCTCCTTGAGTGAAACAGCAACATTCTTTGTCTCACGATGAGCCTCAGCGACATGCTGGTTATATTGGGAATAAGAGAGGACACCCCATCCTAAAAGAAGAGATAACACTAGAAGAGTAAAAATGAGTATTGCAAGGTTTTGATTAGACAAAACTATGGGCTCTCCCTCATAGTACTTGTAAATTTGTGATAGCTCATTCTGCCCCCCCCATTGAGTGTTAAGAGCCAATCAGAAAATATCTAACGAATAAGGATAAGATCGCGGCTTCGCACGATCTTATCCTTATTCGTTAGGATTTGGATTGATACATCTAAAAGGCAAGCTTATTGCAGACCATATAAACCACCTCTATACTCTCATAACTATAATAGCAAAGCATCCAATAAATAGGAAGACAAAACTTCCAAATCCAGCTAATGAGCTTAGTCCCGCCCCATCCAGCCCTCAATAGGTTCTCTATAGAACAGGAGAATCAATCGTCTCTCACAAGCAAAAAATAGAGAAATATTTTACTGCTTATTTTTTAAGCACACAGCCTGATTCCTGCATTTTCTCAATCACAAAGCACTCAAACAATAGTTACTCACAGAGTTATCCACAGGCAATGTGAAGAACCCCTATTATCTATTACACACGGTTACATTGTGTAATTAGTCAACAAATCAAATTATATAATTCAAATAACTCATTGATAGTTCGACAAGGAACTAACTTTTTTCATTAGAACCTCACCTTATTATTAAATTACTGTTTTTTAATAGCGCGGAGTCAACTTACCCATAAATAGCGACAGCCCAGAAGCAATATCCACAATTTCTAAT
>JABIFX010000222.1 GCA_018650445.1 Fidelibacterota bacterium
ATAATCGAAGACATTGTGGGAGAAAAAGCAATATCAGCTATTTACTGGGATGATGCTAGAAGAACTGTTTTTAGGTTGTCAGAGGATGAAGTAAATAAATTAATCTGAAGTGTAGTAGTTCAGTCTGTTGATCTGTCTACTCTTCACTGATGACATCCATAGAGTCCCAAAAATCACTGTCCATTTTTTTGATTTTGATGGTCTGCTCCACTTGCATCCCCAGCTCATATTCATAGATGTACTCTGCGAGTTTGGCTCCATCAATCAGAATGACGGTTGTTGCACCATTGAGACTCTCAGCATACTCAATGGCACCCTTTGAGTAAGAGGATGTGGTTATGAACACCCCCTTATTAGACTGTGCTGTAGCCAATGCCCCAACAAACTTCTGAATCTCCTCCCTACCGACAGAATTATTTCTGTTGTAGCGTTTTGCCTGTATGTGGATTCTTCCAAGCCCCAAAATATCCTCTTTGATGATTCCGTCAATCCCCTTGTCATTTGTGTAATTGGTGACTTTTCCAGATGACTTTATTTCACCGCCATAGCCCATACACTGCAGAAGCATCACGACAAGCTTTTCAAATTCTCTAGGTGTTTTACTCAGTATCACATCAATGATCTCACTGTAAGTGGTGATCTGAATCTGAGTATATGACTTGTAGAGCTCTTCTTGAGGAGTGAGGTTGTCTTCTTCAAATTGAGGACTTTCAGGTGAGTTTTGTGTTTTGTCATCAAGAGTTCTTTTTGAGATTTGATCCCTAATGAATGCACCAATACGATCCGGTGTCAGTAATTTCTCCTCACCCAGGTCGCTGATCTGATACGTTCCCCTCTTTGGCTTTCTCACTAACCCAACCATGTTCATATAACTGAGAGCCCAAGAGACTCTGTCGTAAAAGATTTTCCCATTACCTGAAGCGTATTCTTGTGAGACCTCAGATTCAGTCAAGCCAAAATGCTCAGCCAACGGTGCTTCAAACTCACGCAGCAGCAGTGAATCATTCTCTGTGAGTAGTTTGAGAGCGGGTACTTGGATATCAGAATATTTTGGTATTGGCATGATATTGATAACTGATTATGGATCTGTCGATCCGTTTATAGCATATTTGCTGTCTCACTGTGAAAACATAACATCATCGACCGTTTCCCCCTCTGGGGCTCCTCACAACACGCCACTCCACCATTTCAGCTTTTCAGCTTTTCAGCCCCACTATAGATTGCAGAACTGCAGAACTGCAGAGCTGAGAACCTGACAGATATTCTGGGATGAACTTGAGATTGCGGTGAGGTGTGCCATGATGAGAAGAGCTTACAGCAAAGGAGTGAACAAGATGGCTAGGAAGAAAAGAGAGATTGAGCCGATTAATTTATCCGTTGAAGAGCTACACTGATTCCTGAGGAGGAGCGTCTTGCTTACATCGAAAAAACCTTTGGAATCGCATTCCCTCTGAGGATTGAGCCATTCATCTATGAGGTTGCTGGACATATTTCTGAGGATTATCGAGGAGGTTACTGGCATTACTATCAACTATCGAATGGTGGCTTCTACATGTACCCAGAGAGTGACCACCTATTCCATGCAGACTGTGACAATGGTTTTGTGGGAGACGTGACTACTAAGGTGCTGGGAGTGTCTGCTTGTCTGTATGCGTTCAGCAATCTGTCATTTTCTGACCACAAAAGACTGAGTGAGCTTTGCACCCAGCACTATCATTGGTTGAGAGAGTTTGTGCCGGAGATGGGAGAGGAAGGGCAGATTTTGGCTATGTGTGATTGAGGCTGATCAAGAGAAATTCACAGGGAGTAGATTGGTTTTTGAACTAGCCAGTTGCGAGCATCCTGTACTGGAGCGATGATTGATGATGAGCCCCATCAAGCCGATGATTTACATCAGATTCCAGATTTTCAGGTTTTTGACCCCTTAGGGCCGTGAAAAGCTGAAATTCTGAAAAGCTGAATAAGCTATTGAAATATATATTTTATTATTTATATATTTATCATGTAGTTACATAGATTATCAGATTTTTACCCCCTTTAGGAGGTTCTGAAAAGCTGAAAGGGTTTTACAAGAAAGACACATCTTGCTGCTGATACTCAGGTAACCTCAAGATTTGTATTGGTTTTTCTCAGGTTTTCAGGTTTTTGGTGAGTATTTCCTGAATGCTTCTATAGAATCACATTATAAACATCATGTTACGTCAGATTTTCAGATTTTCAGATTTTTAGACCTCTTGGGTTCGAGGATCTGAAAAGTTGAAACGGATAGAAAATCATTGGCTTAAGTAGCACCGTTTGGCATTAGAGAGGGTTAGGTTTTATCATAAATCTAGAATTCTGAAAGCTAGAGTGTAGAGTTGTGGTTACATCTAGTTAACATTTTTGCAAAATGGGAGAAATTGGAATGGCAGAGAAGAAGGTCTATGTCAGTTTAGAGAATGCAATTGCGGGAGTATTAGGTTGGGAACTTCGTAATAGTACCAGCCTTGAAGTGCAACTTAAGGCTGAGATTGAAACGGCTTCAGTATTATATGACCTATTAACAGAGGATATTGATCAGCAGCTGGTTAGTATATCAAAGAACGACTTAGCCAAACTAGAGGACATGCTATCTTGTGATGATGGGTTATTGGAGTATTTGGATAATGCTGCAGAAGATCAGATTTACCGATGCTGGAATCTGCAAGTACTTGCCAAAAATGATATAAAAACGAGTTCCTTCAAAATGCTCAGGAAAGCATGTGAACAGAGGGTTAATATTGCAGATGAGAAGTTTACTGAGCAGATTGCTATGTATTGTAACGTTTGTGAAGCGAGACTGAATTTATTGTATTCACTTGAAAGTGATGCATATGCTGAAATTGAGAAAGGAAAAGGTAAGTCAGAGTTTCATTTTGAACAGAAAAGCTCTTCAATAAAAGTCAAAGAGGAAAGCTTTTTGCGGTGGGTTAAAAGGAAGCACAAAATCACTTACACGTTACCTGTACTCACAGCTTTAAAAGATACTGAGGGTATTAAGTGGAAGGATATAGAGCTTAGGCTGTACAGAGACTTCACTCTGTCAGTCAAAATTCTAAACAATTCATATGTCTCATTCCTTCCAAGGATCCATTTTCAGAATCTAAAGTTATGGAACAGACGGTTAAATAAACCAAAAATAGAGGGGAAACTGCTAGTAGATCTGTTTGATAACAATATTATAAAAGCAACTCAGAGAAAAAATATGGTCGGTGTTAGTAAGGCCTTATATGAGCTCACTGGGATGCTCAAAGATGAGAAGGGGCTCCCTTTTGAAGCGAAGAACGATTTCTACATGCCAAAATTTAAGGTTAAAGACCAGAGGTCTATCAACGAAGAGCGCATAGAAAAATCACGCATCAGACCTAGCATCAAGAAATCAAAACAAGATGATTTTGGATACGACGAGGGTTGGGAAGATGATGGTATAGAGACTCTATCCGGTCAACATATAGATGGCTTTAGTCTGGAATGTAGGTCATATGGAATAGAAGATATGCTCATTGCTGAAGATGACCAAAAGTCTGAAGATTATCACGAATAGAACTGACCGGACCTGCCCCCAGTGCTCGTACCGCTACCTTCCTAGTTGAGTCCTATTAAAAATCACTTCTTTCTCAACTTCTCAGCCCACTCAGCGGAAGTTTGATATCCCAGCATGGAGTGAGGCCGCTGCTCATTGTTACCGCTACTTCGTGTTGCCTTGGATTGATCCTCTATCATTCATATACGTAACACACTGAATCAATGGTGGATCCACCTCCATTCTCAAAACTCTTATTCCTCAAGTGACTAAAATTGTTACTACAGACGCTTTACTTAGGAAAGTCGTTTTTTAAGCCCTAGAGTTTAGTGCTTGCGATCTCCTCACTGGCCAAAATTGTCAGTGTCGTATTTGACTGGAGAATTAAAATGTCAAAGAAAAGAGAAAGAGTCTGTAGGAATGCCCTGTTAAAGATGTTTCATGCTATGGAGCGTGAGTGTATCCATCAGGCTATCTATGATGCATCCAATGAGAGTGAAGTTGATGAAAGTGAAGTACCTGGTTTTGTTTATGCTTCTTACACATTTTTTGCCAAGGATATTGAAGTGATGACAGATGAATACTGTCAAGATATTTCCGATTATTTGACTTGTAAAGTGAGGCAATTTGATGCTGCTCTCCCAGTTTTAGGGTCAATCACATTCGGTGCACTATCTGATGATTATGATCACTATACGCTTGATCTGTCTACGATGACCATTATCTAAATCTAACCGTCCCCCCTCTGTTCCTCATTAGTGACATGGGGGCTTTTTTTTATATGGAGAAGATAATGGCATATTTAGATCAACATCTATCAATGCACAACAGCATTAAAGAAGTAATCAAAAGGTGCGGAAGTGACTACGGTGCAGCCGCACATGGGTGGACGTTGTTTGGGTTTACAGTAACCCCGTTGGTACCAAGAAAGAAGATCCCTGCAGTAAAGCGTGAACCATGGCTGCAAAGTTTGGCGTTAACCAAAATTCATAATTACTGGCAAGCACACCCGGATCATGAGATAGCCGCAATTGTTGATGAGCAATTTATTGTACTGGATGCCGATACCGATGAAGCCGTCGAGGCGGTCATCCAGATTGAGGAAAAATTTGGAGTCCGATCGAATCTTGTGGTTAGGACCACAAAGGGTCAACACAGATATTACAAACTAGCCAAAGGTACTCGATGCAGAACACAGTCTCACAGTACGCTAGATCATCCAGAAAGAATCGACATTAAGGCTGAGCATTCAACAATTGTATTACCACCCAGCACAGGTAAGTTGATTGTAAGAGGTGATATTCAATCAATCGAAGATCTAGTTGAGGTTGGGCCGAATTTTATCGCTGCGGTCTATCGACACAATGGCGTAGACCTGTCTAGTGAGTTGGAGCTTAAGCAAGATGGTCATCGATCAAGTGGACATGGTGGCTTATCTGTTGAGCAAATGAGGCAACTATTAGCCCCTATTGATCCAGACCAGTCATATGATGATTGGACTCGAATTGGAATGGCGCTCTACAACGAGACGGATGGCAGTGATGGGGGACTAGATCTGTTTGATAAGTGGAGTAGTGGGGGTAAAAAGTATGGTGGTCGCAGTGAGATTGAGTACAAGTGGCGATCATATTACAGAGGTGTTGGTCAGCCAGTAACTGCTGGTACCCTGATCTACATGGCACGAGAGAGTGGAGCTGATGTATCAAAAATCTTGGGATACGGTGAGGCAGAATTTGAAGTAATTCCAGATCAGGAGCATCAAGAAAAACCACCTGATGATTCTCTACCACAGTCTGAGAGTATTAGTAAAGGAGCACCAAAAGACGATGGTTATCCTACTCCTCTGCATAAATTCTCACTTAGGGGAATGTCTGGAGAACTGGAAAAAAATAGAGTTGGTGAGGTGTATGTCCTGCTAGGAATAGCGCTATTAGCACAGTTAACTGTTTTATTTGGATCACCTAATGTTGGCAAAACGCTGCTGGTATTGTGGCTACTGAAGGAGGCAATTAAAGCAGGGAGAGTTGATCCAGACAAAATCTTCTACATCAATGAGGATGATAACCTCAATGGATTGATAACCAAAAATGGGTTGGTTGAAAAACATGGCATTCATATGTTGTCGAGTGGTTATCTTGGCCTTAAGAGAGGTGACACGCTTAAACTGATACAGCAAATGGCTGCTGATGGCAATTGTACGGGTGTCGTGATCATCCTCGACACCGCGAAGAAATTTGTCGATGTTATGGATAAGCGCAGTAGTTCAATCTTCTCCACTAGGCTCAGGCAGTTTGTGAAAAAGGGTGGAACGGTGATCGTACTTGCTCATACAAATAAGCGGCCAGACAAGAATGGCCAAGGTATTCCTGGTGGTACCAGTGATCTTTTGGATGATGCGGATGCAGGCTATGTGCTCAATGTGATCGATGATGACCAAGATGGCAAGCGCAAGGTAGTCCAGTTTGCTGAGGTTAAGTCCAGAGGCGGACAGGATCACTGCACAACGTTTCAATACAGTACGGCTAAAGGCATTACCTATGAACAACGTCTTTGTTCTGTTGAACGCCTAACTGATGAGCGTCAGAAGGCTATAGAGGATGACCGTATTCGACAGCAAGACCAATCTGCCATTGATGCTGTGATGCGCCTGATTGCAAAAGATGTCACCACAAAAATGGATCTCGTCAAGCATACATCTACTGAAACAAACCTTAGTCATGCAAAAATCAAAGAGGTCATTGAGCGGTATGTCGGAGAACTTTGGCAATTTAGAACAGAGGCTCGGGGCAAGCAGGTATTCAGCCTGATAACCCCATCTATAACAAAATTGGAGTACAAACGATGAACGATAAGATAAATGATATTCAACTTGAAATGAGGCTGCCGGATCTATCCCTCCAAGAGGCTATACAGTCAGAGCATGGTAACTATGTTAAACGGTTATCTAAATCAATCTACACAGGCTGGTGGCGTAAAGAGCTTCAAGAGTACGTCAGTGGTGCATATGAGCACATCAAGTGTGATCCTGATTTCACCTTCAATCTTGAAACCCTCTACGGAAAGTCTGTTTGGAAATCTTTCAGCGTCTACAAACGCAGGGTACTTGGTGCAATCATGGCGAGGCTTGTGAGATGGGGCGAAGTGCCTTTTAAGTTTAGTAGTGATTGGCGATCCTGGGAGCCGAGGAAATATCAGTCAATTAAGCAGTGAAGGCAGTCAATACAACCGATAGGCGCCCTGTGCTTGTACAGGCGGGGCCATCTCAATTGCGTCAAATTCTGTTCGATACCCATCAACAATATTGCGTAGATCTCAAAAACAAGGATAAAGCAATACATGATCAATATTTACAAATTAATTCTACCAAATGCTCAACCAATACAGCTTGGGCATTCTTTTCAACACAAAAACGTAGGCTCGATTTTCATTAAATCAACAGCGCCTTTCCATCAGACACAACATAACCACGGAGGTGCCCCATGCCAGTAGTAGAACTCACAACCAGATTCATCAAACACAATCTAACCTGCCCAGACGGCAAGAAATCAATCGAGTGGGTAGATGATCCTCGTACAGGAGGAGCTAGAGGTATGTATTGCAGAGTCCTAAAATCCTCCGAGGGCGAGGGATGTTTCTACTTAAGGTACAAGAACGAATCAGGAAAGACTGCCCACATCAAAATTGGACGCACTACAGACATCACTCTTGCCGCTGCTAGAAAGGAGGCTCTTCGCCTTAGGGCTGAGATTGCCAAAGGACATGACCCTCAGAAAGCCAAACAGGAGAAACGATCAACCCCATCCTTCCGCACGTACATGGTGGAAATGTACCTTCCTCATCAAAAGAAAAACCGTTCCTACAAGGAGTACGTCGGCTTACTCAATCGCCGTCTACTTGCTGAGTATGGGGACAGAAGGCTGGATCAGGTCACTCGCCAAGAGGTCCAATCCTTCCATCTTCGGTTGCGTCATGAGGAAGGCCTACAGCCAGCCTCCTGTGATCGCTATCTTGCTCTTTTGAAACATGCCTACCGATTGGCTCAGCACCATTTTGAGGTCATCAAAACAAATCCTCTGGAACGTCTGGAGCTATTCAAGGAACCCAACATTGTGACCAATCTTCTCTCAAAAGAGGAAATCAGCAATCTGGTTTCCATCCTTCAAAGAGAGTCCAGCGGCAATACTGGTAAGGTCGCACTATGGCTTTTGGCAACGGGTGCCAGAGTGGGTGAGGCTCTCCATGCAAGACATGCTGACATTGACCGGGAGAACATGATCTGGACGGTTCCGGTGGAGAATGCCAAAACGAAAAAGGTCTACAGCAAGCAGCTCAACTCTTTTGCCCTGGAAATTCTGGATGGGCTGGACACTACCGATGGATATCTCTTTGTGAACCATAAAACTGGGGCGCGATTGACAACGATTTCAAAGGTTTGGAATCGGCTAAGGAAAGAGGCTGGAGTTCCCCATTTACGTTTGCATGACCTGAGGCATAACTTTGCATCTATTGCTGCTGCCAATGGTCAATCCCTGCTGGAGATCCAGAAGCTACTCAATCACTCAAACCACAGCACCACCCTCAGATATAGCCATCTCTCCAATGCGCAGTTGAGGAGTAGTTGCCAATCGGTGGCTGACGGAATCAGTGCTGCTCTTGGGCAAAGCTGACGGACTTACGATGAACGCTCTCCCTTCTTGGCTTTGGCTGAAGGGGGAGAGACTGCTTTAGAGGTGGCTGCTGCCTCTTGATATGAGTGGTGCAGTGGGAACTACATACAGCTTTATATTAATATAACAAATCTAGGGCACAAAAAAGCTATCTATCTTCGTTTGTACCCCGTTAGATTCATTATGAGACGAGTGATTGGTGGCGACAAATAGTTTAGAGCAGTAACCACTTTCGACATAAAGGGAGCAGTTATAACCCTCTTCCCCTGATTAACACCATTGACAATTGCTTTTGCTGCTTCTTGTTCTGAAATCACAGGAATCATCTTCTGAGATGCAGGAATTCGCTCCTCACTACCTGGATTATTCGCCCAGAATGAACTTTCAATCTTTGCAAAATAGGCGAGAGATGTTCTTATCCCTGTACCATACAAATCAGCTGATAATGCTTCATGGAAACCCAGCATTGCTTTTCGTGATGCCGTGTATGCAGTGGCTCCAGAGAAGGGAGTAATCGCTGCTATCGAGGTGACATTTACAATATGACCAGAATTTCGTTCCAACATTTCAGGCATAAATGCTTTAGTGATGAAAAATGCTCCTAGATAGGGCGCCTTAATCATTTCAACAGCTTCTTCATATTCTGTCTCTTCAATAAATCGCCATTTTCCACCACCAGCATTATTGATGATCACACTTGGAATACCAACATCTACTTTTATTTGAGATGCGATTTCTACTACATCCTCGTGAACACCCACATCGACAGCATAGGCATGAGCTTCTCCACCTGATGCCCGTATATCGTTAACAAGATCTGTTAGCTTATCTTCATTCCTGGCCAGTAAAATCACCCTGACTCCTGAAGAAGAAAACTGTCTTGCTATCTCTGCTCCTATTCCACTGGAAGCTCCAGTGATCAGTACGGACTCATACGTCATGCTATTCACTCATCATTTTGTTATGAAAAATCATCTTTTTGGGTATCTGGATTCTGGGGTAAGAGGGCCCCACCTTAACAAACAAAGCTAAGAGACAGCTTGGTCGCACTTCCGCCAGCATCCATCAAACGGAGCCGGCAGAAGGTCTATACACGAAGGAGGCTCTAAAAGTTGTACCGATAGGCTGCTTCGGCTAGGAGCTGCCGCTGACTGTCAAGCAACGTAAGACAGTACTCAACACACTGAACGATCATTCTAATCGTCTATGCCTTTTGACTCATATAGCAATTCAATCTGAACAATCGGCCTAATCCATGCTGTGCTAAGATAATAACACACAAATAATAAGGACAATATCCATGAACAAGCTGGAATGGAATAGTAGTTTGAGTGTTGGAGACGCTCAAATAGACAGTCAACATAACACATTTATTCATATGGTAAATGATGTTATAGATCTAGGCATAAAAGGCCACAATAAGTCTGATGTAGCACTGAAGTTGATGGATTTGATGAGGTATGCTGATACCCACTTCCATGAGTGACTGGCTGAAAGAGCACTTAATATTGGAAGATCACAAATACATAGACTACCTTCCAAAATGACGCTAATGCACCCATTTTAACAGCTGTAAGGATCAGGGTTGTTGCTGCCTTCAGAGACAGCAAAGGTCGTATTGCAGGAGTTGAGAACACACAAGCCAAACAAAACAGCCTATGAGGCGGCTGCTAGCACCATGGTTCCGGCTGGGGCAGCTCTCCCCAAAATTTCTCCCCAGAGTTGTCCATCCTGCCCATCTCCGCACCTTCCGGCACTCCACCATGGCCACACCCCAGAGGGCACCCCAAAACCGAGAATGGGACAGAGAGCTGGGCAATTTTCTTGGAGCAAGGCGGGGTAAAAAAACAGGCAGGTTCGGCC
>JABIFX010000176.1 GCA_018650445.1 Fidelibacterota bacterium
GTGTGGGTTTACAATCCATGGTCCACCAGAGAATTCGAAAGGAATGGTGATGCCAACACCTTCTGAGAGTACATGCAATTCTCCATAAGTACCTGTGGAGATCATGGGTAGAATGGTAGCAGCATCGGGTACATGGGGTGAAGTGGGTACCCACGGTAATCCAGTTTCATCAAACCACATATCACGGGTCCACCCTTCCATTTTTACAACTTCCAGATCGCAATTAATTTCAAATTCTGTATTAAACAGTAAAGCTAGCTCACCTGTTGTCATCCCGTGGCGGTATGGTATCGGATAGCGAC
This sequence comes from Fidelibacterota bacterium, assembly GCA_018650445.1. GTDB lineage: Bacteria > Fidelibacterota > UBA8477 > UBA8477 > JABMPR01 > JABMPR01. The sequence continues at coordinate 303 of JABIFX010000176.1, forward strand.
CAACCCCACTGGCATTTTCTGGTCTGAGGATATTTCCCTCCATTTGCACACCATTGATGGGATTGGGTCGGTCCAAAATGATAACCTTTTTACCCATCGCTGCTGCTGCCTTCATGGCATATGACATGGAATAAATATATGTATAGGAGCGGACACCAATATCCTGGATGTCGAATAGGATAACATCCAGATCAGAAACCATCTCGTTAATTTCTTCCTGTTTTTTGCGATAAGTAGTGACAGCTTTTATTCCTGAGCTTAGCTCAACTTCTTCACCGATGAAATCTCCAGCATTTTCAGCACCGAATAAGCCATGCTCTGGCGACAAGATGAGTACCAGATTGATGTATTCGGGGAGTAGTTGTACGCCATGAACCAATTGTCTATCCACGCATGTCTGATTCGCCATGAGACCGTATTTCAAATTGGGATCCCAATTTCCCCTTTCGATAAATACTTCCAGACCCGATTTGACGATATCTAAAGGCAGATCGGGTGCAATTGGTGCTGGTGGAATTTCTTCAGCTATGGGCGGTGCGACGCTAACACATGATTGAAGAAGCAGCATCAATAAGATGCCCATTACTACTATCTGTCTTCGAAAGGAAGTGGTTCGATTTTGCATAAGTCTTTACTCCGGGTTGTTGATTCAAACTAGGTTAGTTAAAAGCGTTTACCAACACAAAACAGTTCAATCGTGTCTGAGTGATTAAATCCATCCTAAAAAAGAACATTTGGTACTGGAGAATTGATCTCCAGGCATAGGATAATGCCTAACTATCTAAGCGCTGCCAGTTGTGTACCAGGGTAGTAGTGTTTGAGAATATCTTTATAACCGATGTGGTCCAGCGCCATCCCCAAAGCACCCATCTGACATAAGCCTACCCCATGTCCCCAACCAACACCCCTTAATACGATATGATCATCGTGCTTGAGTGTATCTGCATTCCTGATTACAAAGGCCGAAGAATAGAGAAATGAATCACTAAACATCTGGCGAATACCATATTCTGATTTAACCATTTGTTCAGCAACATTACCATGCTTATCGAGCCCAACCAGGAAAAGGTATTTAATCCTGGAGCTAGGTCCTCGTTCCATAATGCGAATGTCATCGAGACTGGTCCAGGCCAGGCCAGTATATTTTTTTAGATTTTTCAGGATATCAACCTTGGTTAAAACGTGTTCCCAACGATAATAGCTTCCTGATACATCGACCTTCCCCAGCATTCCCGCCAGGTTCACTCCCTCAAATCGTTTTGAAGAACAGTAGGCTTCATCGTAGGCATAATGTTTTTCCAAATCGTCTACTGCATATCCAGTTTTCTGTTCTGGTGCATCCCAGAGCGGGATGAGGTAAGGGACTTGCCCCCCTTCCCAGACTGTCTCATAGGCTTCGACCATTCCCCCACAATTCTTGGAGTAACGGGCATCAATGACCTTGTCCTCATAGACCAACACCTCACCAGCAGTTTTTATGGCAGCCTGCAGTGAATGATTCGTGAGGTATGTCGTACCCTGATAACGCTGACAACAATCATCATTGCATACATCATAGCCATCGGAGAGATGCTTGGCTTCGGCCAGAGCCAGAGACCAGCACCGAGCTACCACAGTTTGTGCAGCCAGGAGATCTACAGGCGCTTCTGAACCCATTTCGGAGGTGGCCACACAGGCAACGTAAGCCTCAACATCTACAAAATTGATGACTTTGAGAAATCCATCCTGAATAGAAATATCAAGTTTGCCAGGCAGATCGACCTCAATCCGTTTTTCCCAGTGAAATCCACGGCCTGCAACAACAGAATCGATATGGAAACCATATTTGGTTGATAAGGCTTCAACCTGATCCGAGCAACTTAGTGAAAGTGCTGTATGACTTGATATATTTGGCAGATTTTTAAAGGATATGACAGCATTCTCAACAAAGAGGGAA
>JABIFX010000129.1 GCA_018650445.1 Fidelibacterota bacterium
AAGTAACCAGCAATCCAGCATCCGCCAGATGAAGATGATGAACACGGACGATGAGGATGAATTGGCTTCTGCTCTCCAGTTTGAGGCTCGTAAGCATATCCCCATGGATGGTACAGATGCACTCATGGATTTTCAAATTCTTGGTGAAGATCCTAAGGAAATGGATAAGCTCAATGTGCTGTTAGTTGCCTCCACACAGAAGAATCTCGAGAATCATCTCAAAATGATTAAAAATTTTGGGTTAAGACCGGGAATTGTTGATACGGAGGCAGTCGCCATGGCCAACTCCTATGTAATTGAACACGGATTGCCTGAAGATGGTGCCAATGTGTTTTTGAATATTGGTGCTGTTTCTTCCACTTTGGTCGTCTGGGGTCGTCAGGCACCATTTTTCACCAGAGACATTCAGATTGGTGGTCATCATTTTACTAAGGAACTGGTTGAGAAAAAGGAAATCACATACCAGGAAGCCGAGAAGGTCAAATGCGATCCAGAATTTAATGAGCTCACATTAAAGCTTTCAGGTGCTGAGCAGAAGGATTTTACGGTCAGCGTCGCAGAGCATACTATTTATGACAATCTTGTTGATGAAATCCGTAGATCTTTACGTTTCTATATTAAGGAAAGTAATGAAAGTTATTTTCATAAGATTTTGCTAGTTGGCGCATCCACCAGTATTAATGACCTGGATGCATTTATTGCAAATCGTCTGAACGTGCCGGCGGAAGTGTACAATCCCACTGCTCAATTGCACCATGATATGCATAACGATATTACCGATCCTGGCGCGTACGCTGTGGCAGTCGGCTATGCCATGCGGGGACTGCTGGAGTAACAGCAGAAGTCAAATCGAAAATACGATTACACATCTATTACTGTGAAAAACTAAATAGCATTTTGAAGCTCATGTCGAGGAATAATGATTAACGTAATTAAAATCAATTTAAACCAAGCTTCCAGTAAAGCGGCTCGTCTGGAAAAACGCCGTGAAACGACGCGATGGGGTGCCTTTGGCTTCGTCGTTTTGATCCTGATTGCAGGTTTTGCATACCTGGTGGGTGAAAACTCCCAATATGCCCAAATTATCGAAGAAAAAGAGTCACAGATCGCAACCATCCAGGCACAAATTGATACTTTAAAACAAGAAGGCCGCAACCTGGCCAAGGATGATATTCTTGCCATGTCAGAGCTCTCAGATAGACGTACAATCTGGGCCGAGAAACTCAATGCCCTCGGGCGACTGATGCCCCATGACATGGCCATTACACATCTCACCTTCAAAGATCGCTATTTAACCATAGCCGGTGTATCTCGAATATATCCAGATGAGCGTGAATTTGACATTCTTGAAGAGTTTATTGCCAGATTAGAGAATGATATAATATTCTCAGAAGATTTTACAGACATCAAATTTGCAAGTTATTCAAGGATGACCATCCTGAATCAGGATGTGGTCAATTTTGAAGTCCGGGCTACTCTGGATATTCCTGACCCCAAAGATCGTAAGAAAGATATGGGGAGGAGAAGCTGATGAAACGTGTACAGATTTTAGCCGTTACTGTATTTGTCCTGGCTCTTGCTTTCTATTATACCGTGAATTGGGTGTATGGCGATAAGCCAGCAGATATCAGATATCTGGATAAACAAATTGCACAACTTAATGAGAGTTTGATTACCGCTCAAATTCTATCAAATGAGTTAGATCGTGTATATAACCTTTTTGAAGAAAACCTGGCTGAGAGCAAATCTGATGAGGTGACTGAAGATGCCTCAATGGACTTTCTCAATTCATTGACTATGACTTTGGATAGTCTGGGTATTACGACCATTTATATGCGACCTAAACCCCGCATTACAGGTCGAATCAGTGTGGAAACTCCCTATGATTTAGAAATTCGCTGTAATTATAAACAATTTGGCGTTTTGATGGCCAAACTTGAGAGTTCTATGCGGCTGATTCAAGTAAATGAATTCCACGTGAAGAATGGAATAGAGCGTCTCAAGAATACCAAGGACGAACGCATCCTTTCAGAACAGAATATCGAGCTAAAAATTTCGACATTAACGCTATTGAAAGGTAAGAAATAATGGATAGACGTACACGCTTCTTCTGGTCTCTTACCATCATGGCAGGTGTTGTCATCTTCGTAATGGAAGTCTTTGCCTTGAGAGATATTCGCTCTGATCGAGAGGATATCCTCAGAGATGCTGCCAACATCAGTATTGGTACTGACGAGGAGTTAGAAAGAGTTATTAGTGAATTAGAGACTGAATTGGAGGAGAGAGCTTCCTTTAAATTTACTCTCAAGAATAACCCCATGAAATTGAACAAGGTTGTATTCCTTACTGACGAAATGGGTCGTTTAATTCAAAGTATGCAGGCCAATACCATTCGAGTGAGTGGCTTATATATGAACTTTGATCCTCCCCGTGCTACTGTGGAGTTCCAGCAGAAGGAAAGTCAGGTGAAAGTAGGGGATGTTTTAGGGAAATTTAAAATTTTACGAATTACTGAAAATGGCGTTGTCGCCTATCGAGAGGGTAAGTCAAAATTTTATCCACTGCAGGGAAGGACGGTTACTGCTGACGCAGCCCGGAATTCGACGCGAGGTCCACAATTTGATGATGAAGAGGAAACCTATTAATGAAAACGAGTAGATCTATTCTAGCCAGCATACTCATGCTGCTTATTGCAACCATTGGTATGGCACAAGATACACCACAGAAATTGATTACCATTCATGCTGAAGATGCCCACCTCCCAACGGTTCTTTCAATTCTTGCTGATGAGAGTGGCTATAATATCGTCACCAGCCCTGAGGTAAACAGCCAGGATAGAATTTCAGTTCACATGGATGATGTCCCAATTGAACAGGCTGTTAACCTGGTGGTTCGAGCTGCGGGTTTGAGCTATGAACTGGTAGGAAAATCTTTCCTCGTCGCCACAGCTGATCGTCTCTCTGAAGAGATTGGTGCCAAGGCATATGTGATCCCCCTCCAGTATGCAGATGCCATGGAAGTGAAGACAATCCTACAGGATATTTCTGAAAATGTTGAGGTTGATCAGGGTGGTAATAAGCTACTGGTTCATACCAGCCCAAAAAACATCTCTGAGATTATGGAAATTATTGCCAGCATTGATGTCCCTGTTTTACAGATCAAGCTGGAAGCTCGTATAATCGAAGTAACACTATCTGGAGATAATCGAGTGGGTGTTGATTGGTCACGACTGGCTCAGATTACAACCATTGTAGCTGAAAATGCCGCACCAACATTGGCTCAAATTGGTGGAAGTCTGGTTCCAGGTATGTCCCAACAGAGTCAGACTGATGGATCTGTCATTGAACAATTCAGTGCTCTTCCGAATGGCCGCACACCAGATAACATGTATTTCCAACGTATGGACCCGTCAAATAAAATCGGTTTTAGTCGTCAACTTTCAGCTTTTGATATTACTCTTGATATGTTACTGAAGAACAATGAAGCTGAGATTCTGGCCAACTCATCTGTTGTGACACTAAATGGTCGCGAAGCTTATATTCAGATGGTTGATGTGATTCCCTATATCCTTTCCAGTGGTGGTGTAGGTGGTCAGGTTCAGGTTCAACGTGAGATCGTTGGTATCAAACTGCATGTGAAACCAAATGTCAACAGCGATGGATACATTACTGCTACGGTCACCCCTGAAATTTCAAATTTTTATGATTTTGTAGGCCCCGAACGCAATATCCCCTGGGTTCAAAAAAGAATTTCAACGACTACAGTTCGCGTACCAGATGGCGAGCCTATTATCATCGCTGGTTTATTGGCTGTAGATCGTAAGAAAATCAGTCACTCTGTTCCATTTCTTGGTAAACTCCCCTATATCGGTAAGTTTTTTCAACATGAATTTGAGCAGGAGACTAAAAAAGATCTTATTATCGAAATCACCCCTCATATCATCAAAGATACTTACACCGGCATTAAGAAAACTGATCGGATGCTGGATTTAGAGGACATCTATATCAATACTGAGGATGATGAGCAAGATGAAACTAAAGTCATTGAGGAGGTTCCGGTTGAAAAGGAATAACTCAGGACTTCTAGGAGGAGGATTAAATATGAAAAACAATAGCTTAAAGTTTTTAATTCTGGGGATTCTGGCGATTGGTCTACTGGTTGGATGCGATACACGGACACCTTCCGAATCAGAGCAAACTATCATTAAGTATAATCTCAACCTAACTACAGATAGAGCTGTGATTTATGCAGATAATGGCAAGACCGTTGCAAGACTTACAGCCATACTCACTAACGCTGTCAATGAGCCCCAGGAGGGGGCCACCATTGTATTCTCTGCCCTCACGGGAGCCATTGCATCTAATATTGCTACCAACTCCTCTGGTCAGGCTGTAGCCACTTTTGATGACAAGGGTCAAGCAGCTTCACATGTGAATATTGTTGCAAGGTATACAGATAGCAATAACAATACGGTGAGGGATACTGTCGTTCTAGAAATTTTACCAATGGAAGATCTGGTATCTTCATTTTTTGCAACTACAATACCCATTTCTGGTGTAGTTAAAGTCTTCAAGGAAGACTCCACCTACTCAGCTACTATCAATGCCAATGTGCGCGATAGTCTCGGTGTAGCGGTCAAGAATGTACTGGTAAATTATCGCATATTGGAAGGAGCAACTGTCGGTTATCTGGATAAGGCTTCCGATTCCACCAATGCTATTGGAACCAGCCACGTCTCGTTTACCAATAACGTGGGACAAATTGGTGATGTAGTCGTCGAGGCGTCGGTCACCTCCCTGGCCATGGAATCTTTTGTAAGTGATAATCACGGAGTCTATGAATTTGGTTCCCTCCTGAAAAATTCACAAAATTCAGCAATTGCTTTTTCAGATACTGTAACCATCAACTACGCTGCTGGTCAGGAATACATCCTTAATCTGAATACAATGGATACAACGATTTATGCCGATAATGGCGAGACGACTGCCCGAATCTTTGCTATAGTAAAAGATGCGGACAATCAGGGGATTGATACCACAGAAGTCATTTTCTCAGCCAGTATTGGAACTATTAATTCGCCCAAATACACAAATGATGCAGGTGTTTCAGAATCCGTATTTTCTGATCTTGGTGCCAACATTACAGAAGATGTGGTGGCTCAAATTGTTGCCAAAATTGAACACCCCTTTCATGGAATAATACGTGATACTGTCGAAGTTCTGGTTCGTGCAAGCAATCCTAACCCACCCGAGCGCGTTCCTGCAAGAATTGAACTGTTATCACAATGTGTTGAACTTCCATCCACAACAGACACCGAATGCATCGATGCGTCCCAGCTCACAGCTACAGTGGTGGACTCATCTGGATATCCAGTAGAAGCCAACACACTGGTAAGATTTTCTTCAGATATTGGGTTTGTGACAGAATTTTCGACCACCGATGAAGCTGGAATTGCATTGTCCACCTTCAGCATCGGTGATTCTGCAGGAATTGCTACCGTCTCTGCAACTGTGGGGGTAGTAACAGACTCTACATTAATTACCGTTCGACCAGGTTTGCCAACCTATATCATTATTCCTCCATCCGCGCCCAACAAAATTGTTGTGGCAGGTGGTTTCGGTGTTGCATCAACTACTATTCGAGCAGAAGTACGAGATGCTCGTGGTGAATTGGTTGATCAACCCTATGATGTGGTGTTCGAATTGGGTCCAGCCCCTGCTGGCGCGAATCTTGATGGTATTCCCGGTAACACGACAACGGTGGAATCAAATTATGGTGTCGCAAGTGTCACGCTGAACAGTGGTTCCCAGTCAGGTCCAGTACGTATCACAACCAGTGTTGTGCTTGGCACAGGTTCCATTTCTGCTACAGCAGTTCCGGTTACCATTGCAGCTGGTCCACCAGCCTTTATCGATGTAGATATTGATATTAACCAGATTGAACCAATAGGTGGCGGTCAGTATCAGGCAGAAATGGCTGCCAGAGTATGGGATCAGTATACCAATCCAGTTGAAGATTCTACACAGGTATACTGGCATATTGAACCTGATAGTATTGCCTCAGTCATTGGGGGATCACTAACCTATGGTGAAAACTTGAATGGTGATCAGTATCATGGACTCGCATGGTCAATGATTTATTGGAATTCTGATAGAACCTTTGATAATGTCAATGTCATTGCCCAGACATATGGAGCCAATGGAGATACCGTCCAGGGTTATGTAAATGCTGCAGAGGACAGCCTGTTGCTACTGCCTTTCTATCCTGGTGAATTGATTGTGATCCCAGAACTGCAGTTTCATGATTTTCAACCAGCCAATAATCCGGCTCCACTACAAGTCCCCGTGATTTTAACAGCCGTATTGACTGATTACTACAACAACGCCATTAAGAACGCGCGAATATTGTTCGGCTCCTTTGGAGCAGCACGTTGGGATCCTGTGGATGATGAGACTGGCATGCCCATGATTCGGACAAATAATCAGGGGATTGCGCAGATTACGGTATTTTTTGATGCCGGTTTATGTACACCAAACTTTAATGCTGATGGGTCTGTCAATTCCTACAACCCATTCACAGCACAAGTTTGGGGTACGCTCTTAGATCCACAGAGCATCGGTAGTGAACAG
>JABIFX010000132.1 GCA_018650445.1 Fidelibacterota bacterium
CAAACGATTTCTCGTTTGCTTTGTACCGCGGAGAGGGGTCGAACCTCCACAAGCTGAGCTTACTAGATCCTAAATCTAGCGCGTCTACCAATTCCGCCACCGCGGCTTAAAAAAGCGTCGCAAGATAGAAACTGCCTCGTTTGAAGCAACAAAAAGCCCCAGTGAAAACCGGGGCTTTTTCCATAAATATTTCAAGGAAGGATTACTTGAGCATCACCAATTTTTTAGTGGCACTAAAACCAGCAGAACTACTCATCCTATAGAGATAAATTCCTGACTCAACGCGGACCCCGTTCTGGTTTAATCCATCCCACATTGCTGAGTATACACCAGGTTGATGTTCACCATTTGATAGTGAGCGAATTTCCTGACCTAGAAGATTGAATATTCCTACCTGGATTTCAGAAGCCACTGGCACACTGTAACTGATAGTGGTCGTTGGATTGAAGGGGTTGGGATAATTCTGTTTGAGCTCGAATGCAGTTGGCAGCTCAGCTTCCTCATCTACACCGGTGGTAAGTGAAAAAACATAGTCTGTACCGTTACTGGGCAGGGGCAGACCACCTTGTGTAGCAACAATTAAATCAGTGATAGAAAGCGAAAGGTCATTCATGGGTGCATTTGAAGCAATCATAAATTGTACTTCTAGAATAGCACCACTACCAGGAGCAATTTCCTCCCCATTAAAATTGACGCCCAGGATCAGGGATTGACCATTTACTTCGTTACCAACAAAAGTAAAGTTAGCTGCGCGGCCAACTTGTTGGACGGATGCGACATCGATAGTCAAATAATCCACATCGTCAACCAGATTAAACTGTAATCCTTTTACTGGAACAGCATTGTTCATTTCGATGACCAGAGGCGCAGACAAAAAGCCTGGCGTTCCACCACCACCAGTGAGACGAACTTCGATTCCGCCCACGGTGAGGAGACCATTTAACCAGGTTGTGTTTAAGGCGTCCCCGTCTGGGTCACTAACTACCAGCGGAAACGATGGATCTGCATTTAGAATTTCATGGAATTTGAGATCGATAATTTCATCGCTTACCGTCGTTGGGACAGAAAATATGATTGTACATATTGGGCCATAACCAGGGAATATGGGTGTAGCAGAAGGGCTGTAGGCGAGTATACTGACAGTAGTATCACGGTCATTAAAATTGAATGATAATGCTGGGTCATAACTACCATTACCATTGGTATCAGTGTAAGGCTCTCCAAAATCATACATACCATTTCCAGCACCAATACCGCCAGCACCACCTGTATCATCATAGGGTTCTGCAACTGCTCTACCAGCGGGACTAACGGAGGCTACAGATAACTCGTTTGGGATATCTTTCAGGTTGAATTGAAAACCACCAACGTTTCCAGTATTTTCCAGATTTATCTGAACAGCAGCATATAATTCACCATTGGGAGTGGAGGACCCGATAACAGACATAACTGTCTCACCAAAGCCAAAACTGGCGATGATTATCAGGCTGGTGATGACTAGAAAGCTTCTACGCATATTTCCCTCCACATGCATGTGGTTGATTTTCATTAAAACTAATTATGCTAACGAACAATCGTGTTGATTCTTATCACAGTCCGATTCATTCACTAAACAAGTTGAAAAATAATGTCCTCAAGGGGTGATACAAACTTTATTTGCCTGTCTACCTACTGTAACAAAATTGTTAGTGATCAAGAATCCAACCCTACTTACCGTGACATTTCTTGTATTTTAGACCTGATCCACATGGGCAGGGATCATTTCTTCCAATCTTTTCTTCCACATGAATTGGTTTTGGTTTCTGAGGGGGACCAGGCTGGGCGGCGCCCTGACTTCCTTCTCCACCGGTCTGTGGCAAGGCATTCAGAAATCCCATATTTGATGTCTCAGCATGGTTGGAAGAAAGATTTCTGGCTCTGCGCATTTTATTTTCGCGCTCATCGACAATACGAGCGTGGAAGAAGAGTTTGAGAACTTCACGATCAATAAGATCAAGCATCTTCACAAAAAGTTGATAGCCCTCTTTCTTATACTCTATCAAAGGGTCTTTCTGGCCGACGGCTCGAAGGTTAATACCTTCCTTCATCTGATCCATCTCATAGAGATGCTCACGCCACTTCTCATCCACCACTCTCAAATATACAAATTGCTGAAGTCGTTTAAAATTCTCCGAACTTCCCGTTATCTCAAGTTTCTGCTCATAGGAATCCCAGATAAGCTGCTTGACGAGTTCCCTCAATTTATCAGCATCGAGATCGAGTGATGGCGTTTCCGAAATCTGAACCATGGCAGTTGAGCCAAGATCAGCCTTTAATCCACTCCAGTCCCACAATTCCACATCAGACTCGAGACCACCATATTTTTCAACTACCGTATCGACATAATTCTCGATGACTTCACTGTATTCTTCTTTAAGATCAAGACCATCAAGGGCAGCCTGTCGGCGATCATAGATAACTTCGCGCTGCTGATTCATCACATTATCGTATTCCAACAGATGTTTACGGATGCTGTAGTTACGGGCTTCAACCTTCTTCTGGGCTCTCTCAACAGCCTTGGTCACCATGCCGGCTTCAATGACCTCACCCTCCTGTAAACCGAGACGATCCATAACGCTGGCCACGCGGTCAGAACTAAACAGACGCATCAAATCATCTTCGAGACTCAGGTAGAAACGTGATGCCCCGGGATCACCCTGTCTTCCAGAACGACCTCTCAGCTGGAGATCAATTCGACGGGACTCATGACGTTCGGTGCCCAATATTTTGAGACCACCCAGATCCTTGACTTCAGGACCCAGTTTGATATCAGTTCCACGACCGGCCATGTTGGTAGCGATAGTCACGGCATGTGCCTGTCCTGCTCTGGCTACAACTTCCGCTTCTCGGCCATGCTGTTTGGCATTGAGTACATTATGAGGAATTTTGAGTCGTTTAAGCATTCGAGAAAGTGTCTCTGACACTTCAACTGTGATGGTACCTACCAGGACAGGTTGTCCTGATTTGTGTGAAGCAATAATCTCTTCTATCACCGCGTTAAATTTTTCCCGGCGGGTTTTGTAGATTTGATCGTTTTCATCTGCTCGTACGATATCACGATGTGTAGGTACTTCAATCACCCCAAGTTTGTAGATATTGAAAAATTCCTCTGCTTCAGTGACAGCGGTACCTGTCATACCGGAAAGTTTTTTGTACAGTCGGAAATAATTCTGAAGCGTAATCGTGGCCAGTGTCTGGCTTTCTTTCTCTATCCGAACTTTTTCTTTGGCTTCTAAAGCCTGGTGCAAACCATCACTATAGCGACGACCGTGCATGATACGACCCGTAAATTCATCGACAATCATGACTTTACCTTCTTGAACCACATAATCCACATCTTTTTCAAAAAGTGAATACGCTTTGAGAAGCTGACTCAAATTATGGATGGTATCGGAGCGCTCACCATGTAGGGCATAAAGTTTTTCTTTGCTTTCATTCAGATCTTTAATTGAAAGCGATTCATCACTCTCCAGATCATTTAGTAGCGTGGGTAAATCCGGGATAACAAATCTATCAGGGTCATTGGGCGATAAAGCTTCACGACCTTTATCAGTAAGATCTACACTATTCTGTTTTTCCTCTATGACAAAGTAAAGGTCATCATCTATCTCAGGCATGCGCTTATCTCGGAGATAATCATTCTCAACACGCTGCTCAAGCTTCTTGATTCCCTGTTCCTGGTAGAGTTTCTGGAGACGACGATGTTTGGGACTCCCCCGGCGAGCCTGAAGGATTAGTTCTCCAGCGTCATATTCCAGTTTGGGATCCTTGAGGGCTTCTTCAGCTTTTGCAAGTATGGAGTTGACCAGAGTGGTTTGACGACGCATGAGTGTATCAACCAGGGGTCGTAAATCTGTGTATCGTTGAGCAATTTCTGACTCCACAGTTCCAGAAATAATGAGAGGGGTTCGAGCCTCATCGATGAGCACACTATCAACTTCATCAACAATGGAGTAATAGTGGCCTCGTTGGACCTGATCCTGTTTGCTGATGGACATATTGTCGCGGAGGTAATCAAATCCAAACTCACTATTGATACCGTAAGTCACATCGCAATTGTACATTTCCTGACGTAGCGGTGGATCCATTTGATTCAGGATCACACCAACTGAGAGCCCCACGTACTTCAGAAGGGCACCCATCCATTGTGAATCTCGTTCGGCGAGATAGTCATTCACCGTGATGATATGCACACCCTTCCCAACCAAAGCATTGAGATAGATAGGCATGGTAGCAACCAGGGTTTTTCCTTCACCCGTCTTCATTTCGGAAATTTTACCCTGATGAAGGACAACAGCGCCCATGAGCTGAACGTCATAAGGAATCATGTCCCAGGTCATCTCCTGACCGGTGACTTTGATTGTCTGCCCCATGAGGAGGGCCGCGCCCTTTTTTACTACAGCGAATGCTTCAGGTAAAATTTCAGCAAGAATTTCTTGCTCGAGATCGTATACGGCTTCATTGATCGATTTGAGATCTTTGCCTTCACCTTCAAGCCTGGATTGGAGTTCCGAAATATCTCCACTGATCCGAGTTTTAAAAGCTTCTGTTTTAGAGAGCAGGGTCTCTTGTGTGGCATTCGAGAGTGCTGAGAACTGTTCATTGATCTGTGCGACAAACGGAGTCAACTGCTTGGTCTCACGATCAGTGCTGGTTCCAAATATTTTGGTAATAAGTTTACTAATCATGGCGCTAAAATAACTTCCTCGGAGGGTTTGTGAAGTGCTTTATTGCGAGTGTGGCCTTGATTATTCACCATCGTCTATGTCAGCCTTATCAGAAGACTCGTTGCTGGCGATGGTAGCCCCATCTCTATGTTTTCTATTGCCATTATATAGAGTCCAATTAGCTTTGTTCCATCGTTTTACAGAAGATATGGGGACAATAGTGACATTTAGTCAAATTGTTTATAATCAATGTTTCTATAGAATCGGAAATGGTTCTGTGTTGCTTCGGCTACTGTCTACCACAATCACGATTGTATTTTTTTCCTTAAATTCCCTCCTGGCCGATGACCAACCGATTCGATTCAACCACCTCACAGTAAAAGATGGACTCACAATGAATGCGGTGCACAGCATACTTGAGGACAGTCAGGGTTTTATGTGGTTTGGGACCCGCCTGGGTCTGAACCGCTATGATGGCTCAGAGTTCAAAGCCTTTCTATATGACCCTCTAAATGAAAATTCAATCCCGGGTTCCTGGATAACCGTAATTTGTGAAGATGCTGCAAGTGTCCTGTGGATTGGCACAAAAAATGGTGGCTTTAGTCGGTACGACCGTGTCCAGGAAAGCTTTAAAAATTTTGCCCACGATCCCGATAACCCAAACTCGCTTGTCAGCGATCATATTACCTGTCTTTTCCCAGATTCCAGAGGTGCACTGTGGGTTGGGACAGAGCATGGCTTGAGCAGATATGACCCTGATTCACATAAATTCACAACTTTCCGCCATGATCCTGACACGTCTAGTATTGCTCAAGATCGCATTATGACCCTGGCAGAAACGCCAGGTGGTAGACTTTGGGTTGGTACCGAAAACGGAGCAGCATCAGTAATATCACTGGATGATTTCAGCATAAATCAAAAAGTCCAGGTACGTCCATCAACGTCAATAAGTCTTACAGCCATGCTGGCTGATACAGCAGATCAATGCCTTTGGTTGGGTCGGATCGGTATGGGTCTCTATCGATGGGACTATAATGAAGATAAGTTCGACCTTTTCTATGATCGTGATACGCCCGTTACACCGATTGACGGGATCACATCTATCAGCAAAGACAAGAATGGTACGCTCTGGTTTGGGTCAGCGGGTGGCCTGGCAAACTATAATCATGATACGAAAGAATTCACCTATTACTATCATGATGCCAATGACCCAGGGTCGTTAGGAGATAATCTGATCTATTCAACCCTGGTAGACCGACAGGGTATACTCTGGGTAACCACAGCCTCAGGTGGTGTTAGCTATTATGACCCGGGGCTCATAAGATTCCAGCTTAGACAGAGTGATCCAGACAATATCAATAGCATTCGTGCTAATGCAGTTTACTCGATTTCTCAGGATCCACTTGGTAATATCTGGTTCGGTACTGTCGAGGGTGGGACCAGCGTCATGGATGCGACCACAGGTGCTTTTACTCATTATAATTCTATTAAGACACTTGGGGTAACTGAGTGGTGGAGTAGGGATTTCATTGCGAGAGTTCGTTCAGATCGGAATCACAAAATATGGATCGGCACCTTTACTTGTGGTCTATTCACGCTGGACTATCCAACTCAGACTCTAAATCATTATCGAAACCGGGAAAATGAGCCCAATAGCTTTGGCGACAAAACAACTCGAGATATTCTCGAAACTCGAGATGGTTCTATCTGGATTGGTACAGAAGCTCAGGGTCTTGAACGCTACAATGAACTAACAGATGACTTCGAGCATTTTAAGAATGATCCAGATAATCCCCAAAGTCTGAGCAGTAACTTCACTTACTGTTTGCTCGAGGATAAAGCTGGTTATATCTGGATTGGTACAGCAGATGGCGGTTTAAACCAATTTGATCGGGTCTCAAATACCTTTAAACGTTTCGAAGTGGCTAGAAACAACAGCAATTCAATTACCAGTAATTGTGTCACCTCCCTCTACGAGGATTCCGAACAGACCCTGTGGATAGGAACACGCAGTGGCGGATTGAATAAACTGAACAAGGCGAGGACACAATTCTCAACTCTGGATTTACACTCTAGCCTGAAGAAGCTGTCCATATATGGGATTCTCCAGGATGACCACCGTTTCCTCTGGTTAAGCACCAATCAGGGTATTCTGAAAGCCCACCCTGACAGTGGTCTCGTCACTGACTACACAGCAAGCGATGGGGTTCAAGAAACTTTTTATTTCTTATCCAGCCTCGAGGCTGACAATGGATTGATGTATTTCGGAGGTGGAGAAGGATACAATGTCTTTCACCCCGATAGTATTAAGAATAATCAGTATATCCCTCCTGTAGTACTTACTGGACTAGCCATAAATTATGAGGATGTTGCTATTGGTGAGACCAGGAATGGGCGTATAATATTAAATAAATCCATTACTCAGACCGATAAACTGAAACTCGATTATCGTGACAAAGTTATCACCTTCAAATTCTCGGCGCTAAATTTTTCAGCCAGCTATAAAAATCACTATTCGTATAAATTGGTTGGGTATGACGAGGATTGGATTGATGCGAACAATACCCCTAAAGCTCAATACATGAATCTTCCTGCGGGGGAATACAAATTTAGAGGTAGAGGATCCAATAATGATGGCGTCTGGAACGTGGAAGGAGCTTCCATTGAAGTATCTATCGCACCCCCTTTTTGGAAAACATGGTGGTTTAAAACCCTGGGCATTGTAACCCTACTTGGGCTCATCCTGGTTTATATCCAACTCCGCACATACCGGCTCATTGCTCAAAGAGATAAGCTGGAAGCCCTGGTGAGAGAGCGCACCGCACAGCTCCACGTCGAAATTGAAGAGAGGCAAAGAGTTGAAATGGAAAAAGCCGAGCTCAAATTAGATCATCTCAAACGTGAATTGCTCACTCAATCCCTCCACCTCAATGACAAACAGCGGATCATGGATAACCTGCAGAGTGAACTGG
Organism: Fidelibacterota bacterium; assembly: GCA_018650445.1. Taxonomy (GTDB): domain Bacteria; phylum Fidelibacterota; class UBA8477; order UBA8477; family JABMPR01; genus JABMPR01. The sequence goes on from JABIFX010000132.1 coordinate 7,679, forward strand.
AGAGCTTCTCAAAATTGAGTTGGAATGATGTTAAACCCAGAATCAAAAAGCTACTGCGCTTTCTTCGGGATCGTAGTTCTGTAAAACAGGATTGGGAAGATTTTGAAATCTGGTTTACTGAAATTCATACCGGGTTTTATTCTGAACTTCGCAGTAGTCATCCTATGCTTTCAGAGAATGAGTTGAAGGTTTGTGCCCTCCTCAGATTGAATCTTATTTCAAAAGATATTGCCAAAGTGATGAATGTTCAACCCTCCTCCATTGATATTTATCGCCATCGGATCAGAAAAAAACTGGAGATCGGCGGCGACGAAAATCTTTCAACTTTTCTCTCCAAATATTGATCTTTACTACCTTTACTTTTTCTTTACATATTAAAAACATTAATCTTCAATTGAGCAAAGTTATACATATCTTTAGTTGTATTAATACAATTACTTAGAGCCCCTTCCTCCCTTCTTTATAACTTCAGCAATCCAATCTTTACTTCGCCTGAGACTGATCTTAGGTGTGGTTAAAACTTTTCTGCATTTGTATAGATTTTGTAAAGATGCCAAATCCCCCGCTCTGTTGTAGGTTTACACCAGAATTCAAACCCAAACAAGGAGGGGATTATGAAGTGGATGATTCAATTGATTATTGTGCTGGTCGGAATAGGAACCGTATCAGCAACTGTGATCGAAGTACCAGAAGATGCTGCCACGATTCAGGCAGGTATGGATATCGCCAGTACTGGTGATACAGTCCTGGTGGATCGAGGTACCTATGTTGAAAATATCAATTTTAACGGCAACAACATCGTGGTTATGTCTCTACGTGGTCCAGTGTTGACCACTATTGATGGAAACCAGAATGGCTCTGTTGTTCTTTTTCTGACCCAGGAAGATGAAAATGCAGTTTTAGACGGATTCACTCTTAAGAATGGAACCGGCTGGGATAATGGTGACGAGGTCGTTGGAGGTGGGATAGCCTGTCGTTCTGGCTCATCACCTACCCTAAAAAATCTCATTGTCACAGGGAATACTGCCTTTGGTGGTGAAGACCCAGCGGGTGGTGGTATTACTATTGCGCAACAATCAAGTCCAAGCTTGGAAAATATCGTAATTTCCTACAATGAATCGTCATGGGGAGCAGGTCTGGCTATTGCATATGATTCGCATCCAACATTGAAAAATATTAAGATATTTAGCAATACTGCCACTACGACTGGCGGAGGTGTCTATATTGGTGTTAACTCAGATCCCATTTTAGAGGATGTATTCGTCCACCACAATAATGCAAGGTATTATGGTGGCGGCATTTTCCTCCATGACCAGGTGGAGCCCCTATTTAATAAAGTCACAGTAATAGGAAATAGAGCACCCAGTGGTGGTGGTGGGATGATAACGAACGATGGTAGCAGCCCTAGAATAGTCAATTCAATATTCCATGGCAATTTCCCCAACCAGATTATGTTCAACAGCGACCCACAGTATGATCCTGATACCGTGATGGTTGCCTATACAAATATCCAGGGCGGCCTAGCCGGAATCAATATTGGCCCTGGAGAATTAAACTGGCTAGAGGGAAACACTTCAACAGACCCTTGTTTTACTGGCATTGAGGATGAATTGCATGCATCCTCATCCTGTATTAATTCGGGGACAGCACTTTTTACTTTTGAGGAGGAAACCTGGATTGATATGGCCTCGTCAGAGTATGTAGGATCTGCACCGGACATGGGTTCCTTCGAACTGCCTCCACCTCCAACCGTCTTCAATGTACCAGGGTATTTTACCACCATTCAGGGTGCTATTGATGCGGCTGTGGATGGGGATATTGTGAGGGTAAATGTGGGCACCTATGTTGAGAATATCAATTTTAACGGTAAGGACATCACCGTTGAATCAGTAGGTGGTCCAGAATTAACCATCATTGATGGCAATCAAAATGGTTCCACCGTGCAGATAGTGAGTGGAGAATCTGAAAACGCGGTTTTAGATGGATTTACGATTACCAATGGGACTGGGACGCCTGGTGAAACTTCGGATATCCTGGGAGGGGGCATTCTTATACATTATGCTTCATCACCCATTCTTAAGAATCTGATTATATCTGGTAACTCCGCTGTAATTGGTGAAGAACCTGATGGAGCCGGGGGTGGAATTGCAGTCAGTGTCCAGTCAAACCCAGTTTTAGAAAAAATCATCATTACTGATAATCATTCAGTGTGGGGTGGTGGTCTTTCCATCGCTCATAATTCTTCTCCATCAGTTAAAGACCTTGAAATATATGGCAATACTGTTTCTCAAGCTGGTGCAGGTGTCTACATTGGTCAATTCGCTGCTCCATATTTTGAGGATGTATATATTCATAGTAATGTTGGTGTTGCTGGTGGTGGTTTGTTTCTGCATGACCATGCCACACCCACATTTAACAAAATTACGGTAGAAGGGAATCGAGGGTCAAATGGTGGCGGAGGTATGTTAACCAACCATGCCAGCACACCAAAAGTCGTGAATTCTATTTTCTATGGAAATATACCAGATCAGTTCTACCTGATGTATTTTGATGGAGATAATCTTGCTGATACGGTATCTATTGCCTATTCAGATATCCAGGGTGGCGTGGCTGCAATGTATCTAGGGATTGGTGAGGTGGATTGGATTACCGGTAATCTGCAATCGGATCCCAGCTTTGGTGTTGGAGATCATCTGGAAGCCAACTCGCTCTGTATCGATGCAGGAACGGCTCAGTTTGTCCACGAAGGTATGACCTGGATCGATATGTCCGCAGATGAATATGTAGGTGTAGCTCCTGATATGGGTTCCTGGGAACAGCCTGCACCGCCGCAAACACTTCTGGTCCCCTCTGATTACACAACGATACAGCTTGGGATTGAAGCGGCATTAGATGGTGACACGATACTGGTTGCAGATGGTACCTATGTTGAGAACATAGACTTCCTTGGCAAAAATATAGCGGTGCTATCGGAACATGGTCCTGAGACCACCATTATTGATGGTGGCAATGTAATGAGTGTAGTGATGATTGTGACTCAGGAAGAGACTGCGATTTTAGATGGCTTTACCATTACGAATGGTATGGGCTGGGTAAATTCTAGTGGGTATTCTGTTGGTGGTGGTATTAATGTCAGACATGGCTCGACTCCTACATTGAGGAATCTAATAGTAGAAGGTAATATAGCCGTTGGAGATACCGCAATGGGTGGTGGTATCATGTGCGCCTATGGTGCTGATGCTCTGATTGAAGATGTCATTATCCGCGACAATGAAGCGGACTATGGCGGTGGGATTGTAGCCTATGAGTCAAGCCCCACACTTAGAAGGGTGAAGATTAGTAGAAACCTGGCGCGAACTACTGGTGGTGGACTGACACTCTGGACTTCCAACGCCCTGGTGGAGCAGGTTGCTATCTTTAAGAATCGGGCTATATCTATGGCTGGCGGGGTATGGGTACATCTTGGTGGAAATCCCACACTTAATCGTGTTACTGTTGCTGATAATAATATCACAAACCTTCTCTGGTTTGAAGCTGGTGGAATCGGTTTAAGCTCTGGCGCTAATTTGACACTTAGCAATTCAATTGTTTGGGACAATACTCATAGGGGAATTACCCCCAATAACATTGAATTCTACTCTTCAAGTTCTCACAGTTATCTGACCATTATAAACTCAGATATTGAGGGAGGTGAAGCTGGAATCAGTACCAATAACAATGGTACAGTTACCTGGGGAACAGGAAATATTGTAGATGATCCTCTATTCGTTGACCCAGATGTTGATGATTATAACTTGCAACTGGGATCGCCTTGCATTGGAACAGGCGAGGATGGTGTTGATATGGGTGCTGGTGCGGAATGTATGATTGTGGATATTGATCCAGAATTGGCCATCGTACCACAGCAATTTGAATTGTATCAGAACTATCCCAACCCATTTAACCCATCGACGACGATCAACTTTGAGTTGCCAGGCGCTGGTTGGGTTACTTTGGCAGTCTATGATATTACTGGTAGGGAAGTAGCTACACTAATTGATGATCAAAGGCTTGGGGGCAGGCATTCCATGAAATGGTTTGCGAAGGATCGTCAGGGTAAACTCCTTGTAACAGGAATTTATTTATATGAGATGAACTTCATCGATTCTCAAGGTAAGCAGTTCCGAGAAGTCCGGAAGTTTACGCTTCTGAAATAGCCTCAGTACATGCACAAAGCCCTGGTCTCATCTGGTAGGCCAGGGCTGTTTTTGTTCTATAGCTTTAATTGAAATGGCAGCGGCAGTTGGGATTTAGGAGTTGAAAGATTCACCTCCTGGGTTTGAGTTGTATCCCAACTTTAGCAATCCCTTCTGCCATGCCAACATTCATAATTATTGTCTCTGATTATTGCATATAGTTTCTGGGGGAAATAGATGATTGTGATAACAGCATGATCTCAGAAAAAACAAATAAACGGTTAAGAGGGGTTTGTCTCCTGGCCATCATCATTCTGGCTCTGATCCTCCCCAATACATGCGCTTTCGCTCAGGATTGTAAATGTTGTGAACATGAAGCTCAGTGTGGATTGGATCTACCCTGTTTACAAAAGTAATGCGTTTACTCAGAGAGTGGTCATACTAATCTGAGGACATACCATCCCCGGTCTGTGCCACACGGACCGGGGCCTCCTATTCCTGGGAACAAGATTTCAGACTTTGGTAGGAGCTTAGTTCTGTATGAAAAACTGGAGATATAAAAAAAGCATGTCTTAGACCTGGCAGGCAGGGAGACATGCTTTTTTATTTTCAACTTATTTTAATGTCTAAATCATGGACAATTTGCCCTCAGAAAGAGCATCATTCAGAATTGCATCCAGGATACCATTCACAAAACTGCTACTCTCCTCTGTACTGAATACCTTGGCGATTTCAATAGCCTCTGAAATGGACACCTTTGGTGGAATATCTTTAAAATAAAAGAATTCCGTGAGGGCCATCCTGAGAATCAATCGATCAATCAGGGCAATACGGGTCAGATCCCAATTTCTGGATTTACTGGCTATGAGCTCATCGAATTCTTGGCGATGAGCCATAATCCCGTTTACCAGATCACGGGCAAATTTAAGCAAATCATCAGATAATTCGCTCTTCTCTGCCAAAAGGTTGAAGGTTTGATCCAGGTTATCGTTTTGGATCTCATGTGCATATGAGACCTGAACAACAAATTCCCGGGCTCGACGTCTTTCTTGCATGAACTGAGGCCTGATCCTTTCTACGTGTAATTTATATTTTCGAGAATAAACGTTTGCCAGAGCGATGCATCTGTTTCAGACGACCCAGTTTACGAATTCTCTCTTCAGCTAGAATATCAGCTGCATCCATGGTAGGAATATTTTCATCCTCTGAACGCTGGAATATCTCCTGAAGGATGTTATAGATATGATTTACGCGGTTGTAAGAACGTTTTTCGTTATAGCCTTCGAACTCGCCATAGACATTGATCACTCCACCAGAGTTAATAGCATAATCCGGGGCGTACAAGACACCACGGTCGAGGAGGATCTTGCCATGTTTTTCGTAGTCGGAAAGCACATTATTTGCAGCTCCTGCCACAACCTGACATTTTAAACGATCAATGGTTTCATCGTTGACGGAGGAACCTAAAGCACAGGGAGCAAATACATCCATTGGAACATCATAGATATCCTCAGGTGCAACGGCTGTGACATTTTTGTATTTGAGCATATCTTTAACACGATCTTCTTTTATATCAGTGACAATTACTTTTGCACCAGCTTTTGAAAGATGCTCAACAAGATAGATTCCAACATGCCCCAGACCTTGGACAGCAATAGTCTTGCCTTCCAGACTGTCTGACCCCCAGGTCTTATTTGCTGCGGCTTTGATACCTACAAAAGTACCATAAGCCGTGAATGGTGAAGGATCCCCAGAGCCACCCAGGTCTGGACTAAGACCAGCAACATAATCAGTTTCTTCATGGACCCATTCCATCATTTGGGGCGTGGTGTTAACGTCTTCAGCGGCGACATAGCGACCACCCAGACTGTCTACCAGACGACCAAAAGCACGAAATGCAGCTTCATTACCGATATCCCTTACCCGGCCAATGATAACTGACTTACCGCCACCAAGGTTCAAACCTGCCAAGGCAGATTTATAAGTCATTCCCTCGGAAAGCCTGAGCACATCACGAAGTGCGGCCTCTTCATCATCATAATTCCAAACACGACAACCACCGAGCGCAGGTCCTAAACTAGTGTTGTGAACAGCAATGATCGCTTTTAGACCTGTTTCATCATCCTTTGCAAAAACAACCTGTTCGTGGTGGTTCAATGCAGGTGCATCAAAAAATCCCATTTCTCATTTCTCCTTTTACAATTCTGTAAATCTAATCTGCCAGAAGATGTCTACTGATGACCAATCTTTGAATCTCGTTGGTGCCTTCGTAGATCTGTGTAATCTTCGCGTCGCGCATCATGCGTTCCACTTCAAATTCACGTATAAATCCATACCCCCCGTGAATCTGAACAGCCTCAGTTGCTACATACATGGCCGTATCACCGGCAAACATCTTGGCCATTGAGGCTTTCTCCCCAATGGTTTTCCCCTGATCCTTTAGCCAGGCTGCCCTATAAACGAGTAGTCGACTGGCATCCACACGTGTGGCCATATCGGCCAGCTTAAATCCAATTCCCTGAAACATTCCGATAGGTTTACCAAACTGCTCGCGCTCCTTGGCATATTTAATAGATCTTTCCAGAGCTCCCTGGGCAATTCCCAAAGCCTGTGCTCCAATTCCAATACGTCCCACGTCCAGGGTGGCCAGAGCAATAGTGAAGCCCTGCCCCTCTTCCCCGATAAGATTCTCTACAGGGATACGGCAATTCTCAAAAATCAATTCACTGGTATCAGAACCACGGATACCAAGTTTGTCTTCTTTCTTGCCTGTAGTAAATCCATCCAATCCTTTTTCAACGACAAAGGCCGATATACCTTTATAACCCGCATCTTTATTTGTTTTTGCGAAAACAATGACAAAATCGCAACTAATTCCGCTGGTAACCCAATTTTTTACTCCGTTGAGGACATATGAATCCCCGTCACGGGTAGCAGTGGTTAGCATGGCCTTGGCATCAGAGCCTGATTGAGGTTCACTCAGGGAGTAGGCTCCCAGTTTCTCGCCACTTGATGTGAGAGGTAAATATTTATTCTTTAGGTATTCTGAACCAAACTTGAGGATTGGGTTTGAAAATAAAGAGTTATTGACTGACATAATTACACAGGTTGAGGCATCCACACGAGCAACTTCCTCAAGGGTAATGGCATAACTCACAGCATCCATTTCGGTACCGCCATAGGCTTCAGGAACCTGCATACCCATAAAACCCAGTTCGGCTAATTTTTGGACCACTTCGGTAGGGAACTGAGCTTTTTCATCTCTCTCCATCACACCCGGTTTAATCTCCGCTTCAGCAAATTCCCGAATGGTTTCTCGAACCATTTTTTGCTCTTCTGTTAATTCAAAATTCATATTTAGCCTTTTTCGGTTTCAAGTTCATAGTGAACTATTGATAGGAATAAAATCCCTGCCCCGTTTTGCGTCCAAGATTTCCAGCTGCAACCATACGCTTCAGCAATGGACACGGTCGATATTTGGGATCCCCCAGACCTTCGTGGAGAACTTCCAGAATAGACAGGCAGACATCCAGACCAATCAGATCCGCCAGTGTAAGTGGACCCATAGGATGGGCCAGGCCAAGATGCATAATTTCATCAATGGCTTCTTTCGTGGCGACACCTTCCATAAGTGCAAAAACAGCTTCATTAATCATAGGCATGATAATACGATTTGCTACGAAGCCGGGATAGTCATTGGCTTCGACAGGAGTTTTTCCCAATGCTTTACAGAGTTCCATGGTTGTGGAAACAGTTTCATCACTACAGACATGTCCGCGAATAATTTCCACCAGTTTCATCACAGGAACTGGATTCATAAAATGCATACCTATCACACGCTCTGGACTTGAAGTTTGAGCTGCGATTTCTGTAATTGATATAGATGAAGTATTTGAGCTAAGAATCACACCTGGTTTTAAAATATCATCCAGGTCCTTGAACAATTTAAATTTAATATCTCTGTTCTCAGTGGCAGCCTCGACCACAAAATCACAATCTTTCAATTCCCCAAGATCAGTTGAAGTTTTTAAACGTTGGAGTGTAGCTGTTTTATCGGCTTCTGAAATTTTTTCTTTTTTGACCTGGCGGTCCAGATTTTTGGTGATGGTGGCGATTCCCTTTTCAAGGAATGCCTGTTGAATATCCATGAGGATGACTTCATAACCAGACTGTGCAAAGACATGGGCAATCCCATTCCCCATAGTTCCAGAGCCAATGATACCAACGTTACGAATACTCATAATATCCCCCTTAAATACGTTCCACGATGAGTGCAGAAGCTTCTCCACCACCAATACAAAGTGTAGCCAGACCAAAACGTGCTTCTCTAGCTTCCATGGCGTGGAGTAGCGTTGTCAGAATACGCGCACCAGAAGCACCAATAGGATGTCCCAGAGAAACAGCTCCACCATTTACATTCACTTTGGTGTAAGGAATATTTAGTTCATCCATGGCAACCATGGTGACGACTGAGAAGGCCTCATTGATTTCGAAAAGATCGATTTCACCCAGAGTCATCCCGGCTCTTTTAAGGACATTGTTAATGGCTTTTACCGGGGCTGTGGTGAACCATTCAGGTGCCTGAGCGGCTGAAGCTTGAGCGACAATACGCGCCATAGGTTTTAATCCCCGTTTTTCAGCCTCTCCTTCACGCATGAGTACCAGTGCGGCGGCCCCATCATTTATCTTGGATGCATTGGCAGCAGTGATGGTTCCGTCTTTGGCAAAAGCAGGTCTCAGCTTAAGCATTTTGTCGAAATTACCTCGACCAGGTTCTTCATCAGTATCAAATACAAGAGCATCACCTTTGCGTTGAGGAATTTCGACTGGCGTAAGTTCATTGTCAAAGGCGCCTGATTTTTGGGCAGCCTGTGCACGGAGATAACTCTCCTTTGCGAAGGCATCCTGAGCTTCGCGGGTATAGTTGTATTCTTTTGCGCACAGCTCACCGCTGACACCCATATGAATACTATCATAAGCATTCAGTAGTCCATCGCGGAGAATACCATCAACCATTTGACCGTGGCCTAATCGTTGACCATCCCTCGCTCCAGGCAGATAGTATGGCACAGTGGACATGCTCTCCATACCGCCAGCAACCACGATGTTCGCATTCCCAACTTCGATGGCCTGGGCAGCCAGCATGACCGCTTTTAAACCTGAACCGCAAACTTTGTTTATGGTCATACATTCTGTGGTATCGGATAAACCGGCATATATGGCCGCCTGTCTGGCAGGGGCTTGTCCTTCATTAGCAGTGATCACATTGCCCATGATGACTTCATCGACATCCTCAGGTAAAACTTGACCACTTTCCAGTGCAGCCTTGATGGCTGTTGCGCCTAGTTTGGGGGCGGTAATCGAAGAAAGTCCACCCTGAAAAGCACCCACGGGGGTTCGTTTAGCACTTACAATAGCAACTTTACGTATGGCTCTGACACTGCTCATGATAATTCCTTTTGTAATTTTCTCAAACCTGGGACAGCATAAACTTTATAAACAGCTTGCGAATTCCACCTGGGATTCAATTTCCACAGGACGCAAATTGTTTTGTCTTATCAAAGGTCAAAAATCGTTCCAAACCTGAATATCATCGTAAAGATGAATAGTTAGGCCCTGTAGCTCAGGATTCTCACGGTTGGTCATAGGCTTTAATAATCCGCCTGACCAATTTGTGTCTCACAATATCACCTTCATCAAATTCGACAAAGGCGATACCATCGACCTCTTTCAGAATTCTTACGGCTTGGAGTAAACCAGATTCCTCATGCTTAGGGAGGTCAATCTGAGTGGGATCACCAGTAATAATAATTTTGGAATTCACACCCATTCGTGTGAGAAACATTTTCATCTGCATATGGGTAGTATTTTGTGCTTCATCCAGGATAATGAAAGCATGATCCAAAGTTCTTCCACGCATATAGGCAAGCGGGACAATCTCAATGGTTTTCTGATCCATGAGGATACGCACTTTGTCATGAGGCATCATATCAAAAAGCGCATCATAAAGTGGTGCAAGATAGGGGTCAACCTTTTCGCGTAAATCCCCAGGTAAAAAACCGAGGCGTTCACCTGCTTCTACGGCAGGGCGGGTGAGAATTATCTTCTTAACTTCCCGATTTTTTAGGGCGGAAACGGCAAAGGCTACGGCCATATATGTCTTACCGGTACCAGCGGGTCCCAAGCCAAACACCATATCATTTGATGTGGCCGCAGAAAAATATCTTTGCTGACCAGGTGTGCGTGGCTTGATCACTTCTGAGCGAGTGAAGAGGACGACAGAATCAAGACCAGATTCACCAAGGGTAGACTTACCTGACTGGCTGAGACGGATGATGGTGAGCACATCGTCTTTATCAATAAATTTTTTCCGATTCAAGACGGCAATCATCTCACCAATAATATTTTCAACGAGTGCATGCTTGGATTCGTCACCACGAACTATGAGTTCATCACCACGTACGAACAGCGCAACTTCCAGATGATTTTCAATCAATTTTAGGTTGGTGTCATTGGCACCGAGTAATTCAACGGGGCTAACCTCCCTGATTGGAAGGCGTTTTTCAGCAGCAGATTTCGCAGTTGTCAAACCCATATGGCGGGCTCAGATTAATTTGTAAATCGTGGATTTCCAAACAAAAATTATCCAAGCAAAGCAGTTCAGGACCGGAGCACTATGTGACTTGACCAAAAGGGCATGTAAATACAAAAAGCAATCGCTGGTAATTGTAGAAATTGCTAGTAGCAAATTTATTCATCGCATAACACTTTGAAATTAACATTTATACTAAATTTAGATTAGTTTAAAGCATGGTTTAATTCACATTGGTTTCAATTTGTGAGCTGGGGGCTCCTTTCTCCCATCTCCATGGAAAGAGTTGCAATACCCTTTTTCGACCAGAAATGATTTCATAGTTTGAAGGGAAACCCAGATGAATATTCTTAATTTAATCGGTAAGCCATTCCGGCTCACCACATTCCTTATTACTCTCATCCTAATAACACCCCATACTCTTCAATCTGGTGTAACTGGCAAGATCAGCGGAAAGCTAAGATCTGGTGAATCTGGAACTCCTGTTATCGGTGCCTCTATTCAGATCGAGGGAACTAATTTTGGCAGCATTTCTGATAAAAATGGCAAGTTTTATATTCTGAACATTCCTCCAGGTACATACTCGGTCATCATTTCTTATATCGGGCTAGAAACCAGCTTGCTTGGTAATGTTCAGGTGACTGCAGATCTGACAACCTGGCTTGATTTAACCATGAATCCTTCTATCCTGGAAGGCCAGGAGGTTATTGTCAATGCACCCATTGATGCTATAGAAAAAGATCTGGCAGGTACACGATCAGTGGTGACTCAGGAGCAATTCAATTCGCTTCCAATATCGGAAATTTCTCAAGCATTATACCTGCAGTCCGGAGTGGCTGGTTCAGATGCCGACCTCATCGTTCGAGGGGGCCGAGCAAACCAAGTCGCATTTCTAATTGATGGTGTCTATGTGCAGGATCCATTTCTGGGATCGTTTGCAAATGATCTGGGAACCAATGCCATTGATGAACTCACGCTCCTCAGCGGCACCTTCAATGCAGAATATGGCAATGCGATGAGCGGAATAGTGAATATCCTAACTAGAGAGGGCGGTCGCAGTTGGCAGGCAAAACTTGAGAATCGGACAGGCAGTTTTCAGAACCGTGATAAGAACAAATCTGAAGGTACCTTAACGAGCTGGTCTCTGGGTGGTCCGCTGCTGAGTGAGAATCTGAGGCTTTTCGTCTCTGGTCAACATAATGATAAAGACAGTTATCTCCCCTGGGGCTTTAAAAAATCCAGTTCATATACGACAAAATTGACATATACAGGTATATCTAATATAAAACTTAATACTTTATATAGGACTTCATGGAAACGCTGGAAGTATTATCGTCACAGTTGGGCCTACATTCCTGAACAGTATTATCAATATGAGTCATCCCGACAACACATAAGCTTGAACCTCACCCACACCCTCAATCCCCATCTTTTTTATGAATTGAGGATATCACAGTACCATCAGGACTACCGTCAGGGAATCTGGATAGATTCCACCTCCTCCTGGAAAGACAGTAGCGAATATACAGCTTATGGTGACTATGAATGGAACCACGAAGCTGGCAATGGTTATGAGTTTTATGCCCGTCGCAACCCACCAACTTATTTGATCTCGGCGACCAAGACCTTTGACTTGCGCTGGGATGGTATCTGGCAAGTCAATTCGTGGAATGAGCTAAAAGCTGGCTTCCAATACAAGCGGCACAATTTAGTCCTCTCAAATCCATATGATCCAGGCAGGGTTAATTTTTATCGGGATGAATACGATCTGTCCCCCATCGAAACTGCTATTTATTTGCAGGACAAAATTGAATTCCCTTTTCTGGTGATAAATCTGGGTCTACGCTTTGACCAGTTTGATGGGAAGGTTGGGTATCGACTAAATCCTATGTATGAATCTACCAGAACTACAGCTTCTCCTAAAAGTCAGATCAGTCCCAGACTTGGCATCGCCCATCCCATTTCAGATCGTACCAAGATCCATTTTGCTTATGGACATTTTTTTCAGAATCCACCCTATGCCTATTTATACAACCGACTCAATTACGACTTTGCTGTTTCTGCCCCCGTGTTTGGGGATCCAGATATGAAAGCAGAGAAAACCGTAGCCTACGAGGTTGGACTCACTCATCAATTCAGCCCGGCATTTCTCGGACGCTTCAACGCTTTCTACAAGGATGTTACCAATCTTGTGGGTACCCGATATTATGCTCCTTACGCAGAGGATGCACCTGATCGATATGTTGGTTATACCCTGATCATCAATGAGGATTATGCATTTTCAAAAGGAGTTGAGATCAATTTTGAATATGATCTTAGGAAAATGGCCACAGCCAAACTCAGCTATACCTATTCTATCGCAAAAGGTAGTGCATCATACGCAGATGAGCAATATCCAGGGAGCATAGAAACTACCACGCTTTATAATCTTGATTTTGATAGAACCCATGGCTTGAATTTTTATGGATCTGTGCGATCAGGTAAGCATCAGGGAGTGAAAATACTCAACATTTATCCTTTTCAGCGAGCTGATCTAGGATTTGTGATACAGGCCAACACAGGTACGCCCTATACTCCATACGCCCGTGATATTGGACTGGTGGAGATCAATTCATTGCGCATGCCATCTACATATACTATCGATATGATCATGGGTAAACGATTCTCCCTGGCGAGCAAACTCTCTGCACGTGCCTTCCTGGAAATACTCAATTTGACTAACGCTCGGAACGCCATCGGCATTTTCACCAGTTCAGGCGAACCTGATTACACCCTCGTCCCCGGTCACAGCGAAGAATATATGAATAATCCTTCCCACTTTGGACCTCCACGCACCTTTAGGCTGGGTCTAGCACTGGACTGGAGATAATTATGAATAACAAACTATATAGAATAATTACGTTGATCATGGTGCTGCCAATGACCATGATATTTGCAGATGAGAAAGATTTTGATGAGAAGCATAATGCAATTGCCAAATCCATGGACCTTACTGATCGTGCTGCAGGTATCCATAATGCCAGCAATATCAGCCTGTTCTTTGAAAATTATGGAAAATTCTCCCACGATTCTTTCTTGTATGGGGACGCCGGTGAATTTCCCGCCAACAGCAATCACAATTACCTGTACCTTATGAGCGCGATGGTCGGTGTTGCACCTGATGCAGCCTCTGGACGCTCCGCAAATGTGATACAAAGCAGGTATGCAACCAGTACAGATTGGATGCCAGTTGGAGGGTATCATCAGGGTCCAGCTACTGACATTGCCTTTAGTGACAATACAGCAACCTGGCCAAACGCGGAGTGGTTCTTTCAGGACGATGAAGGTGAGGCACTTATCGTATCCACCCAGGATAGCTATTGTGTATATAATGATGCAGGGAATCAAAATGAGGTCCTTGGTATTCAAATTGCCCAAACAGGCTATGCCTTCGGTGTCAGCGATTTTGAAGATATGATTTTTTTCACCTTTGAAGTAACCAACCAATCTGATGTCAGCTATGATAGTGTCTATTTCGGATTGTATCATGATTTTGATATAGGAAATGATCCATACGGAGTGAATGATTATTCAGATGATATGCTGGGATTTGATGCTGCAAATAACTTCATCAAAGTTTCTGATGCTGATCAATCCTCCCTAGAATGGAATGGTGAACCCGGTATGATGGGAATTGTCCTGCTGGAAACACCCCAGCTAAATGGGAACATGGCAGGCATTACCGACATGCACTATGGAATATTTGAAGACAATGATGAAACTCAGATGGCACTTCTCTCCAGCAATTTGGATTATCTCCCTGATGGCATTGACCCTCGCAATTTTTTTAATACAGGCGATTCTCCCGATGCTCATTTTGATGGTGTAAGCGCTATTCCCAGTACAGGGAAGGACATTTTTGGCACCATTTCTTCTGGTCCTTTTGACTTATCACCCACAGACTCACTCACATTTATCATTGGTATTATTGCCGGGATAGATGAAGCGGATTTATACAATAACCTCTATGCAGCTCAAGGTCTATATGCAAATGAATTTGTGGCTCCAAAACCCCCAACTTCACCGGCACTATCCGGTGTGGCTGGACACAATGGAATCACACTTTACTGGACAAACTCGACGGAAGGCGAGATCGATGATGCATCAGGCATCCCTGATTTTGAAGGATATCGCTTATATAAAAGTGTAGACAATGGATTGAGCTGGGATCAAATAGATAGAAATTCTTATCCTGAATCAACTCCAGAAGCAGTCCCCTTTGCTAGTTTTGACCGTGTAAATGGATGGGGTGATGACACGGGTCTCCAATATACCTATGTGGACGACTCCGTAATAAATGGGTTCGAATATTGGTATTCAATCACTGCCTTTGACCATGGAGATGCACTTACTGGGAGTTTGGAAAGTCCTATTGGAAATTCCGTAGATGTGAGCAACACCATTAGTATTATTCCAGCATCTACGCCGGCAGGATATGAGTCTGGGGACATTTCAGATTTGAACCACTATGACGGGAACGCCAACTATACACTCAGCGTAGATCCACTGGCTCCTGAGCAATTGAACAATTTTTCTTATGACCTTCATTTCCTCTATGCCCTTCAAAATGAGATTGGCAATCCAGGGATTTGGGCAACTGTTGATATCACCGACTCAAGTCTTGTACCTACAATACATTTTGGGATTGAGTTCACGGCTGAAGATCAAATAAATATTCTTAACCTTGATACACGGACTTTGTATTGGGCTGGCGATTTAATTCTTGGCGTCCCTTATCCATTTGAGAGTTATTTTACACTTACCTTTCATAGATCGGACACGTTAAACATACCTAGCCCAGGTGACTTGCTCAGCATAAATTTTAGTACAGAACTGCTCCGCTATGATGGTCAGGACACACTTCAGGTGCTTGGTCCCCAACGCTTTGATCCTGGCGCAGATCTGGTCTCCGATGATGGGCTGATATTGAGTCTTGATGCCCAGCCAGTCATTCAGAACATCAGTGTACCTCCTATTCTGGATTTTGAACTTGAGATTGAAGTAGCAGACCTGGAATCAATACAAGATATGGACTTTCAGATAACTATCACTCAATCAGGACATGATACTGAGGGCAATACCTATATAATTCTGAGAACCACAGATGAAAATTCAATCGAGATAGGTGTGGCTGATACACTATACAATGGTTGGGGTATCCAATATAACGGTTGGGCTGCCTGGTTTGGATTTGATCCAGCACATCCACCAGCTCCAGGGACATCCGCGACTTTTTCAACCTTACCACCAATTCGTCCAACTATACAGGACTACTACCAATTTGGAATTATTGATGCAAAAACAAATCCTGATATGCTTGTAAAGGATATGAGCGAGATTCGGGTGGTTCCAAATCCATATATGGCTGGGTCGCTCTGGGAAACTGAACGGGGTAGTTTCGTGAGAGAACCTGTTCGCCAAATACAATTTACAAATTTGCCCGCGGAGTGTGAGATCCATATATTCACACTATCCGGAGATTTGATCAAGACACTGGAACATGATGCTGGCCATGGAACAGAGGCTTGGGATTTACGGGCTGAAGGAGGCAGGGAAATCGTCTCTGGAATTTACCTCTATCAGGTTAAAAGTGCAGGCTTCGAATACTTAAATAGATTTGCGGTGATCAAATGAATCAGAATAATCATATAGCAAAAATCAAGATTATCCTGCTTCTCTCAATACTTGCTGCCAGCTTGAGTGCTCAAAATGCGAATCTGGGCACTGCAGGAGCACAATTTCTCAAGATTCCAATCGGGGCTCGTTCTGCCGCTCTTGGAGGAGCCGTGACAGGCATGTCCATGGATGCAACAGCTCTTTTCTGGAATCCAGCCGGTATCATCCACAATCATACTCACGCCTTACATGTTTCGCACATCCCCTGGATGACCTTTTTTGATGTCAATGCACTGGCCTATACATTGAATCTAAAGGAGCAGGGTGCTATTGGATTTTATGCCCGTACGCTGGGGATGGAGAAGATGGAGATTACCACTGAATATGAGCCGGGTGGAACTGGGGAATTTTTCGATTCCCAGGATCTTGAGATGGGCGTCAGTTATGCTCGCAAGCTCATCGATCAATTCAGTTTTGGAATTACAGCCAAATATATCAGACAGCGCATCTGGAATGAGATAGCCTCAGGTATCGCTTTTGATTTTGGGACCCATTACAATATCGAATTCCAGAATGCCTCCATTGCCATGTCCTTAAGAAATTTTGGACCAGACATTAAAATGGATGGACCAGATTTATTGGTTTTTTATGATGGCTCCGAATATTTCCCGAACCGTTTTATTCCATCCAATAAAAATACTGAGGCGTATCCCCTGCCCTTGATTTTTCAATTTGGAATGGGGCTGGACCTG
Source organism: Fidelibacterota bacterium (assembly GCA_018650445.1). Lineage (GTDB taxonomy): Bacteria > Fidelibacterota > UBA8477 > UBA8477 > JABMPR01 > JABMPR01. The sequence continues at coordinate 24,853 of JABIFX010000132.1, forward strand.
ATTAAAGCACAATTCTTCCATTCCAGGTTAGCTCTGGACGTCATACACTATAATGATAATGATGAGCAAGTTCTGTTAGGATTGGAATCAACCATTGCACAGAGATTTATTCTGCGTGGAGGGTATAGATTTAATCAGACCGAGCAACAGCCAAGTCTGGGAGTAGGGTTACATCAGCGTATTGAAAAAATAGTGATTAAACTAGATTATGCATTTGTAATGCATGAACATTTGGGAGATACCAGATTCCTGTCACTGGATATTATTTTCTGATTTGTTGTAGTTTAGGTAGGGACGTTACATGCCACGTTCCTACCTAAATGCTATCCCCGGGGTTCTGCCAAAACCTTCCGCATCACGGTAAATTCACCAGGATCATGATCGAAAGGGATATAACCCAAGCCTGTACCGCCATGAACCACATCAACCGAACGTTTTTTGCTGTTGAACAATTCCTCAATAACGATTTCTACGGTTTTATCTGGAGAAATTACTTCTATGGTCTCTCCCACCCTAATTTGATTCTTAATCTCAAATTCAAGCAATTGAGCTGACTTTTCCCAGCTTGTCACCATACCCGCATTCTGATGGGTAAAATCCTGTGAAGAAGGGTCCACATAATTCTGGCCATATTCCTGGGGATTCTTGGTATAGAATCCTGAGATATATCCACGATGAGCAATACCAATAAGGTCTTCAAGGTTCTTTGAGTCAAAGGGAATATCAGCCTGCATATCATCAATGGCTTTCCGGTAGGATCTGGCTGTCATAGCTGCATAATAGACAGATTTCGTGCGCCCTTCAATTTTATAGCTAACAATACCTGCATCTCGCATTTGCTGAAGCAGCTCAATGGAACATAGGTCCTTGGCGTTCATCATGTAGGTGCCATGTTCATCTTCTTTCATATCGAAATACTGTCCCGGTCGCTTCGGCTCTTCCAGGAAATAGCCATCTTCAGGAGGGCTGTAGGGAGCATCAATTTGAATGATATCCTGACTCTCCATTTCCAATAGACTTGGAGATTTCTGGCCAAAATTATAGCCCCAGCGACAGGAGTTTGTACACGTTCCCTGATTGGCATCCATATTATTCATATAGTTGGTAATTAGACATCTCCCTGAGTAAGCAATGCAGATGGCACCGTGCACAAAGGCCTCGAGCTCCACATCTGGAACCTTGGCATGGATTTCAGCAATTTCTTTCAGACTTAGTTCCCTGGATAGAATAATCCGCGTGACGCCTTGGTCTCTCCAAAAATCGGCACTGGCCCAATTGGTACAATTTGCCTGGGTTGATAAATGAATATCCAATTGAGGAAATTCTTTGCGGGCGAGGTGGATGAGACCGGGGTCAGACATAATCATGGCATCCGGCTCATATTGAAGCATACGTTCCATCTCATCCATAAAGCCCTTAATTTTTGAATTGTGGGCATAGATGTTCATCGTGAGATAAAGTTTTTTACCTAGATCATGCGTATAAGCGATAGCCTCAACCAAAGATTCTTTTCTGAAATCGTTTTCGCGGGTTCTTAAGGAGTAGCGTGGAACTCCGGCATATACGGCGTCAGCGCCATAGGCGAAGGCGTATTTCAATTTTTCAAAATTACCGGCGGGCAGTAATAATTCCGATGTTGTTTTATTCATAGTGGTATTCACCTTGTTGTAGTTTCATTGCCTTCAAATAAGACATTTTGAGCAGGAGAATGCAAACACATAATTTGATTGATCCATCTCACTTCGAACCGGGAGGTTGGAATGAACTTATAACTCTAGCGAGCAATAAATGAAAAGCGCTCGGACAATCCTTACATCTAAAAGTATTAAAAAAATTTAACCCTTATCAGATTAATTCGAATTGAGGCTCTCATGCTACTCGAGCTAATCTCTCTAAGCTCTAGATATACAACATATTGGGTTCATATATGTGATAACCCCTAATAGTTGTGTGGGTACATCATTCTAGTGGAGTATAACAGAATCCTAACAAATTGATGGTTGACAGGTAAAAACTGCCAGTCTATCTTGCGCCGTAATGGATGAAGAATTATAAGTAAATCTATGGAGTTCGTCTGGGATAAAAATTCCCGAGGAGCCCATTCATCGTGTGATGTCTGTCACAGTCATTACAAATATCGTATGTCCAATAAAAGGAGGAAAACAAGAAGATGAGTAAACGTTATCTATTTACTGTATTGCTCGTTCTGGTAATGGTTCCAGCTCTCGCCCTGGCACAGGGAACGATTTCTGGTTCAGTTACTGACGGTACTACAGGCGACGCCCTTCCAGGCGCAAATGTGATCGTGGATGGCCAGCCATATGGTGGTGCATCAGATCTATCAGGTGCCTTTGTTATTGAAGGTGTTCCAGCCGGTAATTATACCGTCACAGCTTCAGTCATTGGTTATGAATCAGTGACATTGAGTGCTCAGGTTGCAAGTGGTGTGGCCACAACCTTGAATTTTGCACTCTCAAGCCAGGCTCTCGAAATGAGTGCCCTGGAAGTTTTGGCTTCTCGAGCAGATGCCAACACACCTGTTGCTTATACAAATGTTTCAAAAGAAGAGATGGAAGTACGTCTTGGTTCACAGGATATTCCACTCGTTCTTAACACAACTCCTTCAGTATATGCCACCAACCAGGGTGGTGGTGCTGGTGATGCTCGTATCAACGTGCGTGGATTCAACCAGCGCAATGTTGCCGTTATGATCAACGGTGTTCCTCAGAATGATATGGAGAACGGTTGGGTCTATTGGTCAAACTGGGATGGTGTTGGTGATGCAACATCTTCAATCCAGATGCAACGTGGACTCAGTGCTGTTAACCTGGCTACACCTTCAATTGGTGGAACCATGAACATCATTACTGACCCAACAAAACTTGCCTCTGGTGGTAGCTTCAAACAGGAGGCCGGTTCCGGTTCCTTCCTGAAAACTACCGTTAATTATAATACAGGCCTGATTGGTGACAAAATTGCCTTGAGCGGAACTGTCGTTCGCAAAACTGGCGAAGGAATCGTCGACAAGACGTGGACTGATGCATGGGCTTACTATTTTGGTGGTTCTTACGCAGTTAACTCTGATAACCGTTTTGAGCTATATGCCATCGGTGCACCTCAACGCCATGGTCAGAATCTTTACAAACAGAACGTTATGGCCTATGACCAGGAATTTGCAGAAGAAATTGCCAGAGATGGTGTTGATGATGCTGACTGGGACGCCTATGTAGATAAGTTTACTTTGGATTCTGATGGCTCAGATGCAGGTCGTCTCTTCAACCAGAATGTATCAGATATTAGCCCTGATTATAAAGGTGAACAATACTGGTATATGTACGGTGACCGTACCGTTGAAAGACATGATCCAAATTACTTGAACGAACGGGAAAACTTTTTCCACAAACCTCTGGTTAACTTGAACCATTATCTGAACCTCTCTGAAAAGATGAGACTTTCAACGGTTCTTTATTGGTCAGGTGGTTCCGGTGGTGGTACTGGTACATATGGTAAGATTCCTACTATGGATGCCAACGGCAACCTCGGTGGTGAAAATTACAAATACTACTATGGTGACAGTCCCTGGATAAGAGATTGGAATGCCCTCGTTGCGATGAATTCTGGAAGCGATGATACAGTTTATGTTGACAAGACAGAGCTCGTTCGCACTCATGGTGATGGTAATAACCAATCCGTTGGTATTCTGCGTAATAGTATCAACCGTCAGAGCACCATTGGTGTTATTTCCAAACTGAACTTTGACATGAGTGACATGTTGAAACTTCAGGTTGGTATTGATTGGCGTACCGCTGGTATCGAACATACTCGTGAAGTCCGTGACCTTATGGGTGGCGACTATTACCTGGATGATTCTGATCCAAATGAGAATGGTGGCGATGCATATAAGGTTGGTCTAGGTGATTTTATTGACTATCACAACTTGACTACTGTTGACTGGATTGGTGGATTTGCACAGGCCAGTTATACTGCAGGCTCATTGAATGCCTACGGTATGGCCGGTTTCTCATCTATCAAATATTCCTATCAGGATATGTTTACTACCGAGCAGACAGTCATTGAATCCGATGCTATCGGAGCTATGCAGGTCAAGGGTGGCGGTATGTTCCATCTAGCCGATAACTTCAACGTGTTTGGTAATTTTGGTTATGTTGAAAAACCACCAATCATGGATAATGTCATCTATTATGATGGTACTGTTGCAGCTGATCCTTCAAACGAGCAATTCATGAGTTCAGAACTTGGTGTGAATTTTAAAGCCAAGATGTTTGCCGTTACAGCCAATGTTTACAATACCGATTGGATTGATCGTAACTTGACTAAGGCAGTTACAAGTGGCCAGGGTTCCAGTGGAGATACAGACGTTATTTTCTTAACTGGTGTCAACCAGAACCACAAGGGTCTCGAAGTCGAAGCTTCCGTACAACCCATGAAAATGCTCCGTCTTGATGCATCCCTTAGCTTTGGTTCTTGGGAATTCGGCGATGATGCTGATGGCGATTACCAAAACGAAGCTGGTGAACTCTTAGGTGAGTACAGATACGCACTGAAGGGTCTCAAAGTTGGTGATATGCCACAGACAGCCTATGTTCTTGGTGCTACACTCATGCCTATCAAGGGTTTAAGAGTCCAAGCTCTTTATAGTATTTATGACAACAACTATGCTGACTGGAGTCCTGATAGTCGTCAGATTGATGATGCCGATGATGATGGTGTGATCAGCGAGTCAGAATTAGCTACTGCAGATCGTGTTCAAGTTTGGGATGCTCCAGGCTATTCCAAAATGGATCTGCATATAACCTACGATCTGCCAAAGATCGCTGGATTCAATGCTCAGCTGTTTGGTCACGTTTTCAATGCTCTTGATGCTACTTATGTTCAAGATGCAGTTGATAACAGCCAGTATAATGGTTTCGGCGATGGTGCCAGTCACTCAGCTTCAAGAGCTGAAGTATTCCTGGGAACACCTCGTTTCATGAACTTTGGACTTAAGCTTCATTTCTAGTCTAAACGTTTAGATTTATTAAAAAGGTCCCGGATATCCGGGACCTTTTTTTTGTTCTTTTTTTTACCTGGATATTGGTGGTTTTGTGTAAGGGCGTATTGCAATACACCCTTACTGGGCTTGGCGGGGGTTCAGGGTTTCCCCTTAGTGTGGATTCACCATACCACCTGACTTAAGTCAGGTGTTTCTTCACCAGGTAAAAAAGACCGACAAATATCCCAAGAACGATTCCAGTGGGTGCCAGAAATATTGCGGCTAGAAAGCTGATCACAGCGAGACCCTCTAACAATTGATTCAGTATGATAATGTCACCGATCTGCTGGTTAATCCCATCGAATACATTATGCAATAATGCGAGGACCGGGAAGCTGATGGCGGAAACCGCCAGGAGCGTACCATAGAGTCTGGCTTCACGCCAATGGTGGATCATACTAAAACATATGAACATCAACCCGAGGTAAGACAGACCGATACCTGGGGGATTGTCGCTAATACCAATGATGAGAGCGATAATAATGAGTGTGATTCCCAGGCCAAAAAGTGGGCCGGTCCGGGGCCGGTTAAATTGTGTTTTTAAGTAGCCTACAAATTGATCCATAAGACCCTCCCCACCGTTGATGAATGGTAATAAACCCAGGTGAGGATAAATATCATCACCTGGAACAAGTCAATATGTGATTATTTATTGCGATTAAACATGGATTTGAAGAATTCACCGATGGTCAATTCTTTATAATCTCTGAATTCACCAGCATCGAAATAAACACCCCGACATTCAGGACAACGCTCATAACGAATGTGCTGTTGCCTCTTGTCAGCCTCAGGAATCATGGCAATTTCGCATCTTGGACAAATGGCCTCGGTATTCTGATTCTGTTGTTTACCGACTTCGGGATCACCCATATCGATGACTTCAGATCCTGAGAGTACTTTCAAGTCCTGAAGCTCAAATCTATCGAACCAGATTCCATAGCATTTAGTACAGCGTTCGACCTGAACATGCTCGAACTCAATGCTTTTCATATAGCCTTTACATTTGGGACAACGCATATTTCCTCCCTAACTGGCTTTTTTAACTTTGTCTTTCTTAGCAGATTTTCCACCTGCTGGTTCCAGAGCAAGCTCAATGACATCACAAATTTCATCTACAAACTTGAAATCCATTTCTTTCTTCACTCGATCTGGTAGGTCAACAAGATCAGCTTCATTCTTTTTGGGAAGAATTACCGTAGTTAATCCTGCCCGATTGGCAGCCATAACCTTCTCGCGAATACCACCAATGGGTAATACAGCACCCCTGAGTGTGATCTCACCGGTCATGCCCAGATTACTTTTAACCAAACGCTCGGTAAGTAGGGAAATCATGGCGGTAAAAAGTGTGATACCAGCGGAAGGCCCATCTTTTGGAACCGCTCCTGCCGGGATATGTACGTGGATATCCCATTTCTTATAGAAATCTGGATCGATGTCAAAACGTTCGGCATTTGAGCGAATATATGAATAGACTGCCTGGGCAGATTCCTTCATCACATCACCGAGTTTACCGGTGAGCTTCAAGCCCCCTTTGCCCTCCATTTTCATGGCTTCAATAAACAGAATATCACCACCCACAGCTGTGTAGGCCAGGCCAATAACTATACCGTAGTTGGACATGCGTTCAGCAATTTCACTATGTCGTCTTGGTGGGCCAAGCAATTTGGTAATACTACTCTTGGTAATACGACGAGGTTTTTCATTACCCTCAGCTCTTTCCCGGGCCACCTTGCGACACACATTGGCAATCTGACGCTCAAGATTACGAACACCTGCCTCATAAGTATAACGACCGATAATCTCAGCTATGGCGGTATCCATGAAGGTAATCTGCTCTTCTTCCAGGGCATGTTCAGTGACTTGCTTAGGAATCAAATACGACTTGGCGATGTGGATTTTCTCTTCTTCAATATATCCAGGAAAGTCAATCATCTCCATACGATCACGAAGGGGTCCTGGGATAGGATCCAGCCAGTTTGCCGTGGCAATAAACATGACCTTGGAGAGATCAAAAGTAACCTCGAGGTAGTGATCACTAAAGGAATGGTTTTGCTCTGGATCAAGTACTTCCAGGAGAGCGGAACTTGGATCCCCGCGGAAATCTGTCCCCAGCTTGTCAACCTCATCAAGCATAAATACGGGATTACGCGTTTTTGCCTTTTTCAATCCTTGAATAATGCGACCAGGTAAGGCACCAATATAAGTACGGCGGTGACCCCGTATCTCGGCTTCATCGCGTACACCACCCAGAGAGATACGAATAAATTCTCTACCAAGTGCGTCTGCAATGGATTTACCAAGCGAAGTTTTACCTGTTCCAGGAGGTCCCTGGAAACACAGGATGGGTCCCTTGATGGGTGCATCAGGGCTCTGTTCCATTTTAAGTTTCCGAACTGCCAGGAATTCCAACACTCTGTTCTTGACCCGTTTTAATCCGTAATGGTCTCGATCTAGAATATTCAAGGCTTCTTGAATGTCTACTCTATCTTCAGTTTCGTTGCTCCAGGGTAACTCCACCAACCAATCCAGATAGGTGCGCGAGACCGTATATTCTGGAGATGAAGGGGGAATCCGTTGGAGGCGATCAATTTCTTTGTTGGCTACTTTAAGCGCTTCTTCCGGCATGCCTGCTTCAAGAATTTTCTCTTCAAGTTCCTTGATTTCCAGGGTTTGATCATCTTCGCCCAATTCTTTCTTGATTGCTTTCATCTGCTCTCTCAGAAAGTATTCACGTTGACTCTTGGAAATTTCTTCCTGAACCTCAGTCTGAATTTTCTCGCCAATTTCCTGGCGCTGTATTTCCCGATTGATGAGGACAGTAGCTTTTTTCAGCCGCTCGGTGACATCAGTTTCCTCCAGAATATCCTGCTTCTCGCCATTGGAAAGCTGCATCATGGAAACGGCACGATCCACCAAACGAGCAGGATGTTGGATATTGGAGAGTAGGGAGATATGCTCCTGGGTGATATAGTCGGCGACTTTTGAAAGTTCACGGAAGAGAGTCCGAATATTGGCAGACATGGCGTCGGTTTCAAGATCAGCATCGTAGATTTCTTCGATACCATCAATGCTGGCTTTAAAATACGGATCTGTCTGTGAGTAACTTTTTATGCGGACACGTTCACCACCCTGAACAATGGCGCTCTGGCTGCCATCAGGCATATCCAATATCTTCATGACAGAGGCAGTGGTTCCAACATCAAAAAGATCTCCTACCTCGGGATTCTCCACAGAACCTTCACGTTGGGCTACCACAACAATTGTCTTCTTCCCTGAGGGAAGTTCACGTAAAAGTTTCAATGAGCGTTCTCGGCCGATATAGAGCGGGATAACCTGTTGAGGGAAAAGGACCGTATTGCGCAGGGGCATCACGGGGAAGACGGTTGATGGAATTATATCTGTCATCGTTTACTCCGAATATATTTTTATTGAATTAGAAATCTGAATCGTACTTAAGTGTTTCCTGAACACGCTGTGACTGGAAATGCTTCAATACTTTTAGCACGCGCAAAGTCACACCAAAGTCACCCTGTCTGTCGCGGCCGACTATACTTGGCCATAATCCCGTCTTTAGCTGGGCATCAATGAGCCAATCAAGCAATTTATAGGTTTTGCGGTCCTTATTATTACCATCGATTAATTTGATGGTTTCCAAATATCTGAGGGTGCCTCCTGAGATAATGCTTAAACCACTGGTTCCTGAGATCAGAGTATCCCAGACTTGCATACCGGGAAGGAGATTGCTTTCACCTTCTTGAAGGACTTTGCTTTCTAAATATTTAAGCCCTTTCTTAATCGCACGGTTCTCACGAAATTTTTCCGATTGTCCCAAAGTCCAAATGAGAAATAGGCTGCTCCAATAACAAGAGGAAGTTTCATCGGGTAAGCTGGACCAACCGCCATCTGAATTTTGACGGGCAATTATATCTCTGATCAGCTGCTTGATAATGGGATTACCTTCTAAATGATAGGTTATCGCAAGAAATATAGCCTGGGATTGGTGATGAAGCCTGAGCTGGAGCTCCTGTTCAGCCAGGCTTCGAAGCACCTCACGCATGCCCAGCATGACCTTTTCCTGTTTATAGGTTACTGAAAAGTCAAGCAGCTCATGCAACACTTCCTGCTGTTTCAACAGCTGAAGGGTTTGAATCTGAGCATCACTCAATCCAGAAGTTTTGCCACCCATAGGCCATAAACCATCCGCGTTCTGTTCTGCCAGGAGTTTTCGTCTGGGTTGATGCTTTCTTAAATTCTTTTGCAAGGCTAAAAAATCATCAGAAGATGAATCTTCCAGGATATCAGTTACCAATTGATAGCGAACTGGTAGGGGTGCTGCCTTCAGTAGAACAGGGATAGGATTCTTTTTAAAATTGATCATCCAGGGATATTGGTCAAGATTCTGATTATCAGGCAACATATGGATAAGCTAAGACCAAAATACACTCTAACAAGGTAAACCATGCCTGCTAACGGACATTTCTATTGAGTAAACTCAATTTCTACTCGAGCTGAGGAGTAATTTGTCTTGGCTAATTTTATATTTCAAACATTTGAGGATGATTTTACATCGATTCTGTCAAAAATTGTGAACTTCCCTGGATGTTTGGACAAAAAAAAACCCTGGTGATGAGCCAGGGTCTTGTTCGAGGAGAGTTACGGTCTCAACAGTTGCAGCTACCACCGCAATTGCAATTGCCACCGCATCCACAATTTGACTGTGCTTTAGGTTTCATAATAGTGAAGCCTTCGGCGTTATCGTCTTTGTAGTATTCAACACTGGCACCTTCCAGCTGAGCAAAGCTTGCTGGATCGACCAGAACACGGACGCCTTGAGAATCAAAGACATTGTCTTCGGGATGCTGCTTATTCTCTAGGGCCATTCCGTAGGAACTATTTGAACAACAGCCTGAGTTAGCATAAATGCGAAGGCCACCCTCAGTAGAGAGGTCCTGCTCACTCATGAGAACCTTAATCTTCTCAGCTGCTGTTTCAGTAATTTGGATCATTTTATATTACCCCATTCAAGTCAAGTTAGTGTACAGTTTAAAGATGATTATTTTTGTCCCTTATTGCAAGATATATTTATATCCTAATATGGAGACGTTGATTACTGCTGCAGACTAAATCTCCAAGCACAATAAAAGGTATCAGGATGGGGATCAGGAGGACAGCTCACGCAGGAGGTGATAATACGTGGGTCAATGGTGCTGGCAAATTCTGTGTATTCGACCATTCCTACTGACTTACAGGGGAAGTCTGCGAGACCCTGTCTAGCGCGAGCAACTTGAACCCGACACTCCTGCATTTCAAAAAGGAAGCTATCTTGTGTTTCTTCAATGATCCTCTGTTTGTTCAAGCGTGCATACAGCCTGTAGCCCAAAGCCTTCTTTAAGCCTTCCAACCCGGAGTTTTCACCGATGTTGTGTCGTTTCATGATGCGCTTTGCTTCAATTACTGTAAAGCGTCGCCAGGCTTCTGTATCGCACTCAATAGCGGTATCCATGCCGTGTTTGGATTCGATCGCCTGAAACCACAGGCCATCATGGGCCAACCAATTTTTTGCAAAATCATCCAGCATTCCGATGAGCTGTTCACGAGATAAGTGAGCCAGATCTGACATATTATTCCCCCGTTTTGTGGTTCAGTTAGTGGACGCATCCCTTTTCTGGGTTATCAACCAATGTACCGGTAAGATATGCTGTGATCGCTTCGTCTACACCAGCAATGTCAGTAATCATTGCTTCTATATTGGCTTCCCGGAGATCATCATAGATACGTTTGCCCATGCCCCGCGATATGACTACCTCACAATCTTTTAGGGCTGAGAGAATACTATTATGGGAGTGATTGTGACCACCCTGATGCTCATGAGTTTCCTGATGACTATGATGGGTGAAATTATTTAGCCGATATTCCTTCGACTTAACCTCACCCTCTAACAACTCCGCTATGATAAATCCCTTCGTCCTTCCAAAATGATTCGCAATTGAATGTTCGTCATTTGATGCGATTCCAACTTTCATATCTGACTCTCTCTTTCTATAATTAACTGTCACTAAATATTCTAAAATAAATATAACTGCTTTTTGGCATGTAATAAACATATTGTTTTACTTAGTGTTATTTTTTTACTAATATTTGCTATTATACATGTTTTGTATTCACTACTATGCATTCTTGCAGGTTTTGCTATAAACATGTGTTATACCTGGCTAAGTACATATTATTACTGGCCGTGGTAATTTTGTACATTTTAAGATTCGACTAAGTGTTCGAAGTTTAATTATATGCTGACTGGCACATTATTTGTTATAATTAAGTTTGCGAATAATCATATACTTGAGTGCGGGGAGTATAATGTTTTACACTGAATCACAATCTAGATCAATAATAAAATCAATAATTTGAGTTTACTGAAAGGACTTTATCATGAAAAAAATGCTTATTGTGCTATTAATCTTAACTGTGGGAATGGCATATTCTCAAACAAAAACTGCAAAGTACATTGGCTCAAAAAAATGTAAGATGTGTCACAGCAAGGCCGAAGTTGGATCACAATACTCTATCTGGGAAAAAGGACCTCACGCAGGATCTCTTGAAACCTTGAAGACAGATGCCGCCAAAGCCATCGCTAAAAAGATGGGACTGAAGACTGCTCCAGAACAAACACCAGAATGTCTCACCTGCCATGTGACTGGCTGGGGAACAGAAACCGGTTATCAGCTCGAAGTAGATCCGCTTAATAAAAAAGCAGTTAAGAAAAATAATGATCTCAGTCGTGTGGGTTGTGAATCCTGCCACGGAGCAGGTAGTCTTTACAAATCAAAGAAAACCAAGGCCGCTATTGCTGCCGGTACTATCACAGCTGAATCTGTAGGATTGCTTACCATCAATGAGAAAACTTGTACAGTATGTCACAATTCAGATTCACCCACATACAAGCCCTTTGATTATGCCGTCCGTATCAAGGAAGTTGCTCATCCAGCACCAGAAAAATAGAAGGATTTCCTAATGAGAGTCAGAACGGCTTTTCTTCTTCTTGGAATCATGGCTGGATTGGTATTTGGCCAAACTGCGACGGAGACAGACAGTATTCCTGATAAAATTGAGATCGGAATGCTGGAAAATATTTTTGAGCCAGTGCAATTTGATCACAAACTTCACGCTGATATGACTACCATGGGCGAAGGTTGCAACACCTGCCATCACCATGGGTCTGAAGGCGTTTATGAGCCCTGTGCAGATTGTCACGTGAGTGGAGAAGAAAATGCCTCCATGACCATGCCCACCATAAATGGGGCTTACCATCGAAATTGTCTGAATTGTCACCAGAATTGGACCGGGGATGAAGTATGTAAAACCTGCCATATCCAGAAGAAGTTTCGTTTCAATGTTCGGAAGAGTTTAGATGCGACCGACATTCTGGCTCATCCTCATGAAGAAATAATTGTACCCGAAGTTTTCAATTTTGTCTCACCAGAGAGTGATCAAAACCCGGTTTCATTCCAACACAAAGAGCATGTCGAATTGTATAGATTCAAATGCGAAAATTGTCACCGGCAAACCGATTGCTCAACCTGTCACAACTATACACCTGCTCCCGCAGGCGCTGTAAAATCTCTGGCTGTTCATCATGATCCCTGTAGTAATTGTCATGAAACCGCTAAGGAGGAAGGATGTGGAAGCTGTCATAGCTCCACTCCATCTCAGGGTTTTACGCATGCCAGGACAGGATTCGAGCTAAAACAATTCCATCAGACCCTAAAATGTAATGCCTGCCACGATGGTACAGAGCCCATCGTCGCACTTGATCCTACATGTACAAATTGCCATACAAACTTTGAAGTGGATGAATTTGATCATGCAGCCACTGGGTTGATTCTGAATGAGGATCATATCGAATTTGATTGCTATGAATGCCATACAGACGATCAGTATGATATCACTCCATCATGTATGGAGTGTCATGATGATGATCTGAGCTTTCCCACGGATATACCGGGTGAAAGAATTCAACTAAAATAACATGTATTTGACCAATACCTTGAGAGGGTTATAAACCTTATGCGCCATACCAAAACCTATCTGTTCATCCTGACTCTATTTTTGTTTATTCTGGTGATCCCCGCCCTGGGGCAAGATGATGAATATGAATCCCTTGACAGTGATATGTGTGTTGACTGTCATGAAGAAAGTGAAATGGAAACCATCATCCAGGACGATCTGGATGCCTCCATTCATGAAGGGATAGAATGTCTTGATTGTCACATCTATCATGATACTGAACCTCATACTGAAGAGGCTGAAAATTTTGTGGCAGGATGTGAAGGTTGTCGGGATTGCCATGAAGACGCATCAGATCAATATCAAGGTCATGGACGCTCCATAAAGGGCGAATGTGCGGATATGCCCACCTGTTCTGCCTGTCACGGTGATCACAATGTATTGCCCAGCACGATGTTAAACTCAACAGTCAACCCAGCTAATCTGGCCAATACCTGCGGCAACTGTCATGAGAACATTGATCTCGTTAATCGCTATGATATTCTGGTTGATCATCCAGTTGAGATTTATAATAGTAGTGTTCACGGCAAGGCGACTGGTGAAGGCAATATGAAGGCTGCGTCCTGTGATGACTGCCATTCCTCTGGCGGAACATCCCACGAGATTTATCCCCCAACTAATCCAGAATCATCTATTTATCACCTTAACATTCCTAAAACATGTGGCAAATGTCACCCTGATGAAGCGAAAGATTATTGGGAAGGTATCCACGGAAAATTGGCTGCCCGAGGCATGGCCAACGCACCTGTTTGCACAGATTGTCATGGTGAACATGGTATCATCTCTCCTGATGATCCGCTTTCACCGGTTTCATCACATCGTGTCGCGGCGGCAACTTGCGAGCCCTGTCATGAATCAACAATATTAAACGAGCGCTTAGGGAATCGCGGAGAAGTAAGTAGCTATGTGGATAGTTATCATGGCTTGAAAAGTCAGGCTGGTGATCTTCATGTAGCCAATTGCGAATCCTGTCACGGCGCTCACCGGATATTGCCAAGTACGGATTCTACGTCATCAATTCACCCCTTAAACTTGGCTACCACCTGTGGCGAATGTCATCCCGGCATGAGTGATGAGCTGGCTGCTGTGACCATTCACGGTATTGGGCCTGAAGATCCACGGGCACCTCTGGCGGTTCTCATCGAGAAAATTTACATTCTGCTTATTGCTGTTACTATTGGCGGGATGTTCCTGCATACCGTTCTTGACTACTTAAAACAAGTACGCATGAAAATGAAAGAGCCCTCGGTCAGGCGCATGAGAGGTTTGGAGGTGGTGCAACACACCGCACTGCTACTATCCTTCTTTACTCTGGTGATCTCAGGTTTCTCCCTGCGCTTTAATGAATCCTGGATTGCTGAGTTATTCTTTGGTTGGGAAGGTGGATTCGAGTTCAGAGGTGTGCTTCACAGATATGCCGCTGTATTCATGATTGTAACATCCGTTTGGCATCTGTTATTCCTGTTCACAAAACGTGGAAAACAGTTTGTTAAAGATATGGTCCCCGGTATCCGGGACATCCGTGAGTTCTGGGAAATGATTCTGTACTTCTTTGACTTTAAAAATCATGAGCCTCGATTTGGTCGATTTGCCTATGCAGAAAAGCTAGAATACTGGGCGGGAGTATGGGGCAATATCGTCATGATAGCCACTGGACTGGTTCTCTGGTTTGACAATTTCTTTATTCAGAAATTTTCCAGCGATCTCATCGATGTCTCCCTGGTTATTCATTACTGGGAAGCCTGGTTGGCCACTTTGGCTATTCTTATCTGGCACCTCTATAATACCATCTTCAGACCCAGTGTCGGACCGATGAACACCAGCTGGCTATCAGGTAAAATGCCAAAGCAAATGTTTGAACATGAGCATGGTGGAGCCAGCCCAGATCCAGAACTCAACCCCCCTGATGATGAATAAATAGGTATAGGCCGAAGCAGACAGCTATCTCGTCAAAATCATCAACGCCCTTACTAGAGTTGAGCTTTAGTAAGGGCGTTTCTCTTTATAATGCTGGATTGGGTTCATTCCTCATGAGCTCTTGATTAAGTAGTTCAATAAGCTAAATTCGAGTAATATTCAGCAACTTCGCAGAGGTCCAAATTATAGATCAGTTTATATGGAATCGTCTAACAACACTTCAAGTGAGTGAGAACTGGTGTTGAATCCTGGTCCAGTGGGAAGTTTAATAGAAATTAGCAAATTAATTATACGGCGACATTGCCGCCTAAATCTATGTAATGTATAGAGCGAGGAGTCAAGATGGATGAGAAAGTAGGGTATGAAGTAATGAGGATTGTAGGATCTAGTGCAATTGTTGCAGCCTTCGTCACTTATATACAGAACCGACGCATTGAAAAACTGAAAATGTTCTCTAAGCCTAATGCAAAGTATTACGAGTCTTTAATCGATGGCGTAAATACGCTCCTATCCAACTACAAGCAGATCATTACATCCATCGTTGATATTCAGGAAAAATGTGACACGGGAGACTTTAACACAAGCACTTTGAAGGATTATTCTATAGCTCAAACAGAATATGTAACCTCATTGCGTGCTCATAGGGTTTACTTAGTCCCATTTCTTCCTTTTGGTGATTCAAATGTTTACGCTGGGCTTCAAGATCTACAGGCTATAAGCATGAGACTAGGTTTAATATTCGATCCTGAAGTGGATGATACATCAAGGTCGGAGGATCTCGAGCAATTGAAAATATCCATTAAACGTTTGATTAAGAATTATGAATATTTGAGTGATCGAGCAAATCGCGTAGTACGCGACATGGCTAACGGAAAGCTACGATTTATAGATCAATAATGGCTTACTAGCTCTCCGATTTTTGTTCATAGCGAGAATTAACATCAAATATTACTTTCAGCGCTTTGGGATATGGTACTCTTGTGGTATGATCATTTTCCTCCGACAAGGGCTCATTCATAACAAGTGCTCAGAGCAGTAGCGACCCAGAGGCATTGTCAAGCAGATCTTGACCTTTAGCCGAAAAATCAAGGTGGCCATGAAACAGCAACAACTCCATGCAATCATTATGGAATCATTAGCCTTTGAGCGGGCGGTTTTACCTGCAAATATTGAGATGAAACAAGACATCGACATGAATTGTGGCTCAATCTTATGTGACAAGACTCAGATTCAACAAATTGTAATCAACCTGTGCAACAATGCCAAACATGCTATGGCAGAAAAGGGCGGAACACTAACAGTAGATCTACATCAAGTAAGGACCTCTTTTGGCACCAGCGATACTATACTTGAGGCTCTTGAACTCAAAATAAGTGATACAGGCCACGGGAGGGATGCTGAAACTCTGACAAAAGTTATTGACCCGTTCCTTACTATAAAGGGAGTCGGTGGAACAGGGCTGAGGTTATCGGCTATAAATGGAATTATTGAGTTGATGAATGGTCATATTTCAGTTATCAGCGAAATTGGGGAGGGAACCACATATATTATTCAATTCCCCGTTGGAATAGAACATGAAGAAGTCACTTCTATCCGATCAAAGGTGCAAACACCTTCATCCTTCCAGTGTATTTTGCTTGTTGATGATGAAACCAGCATTCGGGACAGCATACAGAGAATTCTCATCCGGAAAGGATTTACGGTTGACAGTGCAGAGGATGGCAAGCAAGCCCTGGATTTATTCCTAGCAAATTCTGGGAGATACGATCTTATAGTTACCGATTTATCAATGCCCATCATGTCAGGTGCAGATTTGACCGTGGAGATACGCAAACGAGGATTAAAAATTCCCATCATATTATCTACAGGCAACCTTGGAACTGCAGACCAGGAGGGATACAGCAATATTGGTATTGACGTCTGCCTTAAAAAACCCTGGACTGCTGAGGAACTAATTGCTTGTATACGTGAGTTTGGTGCCTAATTATTTAAACTTGCGACCAAGGAACTCTAATAGACATCTCTCAAATGTTTGCCTTCATGACACTTCAATGTACAGGTTCCATGTCCTGGTTCAAGTCCCTCAATCTTCTTTTCACCGTTAATACTGGTGATGTGGGACTGATTCAAATCTATCAGGCCTGGGGAATCGACACTACCATGCGGATTGTGACAGGCTGAGCAGCTATAGCCGGCTCTATCGATATGAAGACTATGGAATTTAAAGCCATCATTACCTGTAATCTTACGCTGGTCGTGACATTTAAAGCATAATTCCTGTTCCTCTATGCTGGCATAGGGAAAGTCACTGTATGGTGCCTTAAGAATGTGGGGTAAACTTGAGCCATGAGGACCCTGAGGACCATAGGGATCGTCGTTTCCATGACAGTCAGAACAGGTGATCAGAGACTGTTCACTCCAACCATCTTTCAAACTTGGGACATGTTGTGATAATCCAATATTTTCGATGGGATGGTAGCTCCGATTTCCCACACTGAGAAGTCGGGCAACATCATTTCCAGAATTTACATTCTGATTTTGACCATGACATTTGTAACATACCTCGTACTCATAATCAACCTGCTCTTTTGGAAAGCCTATCGCATCGACGCCTTCAACAAAAGCCAGACTTCCATCCAATACGGGTGAAATATTTTTCTCAGTAACAGCATGAGGATTATGGCAATCGCCACAACGAACAAAGCGATCGTCAGCCAACCCGAAGTTCCATGGAGAATCACTATCTGAATCATAACCAACGTCTGTGACATTGGGATTAATTCGAATGGGGTGAGTAAATGGTTTCTCGAACACTTCTTCAAGATTTTTTATGCTGGCGATTTCTGTATCTTCATCAGTTCTACCATCATGACAGGTCAGGCAGAGTGTGTTTTCATCGGCCTTGAGTAATTTTGCATTGGTAGGCAGAGTATGGATGGAATGGCATTGTAAACAGGCAACTTCCTCAAGATCAGCATGTAATGGATTCTGGGGATTTCCGTGTGTGGACAATTCCCAATTCTGCATGTGATGGCATTCCATACAAATTTCTGATCCCTGGTTTGATACCCTCAGGAAATGACCCTTTTCATTGTTATGAGGATCATGACAGGTGATACAACCAACCTGATTTTGGCTCGTGAGCATCAGTTCCGAAGATGCATCGGGACGGCTGATCTCTTTCCCTGACTTTGGAAAATTAAAGAGATGCATGTTGTAATTGGCCGGTGCCTGAACTTCAGGAGCAGTCATGTTCACCTGGGGATGTTTCTGGTCTCCTCGATGAGGGAAACTACGCGCCATTGATCCATCATGACAAGAGAGACAATTGCGACTCCCTGGATCCAGGGTGTGAACATGCTCATCCGCAGGATCTATTTCTTTATTTATGTCAAATCTTGGGACTGAGATCTTCCGATACCACAGGGGTTCAACTGCAGTAGCCTTATTGGGCACATGACATGAACGACAAAGTGAGAAATCGACGAGAATGCTATCCAGCATCAACGCATCTTTATTCATCATCAGGTTATGTGGAGTATCAGCAATCTTGCTCTTGTTCTGAAGATCCTCCAATCCTTGACCCCATAAAGACGTTACGAGTATACACAGGACGGGAATAAATTTTATTTTGATCATAACTGCCTCACAAAACGCATCCACACGGAGAAATTTTCATCAAAGATGGTATCGGGTTTACCCTGAGCCTGAACTTCAAGCGCCCAATTGAAATAGTGCATATTCACTTTAATAAATGAATTCAGCCAAAGATAGTCGGGATAGATTTCTGATTGATAACGATACATACTGATCAAATTCAAGCTGCTACCAGAAGACATATGATAGGTGAACCTTGTATTCAGGTGAAGACGTAAATCACTCTCATCTCCCAGCTCACTGACCGTAAGATGATCCAGCGAGGCTCTCAATTTTCTCTTTACATATTTGAATTGAACGTTGTGTGTAATCGCATTGCGCAATGTATCTTCAGAAAAATCAAGATCCGTTCCAAAATGGTTCAACAATCTAAATGTGTTGGCAACTTGAACTTTCTGACCGGGCCACAGATCAACAGTTAGATCTAAACGATGGTCTATATCGTATCTTGGATCTTTGCTCACTTCATCTAATCCAATAAATATTTCACCCTCGGAGTGATCACTTAGACCCACACGTAATTTCCGGTTCTGCATCAGAGGAACCCTTTCCTCTAATTCAAAGCGCATATCAAAACCAGATCCAAAGCGGTAAGATTCTTTATATCCAAACTGCAGGACTCCAAGGGCAGATTTTCTATCTCCGAGACGCCAATGCATTCCGGCGAGATAAGCTCTCCAATGGTATTGGGGATCGCCACTAAGGGGTTTGACCTTGCTTCCCTCGCCAAGCAGCTGAAAGGCGATGGCCTCGCTCTTCTTCCAGCGATAGTCCAGGTCATAGGCTTGTGTGTTGAGATAACTGCCACGATAGGATACTTGTTGATTGTTAACGTGTGCCCAGACAGTGGAACGGTTGGATAATTGATAGTTTACCCGTTGATAAACTCGCCAATAAGCATTTCCACCATAATTATAAACGGAATTAATTGCTGTCCAGTTTAAGCCTTTTACAGGACTGCCGTACCACCGAATGGACATGTTGGATCTGTCGTCGTCCCCGCTTGTAACATTATTACTAATCAAATCTTTCTCACCACGGAAACGGAACTGTAAGCCCAGGAGTTTTTGTTCAAGATGAAGTTTCGCAAATTGGTGATCTATTGTATTGGTGTCTCGCTTGGAATTTCTGAATCCATAAGCAAAAAGTAATCGTCCATTATTGGGGAGAGGGGAATGAAATTGAAGTCCACTGACCTGCTCCTTATGTTGCAGACTATCCTGAGCGATCTGCATGGGATTTCTCAATTGAGAATAGCTGAACATCTCAATAGTAGTTTGACGAAAGGGCTGAAATTGTGCTTTGACCTGAAACTCGGGAATTAATTCCGTCAATTCAAGCTGAGTCGATCCACGGAGGAGACCTCCACCACTAAAACTATAATTAAAATCCAGATAATTAAACTGCTGTTGGATTCCCCAGTTTATACGTTCCATATGGACTAAGTTGTTACCATCTCCAGCAACATTGGAGATCATTCCAACCCGACTCTCAACTCTACCATTACTTGCCATATCAAGGGCGATCGCTTGATTGCCAAGCAGAACCAAGCTGAGAACACCCATCACCATAAATCTTAGGGAGGGTGTTGTCTGTTGTGTAGTATTAAGCTTCATATCCCTGCTCACTATTGTGCGAAATAACGAAATATTTGAACCCTGTTATTATATGGATCAGCAACAAACAATCGCTGCTCTTCATCAATAAACAAATTGCGAGGCATCAAGAACTGACCCTGCCCCGTCCCTGTTTCACCGAAATAGAAAAGCAGGGCACCAGTAGCATCAAACATTTGAATGTTGCCAAAGGCCGCATCACCGATAAAAAGAGTACCATCAACTGCCAGGGCTATGCCCTTGGGAAAAGCAAAACTCCCAGGGACCTGATCATATTCACCAAAACTATTGATAAATTGGAAGTCAGGATCGTATTGTTTGACCTTACGAGCCATTCCATCCAAAACATAGATATTCCCATTGGCAGCATCGACTGCCATGGCAATGGGACTTTGCAAAACACCATGGGAATGTCCACCTTGACCCAATTGAGCGAGATATTCACCTCCAGGTGAAAAAACAAATACCCTATTGGCTGGTGGATCTGCTATTAGTAACCGATTGGAATGGCCATCGTAGCAAAGACCGCCAGGTCTTTGCATGTCGGCATGATTGATTGTCCCCACCAGATTGAATTCATAATCCAGAATGTGAACGGTGCCACCCATTAAATCACTAACAAAAATATTATCTGGTCCTGCAGCAATGGATGTGGGATGTAGAATTTCGGAAAGATGAACTCTTTCACTGTTCACCCATTCCCCTTCTACTTCGTTGTAAATGGAGATATATCCTGCTTCAGACTCAACGATGAGTAAACGTCCCTTCTGATCAACTACCATGTCGGTGGGCTGATTTAAGGTAAATTTACTTTCCGGTCCCACGATCATCCCCAGAAAACGACTAAATAGCCCCTCAGGAGTGTCCTGAGCACCTTCAATGACTTGCTCAAGGGTCAAGTAGGGCTGCGGGATATCAGCTGGGTAATTCACAGCCTCGCTGATCTTGTTGCTTGAAGCACATCCAACAAGTCCAGACATAAAAACCGCTGATATGAGAAATAAAACTGTTAAGTATGGTTTAAAAGACCTGATGACTCTCATCTTAGTATCTCTTTCTCTTAACCGGGTCATGATAGTAATTGTATTTCCAGAGTGTGCTTTCACCATGACAATCAGTACAAAGTGTCAGCTGACTGGGATTACGCAAAAATGATGTGAGGTCATTACCTTCTTCGTTTTCAGAGCCCAGCTTTTGGAATTTCTGTTTGTAAGACCAGGAATGAGGATTGTGACAGGTAAAGCAATCAATATGTCCAACAGTCATACTGGGACCTGCTTCACTAAAGAGTGGGAAGTCCAACCAGTCTCCTGTTCCTCTGGCAGTAGGAGTCAGAATGCCGAACTCACGAGGGTGGCTATAGCCTTCCACAAGTTTTTTTGATGCAATACCATTTTCACTATGGCAGCTGAAGCAATGTTTTTCATTAAAACTCGCACCAGGTGCATCACCCCATTTTGCGAGAATACCATATTGTGTTTCAGCGTTATGCGGAGCATGGCAAAGGCTACAAGCGCTTCGATCTTCCTCGGTCAAATCATGGTCTGAATTTAAAATCGACTCTTGTTCAGGATGGCAATCCAGGCAAAGCTTTGGTTCCGGCCAGTTTGAAATAGTCAGGAATGAATTTCTGTCATCTCCCTTTAAATCAACTGTTTGAGATTTTTCAACTGTCTTACCCCACTTATGCGGATCATGACAGGTATTACAACTCAGTAAAGTTTGACCATCCTTTTTATAACCATGCAGATTGCTCTTTGATTCAAAAGGTACACCAATGGGATGGTTATTATGAACCACTGACGTGGCGAAATGTTGACCATCGTGACAGCGCATGCACAGGACAGTATAAGGATCATCTTCTGTTGATCCTTCCAGGGCGTTCGTATGAGCTCCATGACAGACGGTACACTGACCGTTCAATGTATTCGATTCTCTGAATAGCTGCTGGAAGCCTTCTCGGGCTACACTATGGTCAGAATTAAACATGCTGGATTGTCCGGCGTGACAGCTCACACATAACTGACCCTGGGCATCATCAGGCAAGCGCAAAAAGGAGGTATACTCAGTGCCCTCTTCATTACCCGCATTCACAGCGTATTTGTTTGAGAATTCCCACTGATGCGGATCATGACAGGATTTACATAGTAATTTGTCACCTGCTTTTATTCCCAAAGCAGGAATATTTTTTCTCAGCATAATATTTGATACGGGGTGACCTGCATGTGAAAATGTTTTTTCCTGACCCAGACCATTATCACTATGACAATCGATACAATAGCCATTCTCCCCTGCTTTAGGGTCAATTTCCATAGACCACATATGCTTCGCTTTTCCATTATGACTGACATGGCAAGCGGCACAAGGATCGTTCCCACTAAAATCAGGTCCGATATCACTTGATTTATTCATCAGGGAGCTGGTGAGATCATGATCAGTAAGCTTGATGTTAAAATAGGCTTCATGACATGAGGAACAGAGTTCACTTCGGTCACTTCCCGTCACACCAACCACGGATTCTGTTCCATGAATAGGATGACAGGTCATGCATTCCATACTACCATCTTTACCCCAGAACGTACTTTCTGGCATTGTATTGTCTGGTGATACCTTCACTTTGATGGGGTGATTTCTGTGAGATTTGGCTTGATTGGAGTGGCAATCCAGACAGAGCGCAGAATTCATCTTTGCCATTCGCAGGAAAGGCGCAAGACCACCATTTCGTGTTGGTTTCAGACTATGGGGAGTGTGGCAGGTACCACAATAAATCTTGCCGTCCTTGTCAAGTGGTAGATCTTGAATATTTGCGTGCCTTACATCCATATCCATTTGGTGGTTGCTGGATGCGAAGGTTTGACGAGAATCTTTTACTGTTCCATCGTGACAGGTATAACACATGGCTGCCGTCGGAATACGAGCAGGCATCCCCTGGATCTGGATGGGAGCATCAATATCTGGGAGTAACGATTTCTCTGGATCGATGTTATCGTGCCAGCTTACATGGCAGGTGACACAATCCAGACTCACTTTGCGACCATCAGGGTTGTGTTGCCCAAAGACAAAAGCACTAAACAAACACAAAGCAGCAAAAACGATGATTAATCTTTTTGTGGTGTTCATCATTTGATCTGCCAGACACTTACTTTGCTAGCGAATGACTCTACCACCCACAAACGATCCTGTTTATCTATATAAACTCCCATAGGGGCGGATAAGGCGAGACTTTCACCCTCGCTTGTGGCGATCCCCAAATATTTTCCGGAAATAGAGAAGGCTTGAATCGCACCTGTATAGCCATCAGCCACCCAAACACGTTTTTGTGAATCGAGAGCTACCCCTTTGGGGCTGAATATTTGTCCTTTTTCGACCCCTGGCTTGGCAATGATTTGCGGGTAACGACCGCTTGGTGAAAAGGAGACTACACGTCGGTTGAGGATGTCTCCGATAATGATTCTATTTTCAGGACCAGGAGCCAGGAAGCCAGGATTGATAAATTCGCCAACCTTCTCTCCTCTATTCCCCCAGTAATATTTTTCTTTGAAATCCTTATCCAGAACCGTGATAGTATGATTCAGGCGATCTGTGACAATAAAGTTGTCACCCATATCGGTGACATCTACAGGTTCAGTTTGATGATCTAGCGGGACAATCTGGCTGATTCGTCCATTCAACTCCATTTTCAGAAGACGTGAGCGAGGTGTATCGGCAATCCAGAGATCGCCATTAATCCAGGCAATTCCAACTGCTTTGTAAATAGATTCGCGCTGGGGTTTAATTTCAACCACTTCACCACTGACTTTGAGCTGAACAACTCGATCATTCATACCATCCAGTACAAAGACATCACCTCGATCATTTCCACAGAGATCAGTAGGGAAATTCAAATCCGCTTCAAGGGTCCTGACGTGGGAGAAACTTACTTCCTGAGCAATAAGACTTTGTACCAGGCCAAAACTGGCAACCAGAACAACAATTAGCAGCTTCTTAAATCTCATGAAAGCTCTCGAATTCTCTGATTTACTCAAAAACAGGAGGGAAATAGAATGATTCGTATTTCTCTACCATGCCCACTACTGCTGAATGTCGCATTTCATTTAATCTATCGCCTTTAAAACCCAGATACTCCCATGGGAATGATGCTGATTCTGAATGACAGTTCAAACAGGTCAAAGCTTTATCGCCGACCAGAGCCTCAGCAGCTTTCCTTGCCTTGACTTCATCCACGTATTCCCCGGCATCTACTGAGTTTCGATACGTTAACGCTTGTTCAGAACTGTAGGGTGTGTATAGACGGGTTTTGATATCCCCATCATAAATGACGGGGAGAATTTTACTGATAAAGTTGTCGGAGCCTGAAAGCTTTGCATCAGCATCGCGGACTAACCCGTAGGCACCCTGTCTGGTAATGGAATTATCCACACCAAAGTTATGCCATTCAAATTTAACTGGTCGACCCGGTTTTTCATCGATATGACAGGTCATGCAGGACATATATCTAGAGTGTTGATTATTAAAAGCACGCGTTCTCAGGTCTTTTTCGTGTGGCCATAACGAATGACAGCTCAAACAATTTTCCTGCTGATCCATGGGTAAAAAATAACGTTCAGAGGTCTGATGAAAATGACTCTGACGATTCTCATAACTATCATAATAGCTATTTAGTTGTTCGACATAATTGGGGAATCGCGATTCGGAAAGAACTTCTGCTTCATGTGGGGTATCATGAGAGACCACCGCTTTGATGAGAGTTACTGAAATAAACGTCCCTAGAAGCAGGGCAAAGAGGCCATAGAAGAGTTTCAAGGCTTTTTTCATTTTGAAGCCTCCTCTCTGGCTTTGATTTCTTCAAGCTCAAGGGGATGCTCATGTTCCATCTCTTCTTCGGATAAGGTTCCCTTATACCAGACCTTGTTTGCAGGCCAGATACGAGGATTGAAATGAACATTATAAAAATGCCAGATAATAATGGCTAACAACGCTAACATAGCTTCATCGCTATGGGCGATGTAGGCGATTTGAATTACAATTCCTGGTAAATATTTGCTAAATAGGACTGGGAACCACAAAACGATTCCACTACCTGCCATGATAAACATACCCCAGAATACAGCCCAGTAATCAAACTTCTCAATATATGAGAATCTATGAAACTTTGGACGTTCATCAGACAAAAACAGGAAGTACTTCATGTTCTCTATAATATTCTTACCGTCTCTTCCAGTAGGCAAGAGATGCATTTCTGCCAGGGATGGTCTCTTTTTAATGAGATTATAACCGAGATAAAGGATGTGAAAGCCGAAATCAAGAATCATAACAGCTGCAGCAAACCGGTGAATAATCCGAGCTTTCTCAATACCGCCAGCGGCTGACATGACAACACTCCAAAACTCGCTTTCAGGAAATTTGATGGGAAACCCGGTCAAGACCAGAATGATGAATGGAACAAACATGAAAATATGCTGTAATCGTTGACTGAGGGTAAAACGCGTGTAGTCTTGACTCATTTTTCTTTCCTCCGCATCCATATATCACCAACCCAGCGTCCAAAATCGAGGAAAATGTGTGCAAATAGGAGAGCCATGGTAGCAGCAGTTAATATGATGAATCCCCATTCTACATAGAAAAGGATGGGATTATTTTGAGTGGTAGGTTCTGAGTGAATTGCAGATGCGGCAAACGTACTGGATACACCTGAGTGACAATAACTATTTGCGCTACAAGTTTGCTGAATATTGTTGGGATGAATACTTGAATTAGGGTCTTCTGCAGAAAGATTTAAATGGTTGCGGTGACAATCCATGCAATTTGCAACCTCATTCAGACCGCGTTTTAGAGCCTTGCCGTGAAAATGTCTTTCATATCCTCCAACCTGAGTGAGGTTGACGTCAAATTGTTTCATATGCCCTTGATCAGCATGGCATGATGAACATAGCTCTACGACATTTATGGAAGCCTCGGCAGTCCTATGACCCGAATGGGAGCTCACGTGAAGAATCACACCTGCAAGACCCTCTCCTTCGTGACAGCGAACACAATGTTGACTATTCTCTTGTAACGCTTCATCATTGACAACATTCCGAAATGTATTTGAGTGACAATACTTACAATCGGGCTTAGCCTGATTTTTTTCAACTGAATACTCAGAATTGAAACCATGGGCACTAATGGCATGTGCATCGGTCTGCTCGGTATGTGAGTAACCTGTGAGGGCAAATGGTTTTGTAATGTGACAGGCCTTGCTACATTCAACCTTGGCAACCTCTACTGGATGGGGAAAGACGTTGATATCTGTATGACAATCTCTACAGATGACATTTCTGTGAGTTGAATGACTGTAGGCATTTGCGGTAACCTCGAAACTTCGCAATCCTTCTGAAGGTGTTGCAATACCCATCATTGCCAAACTATGGCATAGATTGCAGTTTTCAGCATCGGCCTGTTGTGCCGGTGCAGAAAGTGCAGTGAGCATCACAAGCAAAAGTACTAATATTGAATGTCTATAGATCGTGGCAGGCATAGCACAAATTCTCTTTTGATAGGCGTAAGAAACGCTGGTTCTCTCCGTCACCCTCGTAAACCACCTGATCGGCTGCGAGGGTCCCCCGGTTATGTGTGTAGTGACAGGTGTTGCATTGAATAAGATTATCCTCGGAAAGGGGCAAGGTTAGCCCAAATTTTTGTTGTGTTTCATAAAAGCGCTTAATCGTCGCTTTTTTGGATAATTCAATATTCTTACCTTGATGATTTTGCTCATGGGAATGGAGAGAGTGGCACTTGTTGCAGGTTGCAGCCATATCCAGCTGCATCTCTCGGGCAATAGTAGGGTGATCATTTTTACTGGGTTGTTTTACATGACACTGTAAACAAGTTGAATTGTCGATACTACCATCAGATTGAATCTGTTTGTGTGGATTCATCTTCTTATAGTCTGCTTTGTCGTGACAATTGTAGCAGAAATCGATCTCTCGTTTATAGGGTCCCCCTCTTAAGAAGGTCCTGTTGGAGCGGTCAATTTTGCAGGCGACCTGGTGACAGGTCAGACATCCCAGGCTACCATTTGAATCCAGCTTAAAGCCCTCTGGGACAGAAATCTGATCCGATTCAGTGTTTACATTGTTAAGGGGGTGGATCAAGGCATTCACTGCGGCAGCAGTATGACAC
>JABIFX010000136.1 GCA_018650445.1 Fidelibacterota bacterium
ACAGAGCCCTCAGATCACCCTTCCATTGCCCTTCATGGAGCCATGCAAGTACGAGGTGAAGCGCACTACCATGGATTGTGCCGGGGTATCTGAAGGCTGGTTCCAGTTTGTCGATATGACGAAACTTGTACATGAGTGGGCATGCTAACCATGATTTTATGGTTGACTGCCTCAGCTCAATAGTATCCAATATCTCTTGTTTAGTCATCGGGGGTTTCCTCTCTTTCATTTTCCGGTGGTTTACTAAATGCATTTTCAGCGAAAACGGCCAATAGCTGCAGACCCATGACGATGAGCGCTTTGATCAATTTCCCGCTCATGACTGCCAACTCACTTGATTCGGGAGCAAATGCTGATGCAGTCCAATGTGCTTTTCCATGATGCTTTGGGGGGGGGATGACTTTAGAGCCTCTGTCACAGCATTGTAAAAGGACCAGAGGGTTCTGGGCTCAAACGCCTCGTGTGAGGGTTGCTTCCATTCCTTTAAAGCGACGGGCATCTGTCTTGGCGACAGGACCTTGTGACCAAAGAGATGACCCAGGGCCCGATAGGCTCCATCCGTACTGATATCGATCTCCTGCATCCTGTGAGCGTCATCAACTACCGAACTGAAGTTGCTCCTGGCTCGAAGAACACCGGTGATGATCATCATCTCAAGGTCAGCCATGACATTGGTGGTATGTTTCCTGATCTTGAGAACCTCACCATGTAAAGCAAGGTTGTCACAAACGAACACAGATGCCCCAAAAGCCATACCTACCGATAATGACTTATCGTATGAGTTTCTAAGAGCAATAGATAGTCCCAGTTCAGTTTGGTCGTTTTGAAAAGTGTGGATCCCGAAGAGCTGAGCTCCATCACGGGCGGTTCCAAAAGCACTCTTGTGTAATGAAAACCCTGATAACAAATCTCCAGCGACCCTGGCAATGTTCAATGCCAGGTCATAATGTGATACTGGCTTGTAACTCCGGGTTTCAGCAGGCATGGGAATGGTCTGTAGATCCTCTAATGCGCATTCCTGTCCACCTGCATGTAAAAGCATAGACATAATCTTATCTCCTATTTTAAATATGTGATTTTGGGAGAGAGTCCTCCCACATTACATATCGCGATATTTTCCGATTAATTTCTTGTTAGAGCGTGTGTTTCAAATGACAGGATCTTCGGAACAGAAGTTCCGGTGAGCTGCCTTATTGGGGTGAGATGGTTGGGGTTTTAGAGCAAACCATTATCTGCAAAACTGAAATGCTCACAGCCGATTATGATATGATCCAGCAAATCTACATCAATGGAAGTGAGAGCAGTCTGCAGCTTCTTTGTGAGTGCGCGATCAGAGCTGCTTGGAATCGTCTCACCGCTGGGATGATTATGACCCGCAATGATTGCCCCGGCTTCCAGAGCCAGCAATCGTTTAATTATCTCACGTGGAAACACAGCTGCCGTGGCTAATGACCCTGAACTGATCACTTCAGTCGAGATAATCTGATTCTGCGTATTCATAAACACAACGCAGAAATGTTCCTGGTCTTGTGGATGCTGACTCAGGAAAGACCTGAGATGTTCAGCGGAATCTCTGGCTGACTTAAGTTGCTCACCGGTCTTTTTTTGGAACCGATTTACGTATTCAGCTCGGATCTCTGAATCACTTACTTCCGATACATCAACAGCAGATCTCTCTTGCTGAAGGATTGATTGTGGTTTCATAAACAATCTCCTGTGTGGTCAGGGTTGCAACCGTCCATACTGGAGTAGTTGCAGCAGAGATATGACCATTCCCTACCACATTACATATCGGGAAAAGCGGGAATTAATTTCTATTGAAATGAAGTCAGGCTATACAAAGCAAGCAAACCTGCTTTTAAAGATTACGTCACATACGTACAACTAGGAATCTGTTGATAAACACACGAACAGATATACTATCTTAGTTATTGATTTGTTTTACCACCGAAGGAGAATTGGGTTTATCCAATTTAGACGGTTATTGAAAATGCAAAATTTATAATTTTGCTTGGGATGTTTATATAAGAGTACATACTAGCATTACTAGTAATACCAGTATGTATAGTATGGTCTCTCTCTTAAACAACCCCCTGCTCCGCAGGTAATCTATTTTCTTTATCAGGTTTTGGCAATAGAATTTTACAAGTTTCCGCTGGCAACTGGTTTGGTAGATGAACCCTTGATCCTATCATAAAACATACCGAAGTATCTTATTGGACTAAAGAACCTTCGATCTTGTGGGAGGACAAATATAGTGCTAAGAAACATATTGTCCTTATTTTGGTGGAAATAATCTCGGAGGAATTTTAGGGTGGAAGATAGAAAACGGCAAATGCAGGATATTGTGATAAAATTCTTTGATTCTTG
>JABIFX010000148.1 GCA_018650445.1 Fidelibacterota bacterium
CTGCAACTGCTCCAGTATGGACGGTTGCAACCCTGACCACACAGGAGATTGTTTATGAAACCACAATCAATCCTTCAGCAAGAGAGATCTGCTGTTGATGTATCGGAGGTAAGCGATACAGAGATCCTCGCTGAATACGTACGCCGCTTTACGCTTTCCCACGGTGATTCCATTCGGTCAGCCAAGGAAGCGGCTGATCACTTCCGAGCCTTTTTTGCAGATGCTGCCAAGAAAGAAATATTTTTGATAATATTCCTAAACGGACAGCACCAAGTACTCACCACAGAAGTCATGTTCGAAGGATCATTGACGAGTTCAGCTGTCTACCCTAGGGAAGTGATTACCCGTGTTATCGATCTGGGAGCCGCAGCAGTGATTTTTGGGCACAACCATCCTAGCGGTTGCCTCACGCCATCCTCTAGCGACAGAGCAGTCACCAAGAAGCTACAAACGGCACTAGAAGCGATCGATGTTGAATTGTTAGATCATTTTATTATAGGCGGAAATGAGCATTTTTCCTTTTCTGAACACCGATTGCTTTAACTGCAGGTTCGAAATAAAACAACTCTCGAAGTGGGAGTATACATAACTCCAAACCTGTAGAGCCCTGCCAAATATTTTAAACCAGCCCCCGAGGCTACCCCGCAATAAAAACTTAAAAAATAAAAAGGAGATTCAGATGGATCTTAATCAATTTATGTTTCCCGTTGAGGAACGCCCCGTTGCGATTCATGATGGAGCACAAGACATCATGGATATCGAAAACAGGGACACATTCCTGTCAGCCGACTATAAGGCTTTAGTTCGGGCTGATACAAATGAACCCATCAGCATTGTTCGCAATACCTATCAGGTTGTCCCTAACCGAGTACTCATTATGCAGCTTATGGAGGAGCTGGTGGGTATGGATACACCCTTCGTGGTTGAACCAAGCCACAGCTTTGTCATGAACAACAAAATGAGATTACAAATAAAGTTCCCAGAGTTGATTGTAACTGATGATGATTCCGACATCGCTCTCAGCTTATACCTGCACAATTCTTTTGACGGAAGCGAAGGAATTAGGGTGTTTTTTGGCGCTATTCGCGGAATTTGCCAAAATGGAATGGTGTTTGGCAAGTCTATCGCCAAAGCGTATCACCGACATACCAGTGGATTCGAGCTGTGTAGGATCAGTGACTCTCTTTCTGAGATCACAGAACTGATGCCAGGTATCCAGACCCGTATCAACGAACTCATACAATCAGATCCTGACAATGCTCTGTATGAAGATATCGAGAAGCAACTTGGAAAGCGGATGCTGAGCCAAGTTCACGAAAGCTCACAAAAACACACGTCACAATGGGATGTGCTGAATGCAATCACTTACATCATCTCCCACGTCATAGATCAACGCCTTCGAGCCAGATATCAAATGGCGGCCTCTAGGGTGTTTGCTTTATGAGTATCCATGGAGTGCAAAGAAAGATGATGATCATGAAAAACGGTGCGCCATGACCAGGGAATTCATAAGAGTCCTGATTGTTATGGGACTGCAATTACTCACAACCTTTGTTGAAGGTGCTTTTGAAAAAGCGGCAGAATATGAAAGGAGAAATAGAAACGATGAAAAAACATGAAATATTGGAAATAATTGAGCTGCGTCAATCGACATTGAAAATGTGGCAAAATTGTCCATTGATGTATAAGGCGAAATTTATCGATAAGGTAGAACCAGCCTTCCGTTACCCCGGAACAATCCATGGCAGTGCCCTTCATATGGTTCTGGCATGGATGCATGAAGGTGAGTGGCATGGTGATCTGAGGGCACTGTATACCAAAGCCCTTAATTTCTATCTCTACGCCTGTGATGAGGAACACATCCCTGTCCGCTGGAAACGAGATATGGCGAAGGAAATCGAAGCTTTGAGAGTTAATGCGGTCGAGATCCTGGAGAACTACCGGAACAAAGCCTATAATCAAGATGCGCTAGCGCTTTTCTCTGAAGTAAAGTTCAGGGTGAAGTTGCCGGGGGACTACCTCTTTACTGGAACGATTGACCAGGTTCGAAAGAATCCAGACGGGTCAATTGAGTTACTAGACTTCAAGTCAAGTAAGATGAGACCGAATCGGTATGCTATTCCGAACGATTTGCAGCTCACTCTGTACTCGTATGCAATAAAGTTCGGAGAACTGCTGGTTGATAATATCTGGGTAAAGCCAAATATGATGGTGGATTCAGTAGGGATCTACTTCCTGAGGGCTCACGAGATTTACAAGCGGAAGGTAGTTGGTAAGGAGATCGGTGACGAAAAAGGCTCACCCTTCATGAGAACAACCAAGACCATTCAGGATTTACGTGCATTTCGTACAGAAATACGCCACCAGCTCTCTGCAATGGTCAAACCATGGTACTATCCTAATACGGCGAGTTGTGCGTTCTGTGTCTATTCTGAGCATTGCATTGCTCGAAATGATACGATACCCGAAAAACAAGCTGACCAGGCTAAAGACCTATTGGCTGAACTAAACATGGCGTAATGCCAGGAAGGAACAATAATGGAACAACAATTAATAGAAACCGATGCAATTAGACAAGCTATGGTAAATGCTGGCTGGGATATGGACATTGAGCTAACGGCTAATGCTGTTGAGACAACACACTTGGAGCTACCCAGGGTTCGGATAGAGCATATGGACAGCGGTC
Organism: Fidelibacterota bacterium; assembly: GCA_018650445.1. GTDB lineage: Bacteria > Fidelibacterota > UBA8477 > UBA8477 > JABMPR01 > JABMPR01. The sequence continues at coordinate 2,687 of JABIFX010000148.1, forward strand.
GTCATCGCATGTACATTGACAGCTTAGAAAGTTACCTTGGTGCTGATACCAGGGAGATCGAGATACCTGGTAACAAACTGACTGCCGTAGTATTTGCAGAACAGTTTATCCGTGCCCTCTGGACAGATGGTGAGGAGATACCAGCATGTTCGGCTATTAATAACATCCCCGTCGCTCATGAACCGCTTTCAGAAAATTGTAGGCATTGTGAGCATGGCGTAATCGGCGGAGCCTGCAAACCAAAAGTTCGTTTGTTGTTACTGGCTGAAGTAAATGGTGAAGTAAGACCTCTCATCATTAATCTTTCTCCGACTAGCATCAAACACTGGAACTCTCATAAAAAGAAGCTCGCTAGATCCGGCCTTCCTGTAGTTGCCGTGAATACATCCTTTGAACTGGTAGACACCAAGCGGGGATCATATCGTTGGGCTGAGGTTTCTGTAGGAATGGATTCAGGCATAGCAAAGAAGGAAATCCTCATCATGGCCAAGAAGGCAAGGATGGAGTTTGAGGAACTTACCAAACGCATCTCTGATGCAGATTTCAGTGAGTCAGGTGATAAGCAATAAAGGTGAAGAAACCCTGCCAATATCCTCTAGGTTTGGTGCTCAAAAAGAGGGAGTGAATGCTCTCTCTTTTTAGCTCGTTAAAAGATCCTTTAATAGTGGTGGTTACTCATCTCTTCTCGGGCTATGAGGATCGTTTTCAAGGGGGGTATTACTCGATATATAGAACCTTGTAGATTTCAACACATAACATCAATTTATGAAGGTCACAAAAAACGATGTAAAATTGTCGAAAACGAAGCTAGTTTTCACATGGTTTTAATTGGATAAACAATACTATAAAATTGGGTCCTCCTTGAGACCAGAAAACCGAGATGGTTTTTC
>JABIFX010000106.1 GCA_018650445.1 Fidelibacterota bacterium
GTGGCACCACTATTCAAAGTAATGGTATTCCAATCTCCTACAGCGGGTACAGGGGTCCGTGAGCTAAAATGGACCTTATTTTCCGATGTACCGTTAACAAACAGTTTTCCATTTGCAGTGAGTGAGAAATTACCCCGGAAAAGCACCTGAGTCCCAGCTTCAATGGTGAGCGTATCGCCATTGGGAATGGTTATATCACCATCCACAAAATAGAGATTATTCGAGGTTAGCGTCCCATTAACATTGCCCGACAATGAAACCACACCACCAGGTACCAAGGTTAGCGTATCAAGATAGGCATTGTCAGAGAAGAACTGGTGACCCAGTAACTGTGGTTGATAGCCATCCTGAGTAAAATGAGCATTGTAAATTCCTGTCACCAGAACGATATCATAATAGCCATCTGAATTGGTATAAACACTATCTGTGACCGCAGAGGGTGAGGTCTTTTCAAAATAGACTTTTGTGCTGGAATGATCAGATTGATTCTCCAGATAAGCTACACCTCTCACTCTGACAACAGTGGCATCATCTGAGAGGACACCAATTTCAGAGGAAACCACGGATTCTGTGGTATCTGACCCTTGAACAACAAGACCGGTCATCCGGTAATAGTAGGTATCCCCTTCATCTACATCTGTGTCTATGAAGGCAGTGACATCTGTTGCGAATTCCTGATACAAATTGCCAGCCTCAATAGATACATTTGGCGTCATCGCCCTATATAGCTTTAACCCTTCTAAAGACCCCACCATGGGAACGGGTGTTGACCAGGCCAGGTCAATATTGCCAAATGTATCTGAAGAACCACCCAGATTCGCAAAATCACTAAACAGGGTAATAAAGAAGGAATAAACTTCGTTTTCGATATTAAAGGGCGAGGTCACGTCATGAGACCCATCATCGGCCTGGATGTAGTAGTGAATAGTCGTATTGAGTGCTTGTCCAGGAATATTGGCAGTCCATGAATCATTGGCACCAGCCACCATGGGCACTGCTGTGTAGTTTGTGCCACCATCGGTAGCATAATAGAGGCTTACATCCAATGCAGTTTGGGTGGTTGAGACTGCCTGGATCTCCACCGTATAAGGTCCGTTGGTATCAATGGTAGATTGCAGCGGTGTATGATCAATCACGATATAGATGAAGTGATAGTTGGCTCCCATATCAGAAATAGTACCGTCTGGATCAGAAAGATTGTCCGTTCCAGCATTTATACAAGGGGATGTGATCAACAGGTCGTAGTCATCGTTTGATGCATCAACAAATTGGGGATCAAAACTAATGTTGGCATAGATATCTGAAGCATCACCATTGGCATTCTGGTCAATCATCTGACCAGCCAGGGGTGGAATAGCGCTTCCGGAGAACAGTGAACCTGCAATGTTGTAGAGATTATTATGATCCAGATTATAATTCTGGATGCTATTCTCAGCATAGATACCGTTTTGAAATCCTTCTATGATATTATTGAATACCGGAATGGAAGTTTGATTAGAAAGATGAACTCCATATGATCCAGATTCAGTAGAGATGAATGTATTATTAAATATCGATCCCGAACTTTGGTTATAACACTCGACCGCGCGTCCTGAGCCTAGGACAAAAATATTATTGTATATTTCAGCTTCTGAATTATCCAATTGTATGCCATATCCATTGGCGGTAGAATAAATTTCATTGTCCCTAATGGTGAGTCCTAGATTTCCAGAAGAGTGGATCACATTTGCACTACCGTTTTGTATGATATTATTATTGACGATTGAGGTTGTATCCCCGGTCAAATAAAACATACGAGCGGAGGAAAAATTTCCTGTTATTCGATTACTATCAATCAAGCAATTATTTTCCAAGTAAAAGCCATAATGCATATTACTCAGATTGAATTCATTATTCCTGATAATAGTATTGCTTTGTGAATAAATGGCAAAATCAAACCGACCAGAACTGGAGGCATCATGCTGAAAGTTGTTGTTTTCTATTCTGTTTATAGCTGACCCGGATGAAAAGGTTCTAATTAAATTTCCTCCTGAGGAGCTACTTGAAGTAATGAACGTATTGTTGGTGATATCGGAGTTTTTTTCGTCGTAAATCGTATATGGACTTCCCTCGCCGCCTTGATAGTGGAAGCGTACATAATTAGAATCAACGAATGCTTCATAACATCTAATGGCAATGTTATTTCCCGAAGATTCACGGAAATCGCTAATCAGAGTGTCTCTTCTAATTATGGAACCAGTAGCACTATTCCCATAAAGTAGATAGTGCGAACCCCAATTATTGCTATGTATTGTTCTCTCAATATGATTTCGGTATATGGTGGAATTATTTGAGGAGTTGAAAGCAACTCCACGTTCATTAATCCTACCTTTAATACGATTTTGCAAAACCAAAGATCCGGGAGAACTGGGGATATAAATTCCCCATTCATCAACTGTTATATCATTCCGAGCGATGTGTATATTAGTAGAGTTAGGAGTCCAAATCCCTCTTTCAGCTCCGGTAACGCCATCAATAGAATTAATAGAATTGTATTCTATCTCACAAGAAGTACAACCATCCGCCCTAATTGCATATGTGGGAACTGCTACAGTGTTATTGGATATGTTTGAGTTCAAGGCATTCTGTGCATAGATCCCATTCTCTCCTGCTACTGCAATATAATTATTTGTCAGAATCAGATCTGTTCCAGATGTAAAATACAATCCGTTGGCCGTAAGACTGAGAGTGCCATTAATGGTGAGATGATCAACCAGTGTCCTGCTTGCATTGTTAGCAATAATTCCATCGCTGGCCCATTCATAGTCCACGTAGGTCAATGTGTTATCACTCATATTCAAGGTGATAGTGCCCCAGTCCCCAGGCAGAGGTGTGGGTTCTTTGGATGTAAAGAGGATATGTTCATCAGCAGTACCATTGGCAATCAACTGACCATCACAGGTCAAACTTGTTCCGGCTGCAAACTTGACGCGGACACCAGGATTAATAGTCAGGTTCATTCCGTTGGGGATGGTGATATCACCCATGACATAATAGACAAAACTGGTTGACCAGGTTCCTGACACCACACCACTCACTTCCATGACCTCACCAGGAATCAGGGTAACGGAATCAAGGGAAGTATTCTCAGCCAGGGAAAGCCCGCCCAGTTCCCAGGGTACATAGCCATCTTTGGTCCATTCCACCAGATAGTATCCTGGAGATACATTGATGGAATAGGCGCCTGAATTCTGAGATAAGGTTGAGTCTTCCACCTCCATGGATGGCAGATTATAAAATTTGATTTTCACACCCTCATGAGTACCTACTCCAACTGAATCCTCCAGCAGGACAGTTCCACTGACATTGTATAAGACCTGGCCGAATACGGCACTCATCAGGCTCAGGATGACAGCTAAAGTTTTTAGACTCTTACTCATAAGAACACCTTTTTCATGTTTACCGTTCCATCAGGGAACAGGATGATATTCGTTCTATTAATATTTTTATATCTGTCTCGGATCATTTGTAGACAACCATTCCACCAGGCATTTCCGCAATGGGGATACTCTGGTTGTTGGCATCACGAAAATCTGAATTGGCACCAAATCTAATTTCCAACAAAGTCGGTGAATTCAGAGGTTGAAATGTGACCGAAGCAATTCTTCCACTTCCACTGATGCCTGTGGCTAAATCATCCACCAAACCCAGTTCCAGGACCAGGCTATCGTTATACTGTTCTACTCTGGATATCAGACTGGAATTGTTCTGCATCAGGATATCATAAGATTCCTCATGAATCTGATGA
>JABIFX010000221.1 GCA_018650445.1 Fidelibacterota bacterium
ACCATGGATACTCTTAAAAACATTTACGCGGAATCTTCCAATTCCCTTAAAGTCAGCTGCAAAATCCAGCTCCATATCTTCTTCAAAGGTTTTGCGCTGTGCTTCAGTCATGATACCATAAATGAGAATATGCAAATCCTCGGGAAGCATTTGGGGAATATCCGTTTTGCGCATTTCTCCATCTACCCGGACTATAGGCCTTGAGAATGGGTGCAAGTGAAGGTCTGAAGCACCACTTTCCCTCATAAAAATCAGCAAATCCAGTATGTCCAGTTCCATGGCCTATCTCTCTATTTGTTGATGATATTCGGAGTAATAAATATAAGTAATTCTCGCTGCTCAGTTGATGTACGCGTATGGGTAAAAAATCTTTTTAAAAAGGGAATGCTGCCAATCAGGGGTGGAGAAGTTGTAGATTCATTCACCTGATCAAAGATTAAGCCTCCGATAAGCAAAGTCTCCCCATTCCCAACCATAACTCGGGTAGTGGTTGATCTATCTGAGACAATGGGTCTGTCAGAATTAGGTCCGGCAAAACCAACCAGAGCCTGCACAGTCGCATTCAGGTTTAGACTGACGAACCTGTCCTCATTAATACGGGGTGTCACACTGAGGGAAACATTAATGTCAACATCTTCAAACTGATACGTTTCAGCACCAAAGGCTGTAGCATCTGAGCTAGGTATGAGTACAGGGTAGGAAGTTCCAATAGCAATCAGGGCTGTTGTATTCTCAAAGGTTGTGACCTGAGGTTCCTGCAGCAATCTTGTATCAGCATCGGACCCCATTAATTCCAGGAGGGAAGAAAACATGGGGATGCTCAGTGTGGCAAGTCGGAGCTGACTCCCACTACTTAAGATAGTGGTTCCAAGTTCAATCAAATCTTCCACTGTCCCGGCATCAGCCTGAATACTGGGACCTGTCAAACTGGTTCTTAAATCCCAATTTATACCAAGCCGTTCATCATCAGTGAGTTTGGTTTCAATAAATTTGACGGCAATATTGATTTGGGGGATTTTTTTATCCAACTCACTGATAATACTTTGAATGCGGTCAAAATTATGTGCTAAGTCAGTCACCACGATATGGTCGTATACAGGTCCCGCACCGCCGCCACCACCACCGCCAGCTGCGCCACCACCTCCACCTGCATCACCTCCACCACCACCTAAAGCACTTGCTGCTGCAGCGGCTCCACCCCCGCCGCCACCACCAGCTTCACCACCTCCGCCAGCTGCGCCACCGCCACCAGAAGATCCAGCCATAACAGGTGAGTAGAGTTGAACTTGACCTTTTTCACTTAAAACACTTGAAAGCGCTGAAGAAACAGCGCTGGCATCCACGTAGTTCATTTTAAAAACTCGGGTTTCAAGCTCTCCAAACATTTCTTCATCAGCTGGCTTGACCACAACAATATTTCCCTGTTGAAACCAGTCATATCCATTCACCTTTAAAATAGCATCGAGAGATGTCCATAGATCCACATCCTTCAGTGACACAGTAACTTCACCCTCCACCTCAGGTCCTGTAATAATGTTAATCTGGTGTTGAGCTGATAGGAGTCGCAGAATGTCAATCATATCTGCTTCTTTGAAATTCATACTGATGGTGCCAGGTAAATCTGCTCGTCGATCCCTACGTCTTGGCGCCTTTCTTTCCCGAACTTCAGGCCAAGATACTAGCAGTAGATCGTCCCCCAGCCACTGAGTTGTGTATTGTGGAATCTTGGAAAAGAGCATTTCGACGATAACCTCATCATCATCGTAAGGATTTACCTTTACGGAAAGTCGCATGAGGGGTGAAACGTTGGTAGTACGGGTAAAATTGTCCTGTGCCAGGCTGGTTTTCGGAAAAGTCAAAGTGATTTTTGGTGGTGATTGCCCTACACTTTCTCGAAAGTCGACACGATTGGAAAGAGATATTTCAAGCCCGGCTTCACCATTGGCCACAAAGGTAGAAACCCAATTCAATACTGTTTTAGGGGCAGCAGAGAGAGTGAACGCACAAAGTAGAAGTGCCAAAAATATGATATATCGAAAATTATTATTCATCCATATTGACCTTTACAATACTAGTTCCTCTCCGTAGGATAATATGATCAAATGCTATCTTGGTGATCTGGTATCCGGCGACCCTGTCCCCTTCTTCCAATATATCTCCATTAATCAGTGCCATCCCAACATTTCCGACCCATGATATCCCAGTTAAATCAAGGCTTGGAACATCATCTCCATCCATGCTCCCAAAAAGGGAACTAAGAATTCCGCCACCTAGAGCATTGGTTGTCTCAGCTTCGGCGTAAAAGAATGGGTCTGACTCCCAGCCCCCACTCCAGACCAGTGATCTAAGCGGTGCTGCTGTCCTGGATTCAGAAACTTCACGCGCTGAGGCCGGTTCAGAAGAGCCACCGGTTGCCAACCCAAATAAATTTTCAACATCTCCATTTCCAGAACCAATAATCCCAGCATCAAAGAGTCCGTATGTCATTAAACTCAACAGGACCACCAGGAGTATGGCGGATCGTGCATTTAATTGCTTCAGCACTAAACTAGACCCCTTCGATGAAAATGTAGGTGTATAAGTTTAGTTCACAGGTCAACATACCGCCGTATTCCATCTCTGTTTCCAGCTTTATATTGGCGATATTCACAAGCTGGCGCATTTCAAGCAGGTCATCCAGGAATGCGCCAATGGTCAGAAAGTCCCCATAAAATTTGATTTGTAGTGGATAGCACTCCACATGATTTTTGGGGATCTTCATCTCGGCATACAATGCTGGGTAGGTGTCATTTAGGGAGGGATCGAAACTCAGGATTTGCAATTTGTGCCGCTCGGATATCTGACGAATCTGTTCAAGTACTGAGCCATAGTCCTGATTGTCAGGAACGACCGTTTTTAGGGTATCAAAATGCTCGATCTTTTCACTAAACCTGAGCTTAAATTCGTCATAACTTTCTGTTACACTGGCCAATTCATCAAAACGATTATTTATGCCTTCTAATTCAACTTTGAGCTCAGAACTGCTGGCACCCGCCACTGCCACGGTGTAATAGAACCACCCTCCTGTTGCCAGGAGTAGAAATATTATTGTGCCGAAGAAAATGTTTCGATTCACTTGACACCTATACCAATTTTTAGAGTAAACAGGAGCCTGGAATCATCTGAACTGGGTGAGCCCTCGCGATCTATACTGGTGAACATGTTTAAACTTTCAAGTCGCATGATAAAATTTGTAAGCTGGATATCAGCGATACCTGCATGAGCATTCACTATGCCGCTTAAAGCAATACGATCAACATGGGCTGCTTGTTTGATAACTGAACCTGCTTCTTTGGAACTTGCCGGTCGGAAAACCAGAGATGTGACTTTTATGTTATCAGGGATTTCAGATGAAATCAGTTTTAACAGTTTTATCTGATTTTCAGAATTGATGTCATCATTCTCTAAAAAGCCCCAATAATTTCCTAGAAATTCTAAATCATCGAGCATGATGAAATATTCCTGGGATTGTTCAGATAACTTCTGCCATTGCCTGTTCATGTTGGAAACTTGATCTTCTAATCCATTCTCCTCCACGTATGCGAAATATCCGAGAAGTAGATATATTGGAATCAGTATTATGGTAAGAAAAATGCTCAATTTATTAAAGACCTTAAACTGGAAGTGTTGTTTCCTGGCAATCGGTAAAAGGTTTATACCTGCTGAGGTTTTCAGGGCTAACCCAAAATTCGTTGCAAAAATTGGTAATAGCTGATGATCTAATTCTAACTGATCTGAAAATTCAAAATCTCCCTGCCGGAGCGGATTCAAATGTTCCGTTGTTCGCTCAAGCTGGGTTGCAAATACCTCAACCAAATTTGGGATGGCAGCTCCAGGTCCAGTAAGATAAATTTCCTGACATTCTACATCAGCCACTTGTTTACGGAAATAATCCAATGAGCGGTTAATCTCGCTAGTCATTCTCTCGACAATAGGTCTTAAGAAAATATGAATTTTGTACAGACTGATTCCGGTTTCAGGAATGTCCTGATCCGTATCGATAGGAATTCCATACTGCATCAGATATTCAGTGGCCATCTCTTCAGTAATGTTGACAGCATCATTACCCACCATAACCCTTTGTATGAGCGCTTTATGATAATCTTTCACACCAACCGCCATCTCACGGGTGAACTCCATGCGACCTGATTTGACCATGGTGATGGTGGTTTCATTTTGATTCATATGTACAATGGCGATACAACCACGTAAACGATCTGGATAACAATGTTTAAATGTCTCCCAATCGATAAAAGGAATCGTGGTCACATTTTGAAGATCAAATTTCTTCTTCTTAAATAGATCTGACATAAAGGTTATGGATTCATTGTTGCCCACACCAATTATGATATTCTTCTTGAGCTCTCCCTTTTCAGAATCCAACACCATATGGTCTATGTTGATATTCTCACTGCTAAAGGGGAGATTCTTTTTAGCAGTCCAAGTAATGAGTTCAGCGATCTCCTTGCCCTTCACAGGAGGTGCTTTAAATATTTTTGTATGTGTTTCAATAAAGGAAGAATACATACGGAACATGGTATCCTTCTTCCAGAGTTTTGCATCAAAGGTGTCTAAAATGTAGGCCAGTAAGTCATCTCGATGGGTGATCTTTTGATCTTCCAGTTCATATGGAAGTGGGTAGATATCCATACTTTCAACAACATTACGATTGCCTGTCGAGACAGTTTTGAGGACTCGAATTGATTCTGGAGTGCATTGAAAGGTGATTTTTTTTCTAACCCCAAAAGCCCAATTACTAAACTCGAATAAAAGATCAATGAACTTATTTGGTTTTGGTACATCTTGATGAATTTGAAAATAGGTGGGGTCAATTAGCTGGGATTTTTCGTCCACTTCAATATCATCTGGAGGTGTTGCAATTTTCTCAGGATCTACTACTGGCTCTGTTTCTAAACCTTGGGGAGTATCCATCAAATCAGCGGCTATCCCCTGAGGAACTGCTTCAGGCGCAATTACTTCATCTTGAATGGGTTCTTCAGCAGGCGGAGCCTCCGTTTTTTTTGCTGTCAGTTTCCCCAGTTTTGCTCTGATTTCGTCAGAGCTACTTGATGCGGATTTCTCCTCCACGGGAGGGGCTTCATCAACTATCGTTTCTGGTACAATGCTCGAACTTATTGCAGGAGACTCTGGTTTCTTTTTCTTTGATGAGTCTGATTGGTCAGGAGGTGTATTGGCGTCAACAGTGCCACTGGCATTTCCCTCGGTAGTCGATTTACCAGTCTGTTGAGACCTTAACAGATCCAACAGGCGATTGGTCGCCGCAGAATCTTTTTCGTCAGCCGGCATAATTATTATCGTCGCTATTGATGCGATTTAATACGGCAGCACCATCCACTGATTTGTTATTGTAGACCAACATGTCAACAATGAGGTGATGGCACATATTTACAATTTTTCGGGGATAGCCACCAGTATGCTGATAAATCATCTCCTTAGCTTCCTGGGAAAATAGAGGTTCATCTCCCTCATTGCCGGCTTCATTTATTCTGAAGTCTACAAAGGCAATAGTATCTTCCCTATCCAGAGCAGGAATTGTTGCACCAAAGGCGATCCTATCCTTAAAATTTTCGTGAGAGGCAACGACTTCTTTGAATTCGGGCTGAGCAAAGATAACAACTTGAATTAATTTTCGGCTATTGGTCTCAAAATTGAGTAAAGTTCTGATAACCTCAATTTGCTCTGTCCCCATTTTTTGACCCTCATCAATGATAAGCACGATTTGCTTGCCTTTCTTGATGGCAGTATCAATCAGGAAATTCTCTAGTTGATTCAGCATTTCAGACTGGTAAAGGGAACTACCCCGCAACCCGAATAGTCGCTTCAAATAAACCAGAAATTCACGGGTGTTCTCCCAGGTGGGATCCATAATGAGATAAAACTGGAAATCCTTACCGAAATCAATAAAACGGCTGAGCAGCAGACGTGAGAGGGTCGTTTTTCCTGTCCCAATTCCTCCCATAATGACAGAAAGACCTCGGTTCAATCTCAGTGCGATTTCCAGACGATTGAGGATTTCACCATGCGCTTTCGATTCGAAAAAGAATTCCGGATCGGGAGTCATTGAGAATGGTTCTCTCTTTAATCCAATCAGCTCA
>JABIFX010000179.1 GCA_018650445.1 Fidelibacterota bacterium
TGCAATTGTATTGGATATGGATTTTAAAGGGACAGTCGAGGAGATAGTTGAACAAAAAGCTATTAAACTTAAAGAGCTCCTAGATCTACAGCTTAAACCAACAGTAATAGTTGAAACCCGCAATGGTTATCATCTTTACTGGTTTCTAGTCCTTGGGACAATAACAGATATTGAAATGTTTGAAGCACTGCAGATTCTCATGCAACAGAAACTAGAAACTGATCCAGGATCATGAGGAGCGGAGCATTTATTCAGAGTACCTGGGTATTATCACTGGAAGGTACAAGATGAACCCTTTATGTGCCAGATTGTCCATGCAGATTATAACAAGCGATATACCTATGATGAGCTCGTGCATAAATATGGTGGGGTGAAGAAACTAGAGCATTTAAAACGCAAATCTGTTATGCGTAATCATTCCGGTAAGCCAATAAAATTAGCTGATTTTACTAGTACAGGTGATGTAGCATCAATTCATGAGGGATGTGAGGTCTTTGAAGGACTCCAATCTAGAAAAGAACCCTCCCAGTCTGAACGTCTAGCATTGGCATGGACTTATCTAAATTTAGGATCAGACGGTCTGAAACACCTGAGAGGGTTGGCCCAACAATGGAACGATTATGATGAAAAGGAAACCGAGGACAATATTGCGTATGCCGTTAATAAAGGTTACAACGCTCCGACTTGCAAATGGCTTCAGGACAAAGGACTTTGCTCTGGTCAATGTTACCAGATCCGCAATTACCGTAAGCCTATTGATTTTTATTACCATCCCTGGTCACCACTAGCCAAAGTGAATGCTAACAGGGTCACCTATCCCATGTCTAATATTGTTGCGACCAAAGAACAACGCTATATGCGAGATATGGTCGTTGATCTGTTTGAGAAAAGAGGTCAAACCATGAGCCAGCAACACAAGAATATTATCCTGGATATATTCCGCTTGCTGTCAGCTCAGATTCATAATGATAAGCCCATAGTGATACCTGCTGTACCTGGGCTTGGAAAAACGACGCTGATCATCATCGCCATAGTATTTAATTTGAAATATAAGTTAAACTTTGGCGCTGTGCTTGTTGTTGAACGTCAGGAAACCATCCAGGAAATCACTGATACTATTAACTCATATTTTGATGAAAACAAAGCATACCCCATGATGGGTTATGAAGCGGGGTATTGTAAGGAGGGATATACAAAATATCGTCCGAGCCAATGCCGTACCTGTACTGTAAAGGTCGCTGATTGTAGAGTTAAATATAACTACCAACTGCAGAAGCAATTTCCTGTAGTCGTGATATCTCATAAAAGGCTATTTGATATGTCTGAAAAGCAAGACTTGCTAGAGGCTTTACGATACTGGGAGTCAATACCTAGTGCAGGCACTGGCAAGATTGATTTTAATTCTGCACATCAAAGACCGCTATTACTAATAGATGAGCGGCCTACTCTAGTTGAGAATGTCCCAACGACCACTCAAACATTGACTACACTATTAGCTGATGTTCAAAAGTATACTCCTAAATTTTATCCTGAAGTACTGAGTGGTGTAAATCTGATTCGTGACCATTATTCATCTCCTGATGATTACCAGCATATTAATTCTACAAGTGAAGGCTTTTACTGGACCTCAGACTTCACATTCACATGGATGGCTGATTACCTGGGAGACTTTCCAGAATATCCAGAGTTAGTTGCAAAGATTATTCGTGAAGGAGGTCTGTATCATGGCACTGATCACTCAATTACTACTACACATTATTCCAATACATACTGGCAGGATTTTTCAACATTTATTTATGATGGGACAGCTGATCTTGATCCAGAATATAGGGATGATAGTTTTTATTTTGCTGATATCCCTCATCTAAGACCGTATGAGAATTTGACAATAAATGTCTGTATGGATCAGAATTTATCCAAGACCTACTACCAGGAACATACAGGATTTGTGAGGGACTTCTGTGAAGATATTAAGGAGATTGCAGTAACCGAGAATACCTATGTAGTGGCATATAAGGATTATGAAACTGAATATGAGCAACATCTTAAAAATGTGCAGAATATTAGTATTGAACACTATGGTGCAACCAAGGGTGCGAACCACCTTATGGAAAATGTGAATATTGTTTGCACGGGTATTTTAAATAAGGGTGAGCCCTATTATTTAAGTAAGACCATCGCCATTACCGGAGATGTTGACTCTTTCCAGAGTGATACCTCTGATAGAGTTCGACGTTTTTCAGATGTGAGTGCAGAATCAATTAAAATATTTGATATGGTTACTGACCTGGTACAGGAGATATTTAGAACTCATCTCCGTGATCATAGCTCAGATGTGAATGTGAACGTCTACCTCTGTACCAGAGATGCAAATATTGTTCATAATTTGAAGGAAACATTTAAAGGCTGTACCATAAGTCGGGAATGGATGCCAACAGCTCTGCTAGGCTCACGTGAGCTGTTTAGTAAATTTGTTACTGAACATGGTTCTGAGTATAAAACAAAAACAAAATTAGTTAGAACGTTCCTGGAACAGGGACATGATTTAACTGCAGATGATCTGGTGGATGTCTTGGACATCGATCAGCATAACGCCGCCCGCTATTTGGGCAGCTAAAAACGGCATTTTTGAGGAATTCCTATATATAGTATAGGGATTCCTCATTTTTGCCTTTTTCATATGAATATCGAGGAAATAAATAAATGAAATATTTTAAACAAATAAAACCAACCGTAGGCTCTCGCCTACATGAGGCACCAGAACCTATAGTAAGTGATGAACAACGACTACAGTCGATGTTCGAAAATCACAGAGTGATGCAAAAAGACAAGCTGGGGCAGGTATTCAGCCCCTTAACCAGATTTCAAACCAGAGATCTGGCCCAACTAACCAATAGTAAAAAATCATGGCATTAGTAAGATATCATTGCGCAATATGTGGAGATAGTATTGACGAGGACTCACGGTTTGACCCGTGTGGAGTATCAATCTTCTCAAATCTCAATAAGCACGAAAGTGAGCAGCTGGAGCAAATGTTTTTCTGCCACTACGGGTGCTTCAAAGCTTCACTTGAACCAGGAGTGCGAGAGTACTTGAATTTTGAAGATCAGGTATAGTAATTTAGAGCCCGTTTATTCGGGCTCTTTCATTTCTCAAAGTGTAGGGTTGTTAAAAGAACAACATGATCATAAATCGGCGCTAAGCCCTACTGAGTACCAGTATCGTATCAAAAACTACGAAATACGGTTGGTGTCCCTGTTAAAACTGCGGTAGTTCTCTAGACTGCTGTAATCCCCACGTTCAAGTTTGGAAGATTCCATTACTAGTGCTGATCGCTTGTCACCGGGACGCTCAAGCTCCAGGAACTGATTGATGGTGATGTAACGATCGCGGATCTTCACAGCTTGGTCACTATAGTACATCCCCTTCGCCCATTCAATTTCTTCACTACTCCAAAGTTTGAGCATCCACTCTGGGGCTCCCGTGATGTACTCAAGTTCTTCCCAATTTGATCCCTGCCAGCCATCTACTACAGGTGGATCCTCACCAAATAGAATTGGGAATAGATATAGATTTGTGAGCATGGTAATTAGCAGCATTCTTTCAGCACCGGGATCATCGCCATGCCTATGTAGTGTCAGAGTCCATCCCATTCTGTGAAA
>JABIFX010000156.1 GCA_018650445.1 Fidelibacterota bacterium
CAGCAGGTGTTCCCCGGAATAGGTCATGGAGTGCAATAAATCTTGTTGCTCTGCATCGAGATCAGTTTTGGAGAGAAGTTCACCATTACCAAGGATAGCGCTGAGCGGAGTTCTCAATTCATGACTCATGGAGGCGAGAAATTCGTCCTTTGCAAGGCGTGCCTGATTGAGCTGATCTATGGTCACCTGCAATATTTCATTACTCTGCAGTGCATCATTTAGCGCCTCGGCAGCCAGGAAACGAGCCTCCAGCTCTTTTTGTTGACAATAGAGCGTCCGAAAGAGCTTCACCTTATTGATTAGAATCTGGTTATCAACCGGTTTACTCAGATACTCATACGCGCCCACGGAAAAACCCTGCTTGACAAAATCATCGCTATTCTGAGTGGCCGAAATAAATACAATAGGCAGATCTTGGTAACGTTTATTCTGACGAATCATCTGCGCGGTCTCAAAGCCACTCATCTCAGGCATCTGCACATCCAGCAGTACCAGTGAAACGGGGTTGCTCAGCAAGTATTTAAGTGCCTCTGTACCAGAGGGGGCAGTCACCACCTTGAGTCCCGCTTTGCCAAGAATAGTTTTGAACGAATAGAGATTCTCTTTTTTATCATCCACCACGAGAATCGGTGTCTTCAGACCGTTACATGCAATATGTTCTTCCATCTAATCTATGCCTGTTACCTTAAGGAGAGTCTGAAAAACGCTCACTTTTCTGGATTCAATTCTGGTTGCAGCCAATCTGCGTAGATTCAGCTCACAATCCTCCACTTTTTCTGTTTTTTGGCGTGCTCCGGTGACATTCGGGTACACCGATCCCTCAACGTATCATTTTCCCTCTACACACAGCAGTCTATGAGTATTATTATAGCCGCTATCGGGCTGTGAGCCTATCAGTACAACCACGTAATTCTCCATCAGCCACTCGACAATGACGTGGTCAACCCATACGGCACACCCAAGTTAAGCCCTTTCTCGTGAATATTGGTTAGAGGCGGTGCCCGTTATAAAGTAGTGCTGGCTGACTGTAACAACTGTCCGATGGATTCAGTAGAGACCTCTCCAAAACCAGTGTGACTGCTGGTCAACATGCCTCCAGCCATTTCATGCCAAGAGAAACCGCTGCTCCAATGTGGTGGGGTATCACTGCCTTGTCGGACTCGGGGCAGAATATAGCAGGAGTCGCCAATATAGAGGAGGTTATACGGAGTGTGGTTCTGGTGACACTGCTCAATCAATTGCCATGCTTCAGGGGGGTGGGATGTTCGGTAACAGTGGGCAGGATACGAAACCTCCCCTCCTTGATGTTGCCATTGTGAGTGCTGGATGGGAAATGGATGTTCACGCATAAACATTTGGAAGTGGAGATGATTGACTGATGCATAGGCACCGTAGCTGTTGTAGCCAAAACCGCAGCCTGGGAGTGTCTGTTCCAGTGTGGAGGCCAAGGTGCAGAGATAGTGGTGATACTCTTCGGTGAGCTGTTGTGGGCTTTCTTTGCTTCGTTCTGGTACCAGTAGTCCATGGGCTTGTGTGAAAGGGTACTTATTGTAATATAGGTCTATGGTTTTACCCTCTAGTAAGCCACTCCAAAAGATCTCCTTGTCCATGAAAGGTTTGTTGAAATGGAAACTTTCTCTGCAGAATGGGAGTGCAACATCCTCTGTTACAGCAGCAGCAATGCGTCGTGGACGGAAGGCACGTAGCGGGTTGAATTGTACCTCCCAGTTCCCGATTCTTCGGGTTTCGCTCTTGGAGATTCGGTCTATCCCGACGGTAGCAATCTTGAGGAAGACCAACAGATCTTCATCACTCTCAGGTGGAATCTCACCACCGAGCAACTGCTCTTCAAAGCGGCGATAAAGTGTGTGGAAAACATGGTCAATATCACGTTGTAGCTCTGTTTTGAGCCTGGCATCAAAACTGGAATTAGCCAGAACTAAAATGAATGTGCCTAATTGTCCGGTATCAAGTAGTGGTTTGAAGCCACGGTTAAAGGCGTTTAAAAAATGATCAGTGGAGTCGAATGGACGGTTCATGTTAATAGCTGCCTATGATGAAAAATCTATGGATAAAATCATGTCTATTTTGATGTAATAGTAACAGGAAGCTATGGCTAGCTGAGGGCATAGCAATGAGGCCACCGTAGCGGTGTTCAAAGGTGAATGACGATCACCTTTGAATGCCGCCACATCAGCAGTGTTGGGCTTGAGCGCGAGGTCTTATTATCCAGAATTTCTGGTATTTAAATACGGGATTATCCCGCAATTAATTGTTCCGTTTGAGACGGAGAAATCTCCACTCAGCCAGACTTATGTTACTCTGTTTTAAGTAGAACAACCCTCAATCCGCAATCTTCTCCCCCTACCTGAGCAGTGAAAATCCTGTAGCTACTGTGCTGGAAAGTTACCGGACATGATGTCTGGGAAGCTGTGACTTCTCTGTTGGGCACTATCGATTGCTCTTATGTTGAACTGTCCAACTTAGTGTTATCCAGATAAAAAATAGGCGACATTCATGTAGGATGCTCCTTATTTTACAACCTCGAAGACGTTCATACATTTTTTACCTGCACGCACCACAACTACTAGCTCTCATGTTCATGAAACTTTCGTATTGTTCTAAAATTCCACATGAAGTTTGTGCTCCAGCCGTATTCCCTACTCCTAAATAGTAACAGGCAGTTTGGCACTGAGTATCAATCTGAACCTCTCCATACGGTTGATCAGTCCCGCTTGCACAGTAGCTTCCTGAGCTGCTTGAATCATTATTTTCGGTGCTGTTACCGTCACTACTGTCGCCGCTTACTAGATTATCTGGAAATCTCTCCGGGAATTTATATTGATTTTGAGATCTGCCACTAGAAAGAGGATAAGAGCTTCCTGACATATAAAAGAATGTTTTCTGTAATTTATCTCCGTAAACATTGTTTGGTGAAAACAAAAAAACCCTATCATTATACCTATCAAAGCTGAAATCTTTATTGTCCAAGTATTCTAAGTGATTAGATGATGTGCGCCAGTTTTCCCCTGTTCCAATATTGAATATGGCTTTTCCATCATTAACTGACCAAGTGAAATTATATGATCTTTTGACAAATGTGTAATGCAATCTGTCAGGATTATAAGCGCCTACTGAATTATCTATGAATGAATATGATCTTACGGCCAAAAGTGATCCTGTTCCATCTGAGCTTAATGAAAAAGCAAGGTCAGTATATGTCTTGTCATCATTTTCGTTTTCCCATTTAAACTCATAAGTGTCGGTATAATAATCTACAATGGATTTGTTTTCACAATTGCCGGAACATAATTGAACATTATTAACTTTAAAATTCAAATTGCCTAGGTGGATCATTTCAACTAAATAAATCTCTTCACTAACGCTGACTGACGGAATCTCCAAAATACCTGATAAAGGATTGTATACATCTCCATCATCTAAATATTGGCAATTGCTAGCGCATGGTTGTGCCTCTGTAACGTTAAAATTCAAGTCGCCCAGATGAAGCATTTTAACTGAATAAATAGACCCATCTACACTTACAGATGGGATTTCCAGAATTCCTGATGAAGCATTATATATATCTGTTACATAAGAGAATTCGCTTACATTTACTGTCTCAGTTATTGATACTGTAGCACCTTCATTGTCAATTATAGTTAATGTTATGTTGTGGGCGCCAGCCTCATCGAATGTAAACATAGCAGTGCTACCAACATACTGTTGCCCATCTGATGTTTCCCATTCATAACTGACAATCAACCCGTCGCCATCACTAGAACCAGAGCCATCCACAGCAACAGTCAAAGGTGCTTTCCCTGCGGTTTCAGAAAGAGAAAATAATGCAATTGGTGTTTCATTGATCCTAATCGTTACTGTTTCTGATGCGGTTGCTGTTAACCCGTTATCATCGGTCACTATTAACGAAATGATATATTCACCAGCAGAGTCAAAGACAAATGAGGCGGCGCTATTTGATGCGCTCTGCCCATCAGAGACGGACCAGGCATAATTGGCAATGGTGCCATCAGCATCACTAGAATCTAAAGCATCGACTGAAACTGTTAATGGTCCTATACCTAAATCATTAGACTGGGTATAACTGAAGGATGCCACAGGAGTCTGATTAGCAGTAACAGCAATGGTTTGTGACGTGCTGGCACTCTCCCCATTATCATCGGTTACGGTCAACGAAATAATATATTCACCAGCAGAATCAAAGACAAATGAACCTCTTCTGTTTGCAGAAAGACCTTCTGCTCTTTCTGCTCTGGTTCTAGGTGATGGATGCCATGTATCAAAGGCTAATGAAGTGGCGCTATTTGATGCGCTCTGCTCATTTGATATACTCCAAGCATAGCTGGATATTCTGCCATCAGCGTCACTAGAACCTGAAGCATCGAGTGTAACAGTCAATGGTGTCTTTCCCGATGATGGTGATGCTGTGAAGGAGGCTGTTGGAGCAACATTGGGTGCAGAAACCGTAATAGTTTGACTGCTGGATGCCGTCTGCTGAGTACCATCGGTTACCGTCAGAGTGATGGTGTAACTACCTTGATCTGTGAAAGTGAGGCGGGCGGCCTCTCCAGAGGTAGTTTTCCCATCAGAGCTGGACCAAGCATAACTTATAATTGTGCCATCTGTCGGAGCGACTGAGTCAGAGCCATCGAGGGTTACAGTAAGGGGTGCCTGTCCATTTGGGGGGGCTAAGGAAAAATTCGCCTGCGGCTCAGACAAAAACAACTGTCCCTCACGCACCAGCCTGACAGATCTATAGTTGGTCCGTAAGGTAGGGCCAGCGTGGCCGTTGCTGAACACTAACAACCATGCACTGACACTATAGCCGGTATAGGGCGAGGACGACCAATATTGCCACTCTGGTCCTGTATTTGGAAAATAAGCGGTATCAATTTTGGGCCGAACCTGCTCTGTCACCATCAGATCACGCAACTGATCTATTGATGGAACTCCCCAATCACTTAGGCCACAGAGAGTTTCACTATTGGTTCCATTTACCAAGGTGTCCCAGTCTCCATAACTGTTCCCTATACTGTTTCCTGCGGGTCTCATTGTGGCAGTTAATCCCCAACGATAAGTGTTGTCCCTATCATGAATCCCCTCATCATCCGTCTTTACCTCCCACAATAACTCATTCACATCGTCATAGACACATGACCATGATGTAGCTGAGTCAGGCAGAGCATTACCAGCAGCGTCAACCTTGATATAAGCAGCCTCTACAGTTGCTGTCAGCAGTGCAGTAAGTATCAGTACAATTTTGATGATCTGTTTCATTGCTAATCCTTGGTATCTCAGGTGCTTGCTAATGCTGCTCTCCTGGAGGTGTTGTTGCAACATAAAGGAAGTTATATGCAGAGCACACAGTAGTGGTTCACGCCTTTTGATGTCAGTATGGGACTGTGCTGATGTTTGAGTGGCCATGGTCAACGGCAGGGCGGGGAGGGTTCTGTGTGGGATGAGTCAGAATATAGCGGGTTTGGATAGTGCTGAGTGCAACAATCAGATGATTGAAGGCGGCCAAGTCACAATGAAACGTGGAACAGGGCCGGTAATTTGCGTATATTATCTTTAATTATTAATGAGATATATGAAGTAAATGGCGGAGAGAGAGTCCTCCGTCATATAGTCCAACTAGGTACATATTTATCTAACAAACAATTACTTATTCTTGATGGTAGTCTATTACTGTCCATAGATATCTGCTAAAATCCAATGCAATACGTGGAAAGAACCGGGGAAACAATATGGGCAAGCTCACTGATTTAAGGATAAGAAAAACGAAGCCTCTCGCAGGTAAAAGAACCTCCCTAAAGATGTCTGATGGGGGTGGATTGTATCTGTATGTCGCTCCCACTGGAGCAAAGAACTGGGTGCTGCGATACGTCATTGCAGGGAGAGAGTCTAACATGGGGATGGGATCTTACCCCGATACATCGCTGGCAGATGCTCGGGAGATGGCTGCAACATACCGAAAGATAAAACGAGATGGAATTGATCCTA
>JABIFX010000217.1 GCA_018650445.1 Fidelibacterota bacterium
AATCTTCATTATTAGTTGGAATCGTTGATTGATCTTTCATTCACTCCCCTCATCTACCTGATTCTTCACCAAACCAATGTGCTTATCTAATAATTGATAGAATTCTTCCCAGATCTGATCTTCCTTAGAAGCGCCTCACGCCTACGGCCACGAATCTCCGAATAACATGGACATGAGCTGAATCTGTTGCACAATGATTAGGTACGCATAGGAGAGCAAAGTCCGATAATACACTGGTGCAATACTGCCCGTTTTGAAGCGTGGACTCGGGCTGGCGACCGAATCAATAGTGACACTTTAGGTGATCCTGTTCAAGAGAATGCAAATTCATCGACGACCCGATTCTCAGATGCGTATTTCAGCAAACAGATGGAGGATACGCAGATGAAGAAGAGATCGAACCGACAGAGAAAAAGTCAGAAACGGATTAGAAGCCACCTTGAGCAGGTTAATCTCTATGCGGCAGGGATTGATATCGGCTCAACCAGCCACTACGTCGCAGTGCCCGAGGAGTTTGATGATAACCCGGTGCAGGAATTTCCTTGTTTTACCGGGGATCTCAATCGAATGGCTGACTGGTTGGTGAGGATTGGAATCCAGACAGTAGCGATGGAATCGACAGGGGTCTACTGGATCCCTGCCTATGAAATTCTTGAAGAACGTGGACTGGAGGTGTTGCTGGTTAATGCACGCCATGTAAAGAATGTACCGGGTCGAAAAACAGACGTGCAGGATTGCCAATGGCTACAGCAGCTCCACACCTACGGACTCCTTCAAGGATGTTTTCGTACTCCGGAGGAGAGCATTGCACTCCGTGCCTATATGCGTCAAAGACAGAGCCTGATAGAGCGTGCTGCAGACCATATTCGTCATATGCAGAAGGCCTTGCGACAAATGAACCTACTGCTAGATAATGTTGTATCAGACATCACTGGCAAGACCGGGATGCGCATCATCCGTACTATTCTGGATGGAGAGAGATCCCCCTTGGAATTAGCCAAGCTGCGAGACAGGCGCTGTAAAGAGAGTGAAAAAACAATTGCTGCCTCGCTGGAAGGGCACTATCGTGACGAGCATCTCTTCTCACTCAAACAATCAGTAGAGTTATACGATTTCTACCAGCAACAGATACAGGCTTGCGATATAGCCATTGAACAGCAGCTTCATACATTGAGGAGCAAAGGAGATCCAGATGACCTCCCCCCCTCAAAAAAGAGCAAAGGAAAAAACAGCCCAAACTTTGATGTACGCAGAGAGCTACACCGGATCACTGGTGTTGATCTGACTCAAATTGATGGGATGAATGAGAACAGTATTCTCAAGATACTGGCAGAGACCGGTACCGACATGAGCGCCTGGCGAAGTGAGAAGCACTTTTCTTCTTGGATGGGACTCAGCCCTGGCAACAAGATTACCGGTGGAAAAATTCTCAGCAGTAAAACCAAACCAACCGCAAACCGTGCAGCAGCGGCTTTCCGGATCTGTGCCTATGGATTGTTTAACTCAAAGAGCGCTTTGGGTGCCTACTTCCGACGGCAACGCGCACGGCTTGGATCTCCCAAGGCGATTACAGCAACTGCTCACAAACTGGCTCGTACTTTCTATAGCATGATCAAGAATGGGACAGAGTATATGGATCGTGGACAGGAATATTACGAGGAGCAATATCGAGAGCGTGTAATGAAAAACTTAAAGAAAAGAGCAAAAGCAATGGGCTTTGATTTGATTTCTATGAGTGAGAATGATGACAACCTAGATGCAGTATTATCAGCACGTTAGAGTTATGTTATTCAAGAGCCTTTCTTCTTACTTTTTCAGCCATGTATTTTCGTTTTTTTTGTCGCTGCTCAAGTACCTCTTTCATCACTGCTTCAAACGCAGCTGCCTTTATCGCTTGGTCGGTTTTTCGCAGTAATTTCTTTATCTTTCGATCTGAATCTTCAAGACCAAACCCACCCTGTTCTCCCCCTTCAGGTATCTCTTTTAACTTTCTGTTATTTTTTAATTTACTAACCTGTGCAGGTGTAATACCAATCAATGAGTACTGGTATTCCTTCAATAGCAGCGACCTGACGTTCTCAGATAGTAAGCGACTGCAGCCCTCCAGAAGAGTTGGGGAATTATCTGTCCAATAATCCCAGCGTTCAATCAGAGATGTCGGAGATAAATCAACCAGTGGTATGGTAAATAGTTGGTCAATCAGGTACAAAATCCCATCTTCATCACTCTCTTCAATATGAAGAACTGGGACTCTCCGGCCATCAATCATGCTCTTGGCCAGTAGGTAGGAGTGCAATCCACCTATGAGACGGTACTGTTCACCAGACTGTCCTTTACTTTTTCTCCTACTACGCTTGATAACTTTGACCACAACAATAGGATGCAAATAGAGCAATTTCCTAGTGGTTTCCTCATTAATTGATTTTACCAGAGTCAAAAATCTCTTATCATTTTGTTGAAAACCAACATTTTTAGAAAGCTCAACCTCGATTGAGTTAATGGGTATCTGTTTGATGCACGCCTTCATCGATCTGCTCTCTTATCGCAACAGCCATTTAGACCATTATCCAGTAATTGATCTCCGCACTAGAGTATGATCAATTGAAGTGCGTGAACCCATACTAGTGTTAACGCTGGACCAAAACCCCAGATATTTGCCTTCCAGCATAATGAACAAAACTTCTCTTATGTGCAAAATCTGTTTGAAGGATGCAAGTCTGCCTCCTGATCTCTCAATGAGTAACTTGTGCTGCGTCCGCCACTTGAATCTTTCGTCAACGCACCTCGCTCTATCAAATTCACGATATCACGATGAGCCGTATCTTGAGAGCACTTGGCTATCTTTGCCCACTTCGATGAAGTGAGTTTGCCTTCAAAACCGTCGAAAAGTCGATTGAGCACTTTTATCTGTCGATCATTCAGTGGTTCTTTGGCAAATCGTTCCCAAAATTTCGCTTTCTGGAGAACCGTATCAAGCATCTCTTCTGAGCTATCAACGGCACGTTGCAGACAGTCTAAAAACCATTGCAGCCATAGCGTCACATTAAGATCACCCTTCTGGGTCGATTCAAGTATTTCATAGTAGTCTTTATGTTCTCGACGGATCTGGGCTGACATACTGTAAAAACGTTGCCCCGTTCTTTCCGAACGAGCAAGTGCCATGTCTGTAATTGCTCGGGCAATTCGGCCATTGCCATCTTCAAAGGGGTGGATAGTCACAAACCATAAGTGAGCTAGTCCTGCGACGAGAAGTGGATCAGTTTCTCTTGGCTGTTCAAACCACTGAATAAAACTTGCTACCTCATCAGGTACACGTTCTGCAGGAGGTGCCTCAAAGTGGACTTTTTCTCGTCCAATTGGACCGGATACAACCTGCATTGGGCCAGCAGCCACTGTTCTCCAGTCTCCGACAGTGATACGATGCATACCACTACGACCTGTTGGAAACAGCGAGGCATGCCATGCAAATAGCCTTTCGTCGGTAAGTGGCTCAGAATAGTTGCTGGTTGCATCAAGCATCATCTCAACGATGCCCTCAACATTCCGGTCAACAGGAACAGGACCGCCAGTATCTATTCCCAACCTTCTAGCGATTGAAGATCTGACCTGTTCACGCTGTAGGTTCTCACCTTCTATTTCGCTGGTTTTGACAACATCTTCTGTCAGCGTTTGTAGATGCGCTTCACTTCGTAGTTCAAAACCGAGCGCTTCCATTTTTCCAAGCAGTTTTCCCTGCTTCCTCGAAGTCTCAGTAAGTAACCGAATGAGGTTATGAGAATCCCATGTAAACTCAGGCCACTTCAACTCTTCCCATATGTACATTTCCAATCTCCGCAGCAATTGCGGATATTATAACGTACAATCTCCGCGCAAACCATATATTCACCGCATATAACGCGGACATTAAGATGGATATTCTCCGCATATCCAACAGTCGAGAGTCCGCTACGGCTCTTGTCGCTCATCCAGCCACCAAGGCATTATTAGGAATTCCAACCGCAGAATGCAAATAGCCGCCTTTTCTAACCATTCTTGGGGTATTCGGAATGTAGGGTTGATATTTTGTTTTCTCAGCCCAGTGAACATACGCACAAGATCGGATAATGAGGTTGATAAAATAGGAGGAATGAAATATAATTGCTTATACGATGAGTAATAAGCAAATAGAAATCTATGAGTCTGAGAATGGCCAACCCCAGATTGAGGTTCGACTGGATTCCGAATCCATTTGGCTGAATCGTCACCAGCTTGCCGAACTCTTCGACAGAGACATAAAAACCATTGGCAAGCACGTCAATAATGTCTTCAAAGAGGGAGAATTGGATCAAGCAGCAACTGTCGCAAAATTTGCGACAGTTCAAACGGAAGGCAGCCGAACCGTAGAACGCCAAGTCGAGCATTACAACCTGGATGTAATTATCTCTGTCGGATATCGGGTCAAATCCTTGCAAGGCACTCGTTTTCGTATTTGGGCAACCGAGCGACTGAAAGAGCTATTGGTCCATGGATACACACTGAATCAGGCCCGTTTTGAGAAGAATGCAGCCGAGCTTGAGCAGGCTCTGTTGCTGGTTCAGAAAGCAGTACAAAACCCTGAGTTGAGCCGTGATGCTGGCCGTGGACTGGTAGATATCATCTCCCGCTACACCCAAACCTTTCTCTGGTTGCAGCGATACGATGAGGGTCTACTGGAAGAACCCTCCGGACAGAACGGTGGTACCCTGTTATCGCCCATTGAGGCGATGGCGTCACTCATTGAACTCAAACAACAGTTGATGGCGAGGGGAGAGGCTACAGAACTGTTTGCCCAGCCCAGGGGGGATGGACTGGGCAGTATTTTTGGCAATCTGGATCAAACTGTATTTGGTGAACCTGCCTACCCAACTGTAGAGAGTAAAGCCGCACACCTGCTTTATTTTGTAGTGAAAAACCACCCATTTTCGGATGGAAATAAGCGCAGTGGCGCGTTTTTATTCGTCGATTTCCTCTATCGCAATGGTCGCTTGCTGGACGCTGACGACAAACCACGGATCAACAATACGGGGTTAGCGGCACTGACGCTATTGGTGGCGGAGTCCGATCCAAAACAGAAAGAGGTGTTAATCCGGTTGATCATGCACATGCTATCAGGTCACGCAAGATGAGCAAACTTACTTATGACTCCCGCTATGCGCTATGAGCGACCTCCTTCACCTTTTCCATCTTGCAGTTCAGAATATTCATGAAGATGAGCATGGTTATCTGGTAGAAGCCAGTAATCGAACACCACCAGAAACATGTGGAAAGTGCAGATCTCCAGACATTCGCAAGTTTGGCTCCAGACAACAACTCTACAACGATACTCCGATCCACGGTAAGCAGGTGACTATCCAGGTTAACCGTCAGCGCTACCAATGCAAACTGTGTAAAAAGGTGTTCCATGAACCAATCCACGACCTCAGTTCTGACAGGCTGGTTACACAGCGACTCCATGATTATGTGGAGAAAGGATCTCTGAAGCGCACCTTTACTGATGTAGCTGCAGAGACAGGCTTGGATGAAAAGACGATCCGCAACATCTTCAGGGACTATGTGCAGCGATTAGCAACAGAGGTGAAGTTTGATACCCCCCGATGGATGGGGGTCGATGAGATCCATATCATCAAGAAACCCAGGGCAGTGATCACTAATATTGAGAAGAATACGGTGGTGGAACTGTTGCCCAACCGAAACAAGAAATCAATCCTCGCCTACTTCGCTGGAATTAAAGATCCACACACCATCCGGTACGTGGCCACCGATATGTGGAGACCCTACCGTGAGGCGGTCTATGAGCAGTTCCCACACGCTAAGGTGGTGGTAGATAAGTTCCATGTAGTAAAGATGGCAAATGAGGCAATGGAGGCCGTCAGGAAGGCGGTACGCAAAGAGCTAACTGACCGTCAACGCCGCACCTTGATGCATGATAGATTCGTGCTACTAAAACGACTGCATGATCTTACTGATCAAGAGTACCTGAAGTTCTCTGGATGGGTTAGGAATTACCCGCTCCTGGGGGCCGCTCACGCTCTCAAAGAGGGGTTCTATGCAATCTGGGACAGCACCTCCAGAAAAGAGGCCGAGGCTGACTATGCACGATGGAAGGATGACATCCCTGAAGAGCTGGTGCCATACTTCAGTGACCTAGTGAGGGCTACTGACAACTGGCACAAAGAGATATTCAACTACTTCGATCACCCGATCACCAACGCCTATACGGAAAGCCTAAACAACCTAATCAGGGTGATGAATAGGATTGGTAGAGGCTACTCCTTTGATGCCTTGAGAGCAAAGATACTGTTCACGGAGGGGGTACACAGAGTGAAGCGTAAACGAAAAAGCACCAGCGCAAGGCGGCAGGAAGCAACGGCCTCTCTCGATGGTATGGGTGACAGCTTTATGATAAACAGAGGGTTCTACAATTTAGCGACTCGTCCCCCAGAAGAGGAGGAGATGATCAACTACGGAGCAGCGATATCAACCCTGGTGGAACTTTTAGAGAATGATGAGCTTTAAGCAATATCAACCTCGAAATCCGAACACCCTAAATAACTACTTCACTCATTCCGACACCTCGCCTAATAGGTTAGCAGTCTTTATTGTGCAGTATCAACCAGAACACATCAACCCCGATATCCGATTTAGACACATAATGCACAGTAAACTGATTTAGAGGAAACCAACCTCGAAATCCGAATACCAGATAAATCTTCTTGATGAAACAAGTCACGAACATAAGATCGCGCTAACGTCCAACTCAATAAGCAATATAGAGTTGTTCTAAACTATTAATGTTAACTAATGATACATGTCAATCAGATTTTTTATGTAGTTTTATTACGGTTTTATTTCACATAAAACGAAAAAAAACGATAAAGAACTGTTTTCTATATCGTTTAAGGCTATGAATTATGAATTTCACAACATTGGCAAGGTCGTGCTCTACCAGCTGAGCTATTCCCGCTTTATTCAGAGTGTGCGTATTTTACACTGCTCACTTTTGGTGTCAACC
The DNA here is from genome assembly GCA_018650445.1 of Fidelibacterota bacterium. GTDB lineage: Bacteria > Fidelibacterota > UBA8477 > UBA8477 > JABMPR01 > JABMPR01. Next base: position 7,031 of record JABIFX010000217.1, read on the forward strand.
CAATTTATACACTCATCCGCAGGAGATGGAACATCCACCCCCACCCCAGCCTTCCCCCTGCAAAGGGGAAAGAGAGTAAATTTAATTCAATTCAATTCAATTGCCAATACGTTCATACCTTCAGCAATCAATTCGTCGATCTCAGCAAATTTTAAATCGGCGCTTTTCGCCAAGATATCCAGCTCGGCAACCTGCGTTGAGAGTGCACCAAGAGCACCCGTAAT
>JABIFX010000101.1 GCA_018650445.1 Fidelibacterota bacterium
ATCTCTATGCAAATGGAGATCCAGATCAATGGCTGCCTCATCCTCTTTTGAGGGTAAGACAAAATCCGGCTTATAGATCCACCCATTTATTTGCCTACCATTGGCACCAGTCATTCTCATATGATGTGATATCAGGTCGAAACAGCGACGTTTTTACCGTGAATTAAACCAATCTGAAGCTTATACTATAGACCAATTTATTATGGAAAAAATCTGGATCATTCAAGACAGTCCCCAAGGGGAAATAGAGAATCTCACTAATTCTTTAGGCGTTTCACCAGTAGTGGGGGGAATGCTCTGGCGTCGTGATTTACGCACGCTTGATGAGGCTCGCGAATTCTTCAATCCTTCTATATCTCTTTTACTTGATCCATTCCTCATGTTGAATATGGATACGGCCGTAGAGGTGATTTCTAAATGCCTCGATGAGCATGCTCCTATTCTGGTATATGGGGATTATGATGTGGACGGTACGACTGCTGCATCTCTGTTACACTTATTTTTGCAATCAATAGGTGCAAAATCGGAATTCTACATTCCTGACAGAAATACAGAAGGATACGGTGTTTCCCACAAGGGTATTGAATATGCTGCCGAGATTGGAGCAAAACTGATTATTACCTGTGATTGTGGCATCACTGCCGTCGAACAGGTTGAATACGCCAAGACGCTCGGTGTTAACATGATGATTACAGATCATCATATTCCAGATGCAAAACTCCCTGATGCAATAGCAATATTGAACCCCAAACAAGCAGATTGTGACTATCCCAATAAGAATTTATGTGGTGCAGGCGTAGCTTTCAAACTCACACAGGCTCTTGCAAAGAAACGCAACCACTCAGCTGAACAAGCACTCCAATTTCTTGATCTTGCTGCCATTGGTACTGCTGCAGATATAGTTAAAGTCACAGGGGAAAACAGAATTATAGTTGGTGAAGGACTGAAATTAATTAGCAAGGGAAGTCGTCCTGGAATTATCGCCTTGAAGAAAGTGGCTGGCATCACTCGAGATGAAGTCACCGTCTCCGATGTTCTCTTTGGATTAGGGCCTCGTATTAATGCTGTTGGTCGGTTGGGTGAAGCCATGCGCGCTGTTCGGCTAATGACTTCTACAACACAGTCAGAAGCCAAAGAATTGTCAGCAGTTCTCAACTCCGAAAATGAAGCTCGTAAGACGGTTGAAGGTAAAATATTTGATGAAGCCGTACGACTTTCTAATGCCAAATATGACCCCAGGGAAAAACGGTCTCTAGTTCTCTATCACGAGGGCTGGCATCATGGGGTAATTGGGATCGTCGCTTCAAAGTTAAAGGAACGATACTTTGTCCCAACTGTGATCATTGCTGTCAACGACGGTGTGGGCAAAGCTTCTGCCAGAAGTATTAGTGGTTTTGATCTTCATGCAGCCTTTTCAGAATGTGCTGATCTGCTCCTCAGCTTTGGAGGACATACAATGGCAGCAGGAATGTCTATGGATCCAGCCAATCTGGAAGCATTTGAGAAACGGTTCCAGGAAGTGGCCATGGCTCAGGTAACAGAAGAAATGATGCGACCTCGCTTAAAAATCGAGTCTATCATAGAATTTTCCGATATTAATTCCCAATTAATGGAGACGTTACGACGGCTAGCCCCTTATGGACCTGGAAATATGCGTCCGCTGTTCGCCAGCCAAAATTTGGAAATTATCGGTTATCCCCGACCAAAAATTGTCGGTAAAAATCATTTAAAGTTTAAAGTTCGTCAAGGCAGGACCGTTCTAGATGCTATTGGTTTTGGAATGGCAGAATCTCTGGAATTGCTGTACTCTAAGAAGAGTCTGGAAATAGCCTATGTCTTGGCAGAAAATGAATGGCAGGGCCGGAAAACTATCCAATTAGAATTAAAAGATATTAGAGTAATGGATTAGGAGTTCACAATGCGAAAAGCTTATATCGATGCGATCGGCATGTATGTCCCTGAGAATGGAGTAACCAACCAGGATTTAGAAAAACTGATGGATACCTCCGATGAGTGGATTCGTGAACGAAGCGGTATTCAGGAGCGTCATCATGTTGATGGGGAATGCACGACTGACCTGGCATTAAAGGCTGCCGAAGAAGCCCTGGAGAAGGCTGGAATGCAGGCTGAGGATGTGGAACATATCATCTTCTCAACCATGGCAAGTGACTATTTTGCTCCCGGTGGTGGACCCATGATGACCCGACGTCTGGGAATTCCTGGAACACCAGCACTTGACATCCGTATGGCTTGCTCAGGATTTCTATACGGGCTTTCAGTTTCGAAGGCATTTATAGAATCCGGTGCATACAACAATATCCTTCTGATAACCTCTGAAGTTCAGTCCGTGGCCCTTGATTTTACTACGAATGGTCGTGATACAGCAGTCCTCTTTGGAGATGGTGCTGCAGCAACTGTTATTAAGGCTACAGATGAGGATAGAGGTTTGATGTCCGTGAAGACACACTCAGACGGTCGCTATGCCGAAGATCTCATGCTGCGTACACCTTCAACTCTTGATAACCCGTTCTTGACAAAAGAATTGCTGGACAAAGGTTATGGTCATGTCGTGATGAATGGTCGAACCGTGTTCAAACATGCCGTCACAAAATTTCCTCAAGTGATAGCTGAGGCGTTGGAAGCCGCCGGTGTGGATAAATCGGAAGTGAAATTGGTTGTACCTCACCAGGCCAATCTGCGAATTACTGAAGCTGTGGCCAACCGCCTAGACCTCGAAATGCATAAAGTCGTCTATTCCAATATTCATAAGTATGGCAATACCACATCAGCTTCTATCCCAATCGCCCTTTATGAAGCCCTGCAGGAGGGTAAAATTAACCGCGGTGATACCATTGTGGTGGCTTCATTTGGAGCTGGATTTACCTGGGGTGCTTCTGTAATGAGGTGGTAGATTAATCATTCTATTCAAAGACAGGGGGATATAAAGTGAAACAATATTTTCAAGATGAGCATTATATGCTCCAGGATATGGTTCGGGACTTTGCGGCCAATGAGGTTGCTCCAATTGCAGAAGCCCTGGACAAGGAAGAACGCTTTCCGCTTGAGCTGATTCCAAAACTTGCAGAGCTGGGTCTTCTGGGAATTCCCTTCCCAGAAGAATACGGTGGCGCCGGCATGGATACTCTGGCCTATACTCTCGTTATCGAGGAGTTGGCTAAAGTTGATTCATCAGTGGCAATTACGGTGGCAGCCCATATTTCGCTGGGGACAAGTCCGATTTATCTGTTTGGGAGCGAGGAACAGAAAAATGCTCATCTGGCCAACCTGATCTCAGGTAAATATCTGGCATGTTTTGGTTTGACAGAACCAGAGGCTGGATCGGATGCAGGTGGCACAAAAACAACTGCAGTTCGAGATGGAGATGAATGGGTCATCAATGGATCGAAAAATTTTATTACCAACGCTGGTTTCTCAGGGGTATGCAATCTAACAGCAGTAACTGATCCTGAGGCAAAACGACCTGGAGGGGTCTCAGTCTTCATGGTTGACCCAAAAACACCTGGTTTCATTATTAGTCTTCCCGAAAAGAAAATGGGATGGCGTGGCTCGGATACGCGAGCATTGACATTCGAAAATATGCGGGTCCCTGCTGGAGCTTTACTTGGAGAACTAGATGTTGGATTTAGCCAGATGATGACGGCCCTGGTTGGAGGGCGCATCAGTGTGGCTGCGCTGTCTCTTGGGTTGGCTGAAGGTGCCTTGCAGGCTGCGCTAAAATATGCTGATGAACGCGAAGCATTTGGAAAAAAGATATATCGCTTCCAGGGCGGTGGGATGCAGTTGGCAGAGATAGCTACTGAGATTGAAGCCGCACGACATCTGGTTTATCAGGCGAGTTATGTGAAAGATCATGGTGGAAATGTAGTAAAAGCTGCTGCCATGGCTAAATTAAAGGCTTCTGAGACTGCAGTCCGTGCGGCCAATATGGCCGTTCAAGTGCATGGTGGTTACGGATACATAAAAGAATTTCAGGTTGAAAGATTCTTCCGCGATGCTAAAGTGCTCACCATTGGTGAGGGGACATCAGAAGTTCAAAAACTTGTGATTTTGAAGCAGCTTATGAAAGGGTTATAATTACTGCATGTTAACACAATCAAAAAAGGTAGTCAGTGACGAAAAGAAATATCACCTCTGGCTAAGGATCAGCCAGATAACTCTGATTGCACTGCTTCTCGTTGTTACAGCTCTATTCTTCCCTCGCGGCAAGATGTTTCAATTCAACTATGCCGTTGATCAGATTACAACCGAGACGATCATAGCTCCTTTTGATTTTGACATATTAAAAACAAGCGAAGCACTTGAGACTGACC
>JABIFX010000248.1 GCA_018650445.1 Fidelibacterota bacterium
ATAATATTGCCATGACTTAGGCCGCTGTTTATATTCGCCGCGCTTTAAGCTTTTTGCCGGGTGGTGAAATGGTATCACTAAGGTCTCTGGTTCCTTCATTGGGGGTTCGAATCCTCCCCCGGCAACGTTATTTGAATGTTTATGGATTCCATTTTAATTGTGAGAATAATGGAATCACAAGTATCGATTGTAAGTGCAAACTCGATATAAAAGCATAATTTGGCGCGTTCGTCTAGTGGTCTAGGACGCTGGCCTCTCACGCCGGTAACAGGGGTTCGACTCCCCTACGCGCTACGATTGTAAAGATATTGATCTTTATTTGACATGCACCGGTAGCTCAATTGGATAGAGCGTTTGGCTACGGACCAGAAGGTTCCGGGTTCGACTCCTGGCCGGTGTACATAAGACCCCTGATTTTCAGGGGTCTTTTTTATTTCTAAATTTCTCCAGATGTGCAATCGAATATTTGATTACATCTATACATACATAGCTTATATCGATATCCCAAATTCCATTAGGAGGTTTTAATATTAATGAAATATCGCCATATACTTATACATGCTGTCATTTCCCTCTTCTTCATCTCTCCATCATCGATATATTGTATTGAATCGAAGGCATTAACCCCTTGTGAACAAGCTATTTACGACGCAGAGCATTCTATTCTCAGGACACCCCAAATGCTGGGGTCTCTATTCGAATCCAAGGATGATTTGCATGAATATGCAAAATGTTATTACGATATTACGGGTATTTGGGTAGGTGTTGAAAAATCTACAAGATTCAAAATAAGCCTCTCAAAATGGCTTCTTCTTATTTTAGTATTCCTTGTTAGCGTTCCGGCCATGGTAAGTGATTAGCAGGCAGCAGCTAATAATTGTTAACCCCTTACTAGTGACTATCTCTCATTAAAACGATCTTCTAATTCTACGCCCAAACCATCTGCCATCCTGTTTACAAAGGCAAAATAGGCTACAATCGCACAAATGTCATGAATTCCACGGTCATCAAGATTTTGTGCCCGCAGGCGATCAATATCCGCTTTGCTGATAGCACCTGGTGTTCGAGTCAACTTGCTGGTGTAGGCAAGTATGGCTTTGTCCTGGGGATTCAAGGATTGATGATCCCCTAGCTCTATCAATCCAGATAAAAGGGAGCTCTGATCTTCAATAGAAATCTGTTTGGAGCTTAAAAGTCTGCGGAGCCCTGCCCCGTGATGCTCAATTCAGTAATGGCACTCGTTAATTGCAGAGACTGTCACAGCTATCATTTCTCGCTGGATGCGAGTCAAGGGTCCTTTCCTGTACATCAACTCCTTGTATAATGTAAAGTGATGTCGCATAACCTCACTATGTACGCCATGAATGCGTAGGATATGATCCTGATCGTTCACCCGATTCGCTTCAGGAATGTCATTTGGATCCACATATTCTATATATGCCATATAAGCTCCAACTTTTAGATTCAAAATATTAAGAATTCAGTTTCAGTATAGTGTGAACATCAAAAGATTGCAACAGGAGTCGGAATTACTTTGAAAGCCCTGCTATGGCTCAGGTCAGATCAGAGACATCGTCAATAACATTAGATTGTTAAGAACCAAAGATGAAAACGATAACGGCCAAAGGGGCTAAGAGTTTCATCGTACCTCCTATGATATATTCAGCATCAACCGGGTCGATTCTTTTGTGACCAGATAACATATGTTCTGGTCCTATTCGTGAAGTTCTTGTGACTGACAAATGGGTGAGCAGATAATCAAGATTTACAGGCTGAATTACATGGTTTCCTTGATTCATAGATCGAATTCTCTATCTTGAGGTCTGTCATAAATTGCGTAGATGAGGAGATATTGTGGAGTGGAGAGCCAGCCATATACTGGTCAAAAACAGAAGTTTAGCTGAAGAATTATTTAAGAAGATTCAAAAGGGTGCTCGATTTGAGCAACTCGCCAAGGAATACTCTACCTGCCCCAGTAAATCAAAAGGTGGTGATCTCGGATGGTTTGGTACAGGTCAAATGGTAAAACCTTTTGAGGAGGCCGTCAAGAAAATGGGTCGAGGAAGAGCCTCAAAACCTGTATCTACTCAATTTGGATATCATATCATTAAGAAAACCGGTGAAAGATGAGCAATAAGGTAGAATCATATAGACATAAGACGAGGGCAGTCATTTTTCTTATGTCAGCAGCCATCAAAAATATATATGGGACTACAAGAACTCTCATAATAGACCATTCCTTCGGAGATGGTTTTTATTGTGTGCTAAAGGAACAGAAGCATGTTTCCAGTCATGAATTGAAAACTATTTACGATAAGATGCACCAGTTACAAGCCGATGTAAAACATATCAAGATTCGAGCCGCCAAACCTGAGGATTGGAAACACCTGTTGACACCCAGAATTCACACGGTTCGTCCACCTGTTCTCATGCTGGGAGAGCATATATCAGCTTCATACGAATTTACAAATCTTGACTTATCTGCTTTACCTCATTTCGAACTCATGAATTACGATCGAGGTTTCCTGGTCCGGATAAGTGAGAATGGAGATGAATTGGAAGCATATTCTGATTCACCCAAACTTTTTGGGATGATGAAAGAACATGAAAAGTGGGGTCGGATTCTCAAGGTGTCATCCATTCATGATCTCAATAAGCAAATCATGGAAAAGGGTTTCAAACAGGTTATCTGGGTTGCAGAAGGGCTGCAAGAGAAGCGAATTGCGGCATTGGCCGATGACATCAGTAATCAAAAAGGTATTCGAGTCGTTTTTGTAGCGGGTCCCTCCTCTTCTGGTAAAACAACGTTCACCAAGCGGCTTGCCATTCATCTTGCTATCAATGGGATCCAGTCAAAATATCTTTCCATGGATAATTATTTTCTGGATCGGGATAAAATTCCTCCTCAGGCGGATGGAACTTTAGATTTTGAAAACGTAAGTTGCGTGGATCTTGAGGCCCTGAAACATGAATTAGCACAACTGGTTACTGGACTCCCGGTTAATAAGCGTAACTATAATTTTGTAGATGGCAAGCAGCAGATTATGCAGGACACCATGGACCTCAAGCAGAATGAGGTTCTCATTTTTGAGGGCATACACGGCTTGAATCCTCTCATTCATGAGGGTTTATCACAAGAAAGCTATTATCGTGTATATATAAGTGCATTAACACAGCTTAACATTGATAATACCCATCCCGTATCAACTTCAGATGGAAGACTTATTCGCCGCATTGTACGGGATCATAATTATCGCGGCTATAGTGCAGATGACACAATTGGTCGATGGAACTCTGTACGCCATGGAGAACTAAGTAATATCTTTCCATTTCAGGAACAGGCAGATACGATGTTTAACTCTGCCCTTATTTATGAGTTATCCATTCTGAAAAGGTATGCTCTACCTTTGTTAAAATCCGCCTCTAAAAATACAGTTCGCGATAGGCTGATTACTCTGTTATCACTTTTTCATTCAATTCCCGATAGACATGTCCCTGGAACATCAATATTGCGTGAGTTTATAGGAAATAGTTACTTTAAGTATTAAAGATATGAATGTTTTAATCGTATTGGCTGGAAATCCTCCGAGTGAAGCGCTTCTTAAAGCTGAGATGATGGCAGCTGATATCGTTCTCGCTGTTGATGGGGGTCTTAATGTATTTAAAAAATATAGACTTGATCCTGATCTCGTGCTTGGTGATATGGATTCAGCACAGATGATTGATATTGGATCAACAGAAGTTATTCCTTTACTCGATCAAGATCGTACAGATCTCCAGAAAACGTTGGATTACGCGTTTGAGACGTATCCTGTCAAGTCACTGATATTCCTGGGTGCTGGTGGTGACCGCACGGATCATTTATTGCACAACCTGCATATCTGTGGGTCCATTGATACTCATATTGTCGTTATCTTTAAAAATGAGTTATCATCTGAGAAAGATATATCCCTCGAAATTATTCAACGAATAACCCCTAAATGTAACTTCGACCTACGGGTCACTCATGGCAATACCCTGAGTGTTTTGCCAATCACTGAGTACAAGGGTCTTCATTCCACTGGTCTCAAGTGGGAGATTGTAAATCGGGATCGTTCTGATGGGTATATCAGTCAGAGCAACCTGATCATTAAGGATAACCTCACGTTCATGATTCAATCAGGGTGTGCTTATATCGCTGTGTATCAGTGAGTAATACGATATACTTATGAATCTACATCTGGTTGATATTGGTCTTATTTTAGTCTATTTCATTGCTGTATTACTCGTCGGAGTATACAATACACGTACTGATTCGACCTCTGATTATATGCTCATGAGTCGAAAGCTGACACTGCCCGCCTTTGTGATGACACTGGTATCTACCTGGTATGGTGGCATTCTTGGTGTCAGTGAATACAGTACCAGCTATGGTATATCCAATTGGATAATATTTGGACTCCCCTACTATGTCTTTGGTATTGCCTTCGCTTTGTTGGTGGCGAAGAAAGCTCGAGCATTGGAAGTGAACTCGCTTCCTGAAATATTGGTATCTGACTATGGTAAAAATGCGGGATGGCTGGCATCCGTCTGGGTACTTCTGCTAGCAAGTCCGGCTCCATACATTTTGACCCTGGGATTAATCCTCAACTTTTTTCTGGGTCTGAATTTGGTCGTTGCCATAATCGTGGGATCAATATTTTCACTATTCTATATACTTAATGGTGGCTTTACCTCTGTAATTAAAACCGACAAACTTCAATTCTTACTCATGTTCGCCGGATTTTTAATTATTCTGATGGTCCTGAGTGGAAAATATATGTCTCCCATAGATCTATGGCATTCCCTGCCAGAATCACACAAATCCCTTACAGGTGGGCAAAGCTTAGGATATATATTGGTCTGGTTTTTTATAGGATCATGGACTATGGTGGATCCCGGTTTTCATCAAAGGGTTTATGCAACAACTACCCCAGGAATCGCAAAACGTGGTATCCTTTGGGCAGTTTTGTTCTGGTTTATCTTTGATTTAATGACAACTCTCACCGGCTTATATGCATTTTCCTATCTGCCTGCCGAAACAATACCGTCTCAAGCTTTCCTAGTTTTAGGAAATGCTGTTTTACCTATAGGGCTCCAGGGATTGTTCTATGTGGGCATTTTGGCAACTGTTATGTCAACCCTGGACAGCAACACCCTCGTATCAGGAATCACATTGGGGAAAGATATTCTTTCAACTTTTTCGTTCTTTAAAACCTATTCAACGAAAGTTCTCATTAAAGCAAGTATGCTCATTGTGATGTTAATAGGGATTGTCATGGCAATCTGGATGCCTTCCGTCATCGATCTCTGGTATACCTTTGGTACTATATCGATACCAGCACTGCTCATCCCCACCTTGTTTAGCATTTTCAAGAAACCCCTTTCTCAACGTGCTGTGCTTCTAAATTTAACCATACCACCTATGGCATCATTTCTCTGGTTCCTTTTTGGAAAAATAGACGATTGGAGTTACTTTTGGGGCATTGAACCATTCTATCCCGGTCTGTTTTGTAGCTTACTGATTTTGATTTTGTTTTGGAATTCACATAAGGAAGCAACTCTGTGATTAATCGCCTAAAAGATAAAACCATTTTAATAACTGGTGCCAGCGCGGGTATTGGTGAAGCATGTGCCCGCTTGTTTGCCCAACAGGGTTCTAATCTGATTATTACTGCAAGACGTGAGCAGAAACTTCTTAATTTGGCCTCAGAACTTCAGAAAGAATATCAGATACAGGTTTTAGGGAAAGCTCTTGACGTGAGAGATAGTTCTGCTGTTGAAAGTCTGATATCATCTTTGCCCGATCCATTTAAACATATTGATGTCCTTGTGAATAATGCTGGACTGGTACTTGGTGTTGAAAAGGCACACGAGACACCAGGCGATGATGTTGATACCATGTTGGACACGAATGTAAAAGGCGTTCTGAATATGATTCGAACGGTTGTTCCGGGTATGGAACGGAACCAACGGGGACATGTGATAAATATTTCTTCAATTGCAGGGCACGAAGCCTATCCGGGGGGAAGTATTTATTGTGCCAGTAAACATGCTGTGGACGCTCTCACCAAAAGCCTCAGAATGGATGTGGTGTCTACCCCACTTCGAGTTTCAGCCATATCGCCTGGGCTTGTAGATACAGAATTTAGTCTGGTTAGATTTAAGGGGGATGCAAGCAAGGCCGAAGCTGTATACCAGGGTCTTGAAGCTCTGGTTGCTGAAGATATTGCTGAAGCAGTTATTTTTGCTGCCTCAAGACCACCCCATGTTCAAATTGCTGACATCATAATATTTCCTGCTCAGCAGGCTGCAGCTACAGTTGTGTACAGGGGGAATTAATGGTTGCCAACCCTCCAAAAACAGTATATTTGACAAAAAGGATGCAATTCACATTTCTGAACGATTGTGCTCAGGCTCAAATTATATTGCAATGTGAAAAACTATCTTCACAGCATTAACACCATTAACCTCGGAAGGGGATTAAAATGAAAAGAAATGCACTGCGACTCGTATTATTAATAGGTGTAATCATTCTATTTCTCACTAATTGTGAGGATATCAACAATGACAATGAAGTGACGCCAGAGGATTCAGCAGCAGCGGTTGTTCTAGTTGCCAATGCAAATGCCTCGCTGCTTCCTGTAATTGGAGATTTACTTGTCGCTGATCCGGATTCTGCTCAAATGATCCTCAATGGTCTTGATTTTAGTGAATCACATGGGTTTTACCAGGAAGCTTCTGTATTAGATTGGCGGAATCAAGATGCACAATTCGGTCTCGGGTTTACAAGTCTACTTATTCTATCTCAAAATACTATGATGAGCGATATCTTCGGCTCTAGCGTAAAAGTTTATGCTCCTTTTGGTGAGCCTGGTGTTGCATCAAATCCTGTCGGTTATGGATTTGGACTGCCAATCTCCGTCACTAGAGTGAAAGGAATGATCGCTTCATATTTTGAAAACCCACTTGCGCTTGCTCGATTAAAATTTGAATCCCTGGATACTTTTAATGATTTCCAGATCCAAGTGACTGATAATTATATTCCCATGGTTGATGTAGGACTTGCAGCTTTGGATTCAATAGACAATGATCCAGAATTTGCTTTCACTTTGGGCGCTGGCGTTCAGATTGATATAGTTGATATCACTGCAATGGAATCATCTTTATTCGCTCTGCAGGGCATGTTTAAGGGCCTGGCAGCATACAACTATGAACTGGATACTACGGATCCAGCTGCGATCATAGCTGGATTAAGCCTGGGCTCGACATTTGCGACTCTGAATACCAATGGAATAACCCTGCTCAGTGAAGCTCAAGCATCTGCAATGTCGTCTATTGACAGGGCTGAACAGGTCCTTGCCTTGATTGACTCTGAAGTTACAGAACTGAATCACTTCTTCGTTGAATTTAGTCAAACCGAATCATCCCAAATACTGACCGCTCTTAATGCCCTAAGGAACACGCTTTCAGAACCAACAAGTGTAGATTATGCTTTTAGTGATGAACGGGGAGGATTTAGTGATGAGAGTAGTGCTTCAATAGATATCTCCCAATACTACCTAAATACGGTAGCTGATTATAAAACACTATTACCACCCTATACAATGAGTACAACCACGGCCTATAATTATAACCAGGTTACCTTATATGAGCATATTAGCTTTGAAGAGACCGAAGTACTTTTAGCAGGACTGAATAACACCCCCATTTCAGTCAATATTCAATATAGCGAGAGCAACAGCGACACTACGGCAACCGTGACATTGGGCTTTTTATCATTCAATTTGTTGACAGCCAACCAGGGTGATCTACCGGTTGCCATCTGGGATCTATGGTCGGAATTCCTGGTCACGGTTGGAGACTATTCTGATGAACTACACCAATTCCCTGAGATATCATTTCAATGGAGTGGAGTCATCACCACAGGTACTATTCTTACTATTGATGGTGACATAGCGATTGATTATCTGGAACGCATATCCGAATATATTGCTCCAGATATGGTGTGGACTGCTACATCCTATAGTGATTGGCAGAGTGGTTGGAGTGACCCAACTGTGAATGGGATGTTTCCAGACTTTCTGGCTGAGGATTTGGCATATCTGTTTGGGATCAACTGGGAGTAGTTCTTCTAATTCTGATATAAAAAGAGGGCAGTTTTAACTGCCCTCTTTTTTTGTTAATAACTGGGATCTATTATGGCGTGGGTACAGGATCGGGAAGTAAATCTTTAAATTCCTTCTTAAACCGATTTAAACCAGACTTGGAATATTCAAATATCTTATCATTACCGCTTAGCTTCACCAGAAGCAGAGCTCCATTAACATCCTTGAGGTAAAAACTCAGTTCAAGACTGGATCCATCTTCGAAGCCCACGCTTAATGCCTTGTAAAAGGCTTTATCAGCTCCGATTTCATCAGCAAAATTGCTGGCCTTTAGATTCTCAAGGGGTCGCAGCATATTCACTACCTTCTCGAAGTCCACCTGCTCTCCATCGTATGACCAAACTGGTCCTTCGCGCTGCAGGCTATAATTCAATTCACCGCTAAATTTTACATGGTTGATCTGATTGACATCAAATTGAGTAATAGAGCGATCCCAGAAATCCTTCGCGGTCTTATCTTTGTACTGACTCAGATTACTTTTGACCGCATATACTTCATTTGTAGCATCTGCTCTCACAAAGGTTTCTTGATAGTTTGCGCCCTGTTTGCCTATGATCAGATGCAGTAAGTCTTTTCCATCACCATCTCGGGCGCGGAAACGACTATCCTGGTCTGACACTTCATATTTGCTGTGCTTATCTAGATTCCTGGTAATCATTCGGTCGATACTTAATTCTGAGAAGAGATCCATTAATTGATTCATTCGCACCGTATCAACAGGATAATCCTCAAGACTCCAACCCGTTTCATTTTTATTGAACTCGATCGTTGATCCAGCACTTATCAGACTAATGTCTGTAATTTCCATCTTATCAAAACTAAACAGGTCTACATCAATAGTCTTGGTATCCACGGAACCTGTTTGAGTTAAATAATAGAGTATTGCCAAAACTCCAAGAATACCGGCAGCTAGGATAGTTTGATTATTTTTCATGCTCCAACTCCTGCGAGATTCTTTGATTTATTACGGATATACCATCTGATAACACCAAACAATACAATCAGGAATGGTGCGAGCAGTATGTTTATCCACTTCAGAGCCTGACGTTTACCCCCACTCATTTCTTCTAGCTGTGAGGGCTGAACATTTTTTGATCTAATTGAGATCAAGCCATTCCGATCATGCAGCCAGTCGACAGTATTAAGCAAAAATGTCAGACTTGTAGGCACCATGAACTGTTGCGAAGTGAATGTGGCATTACCCAGGGTCACCATCACAGTAGAAGTAATTGACTCAGCTAAGTGCATCCCAGGAAAAGTGATTGAATCCGGTTTAGTACTACCAAACCATGAGGTATGCTCTCCCTCTAGAATGGCAGAGACAACCTTGGGTCCTTCGCGATACATATAATCCGGTACTTGCTGACCTGCAGATATGTTGATGGATCGGGTCCGCTGATCCGGCATCGCAAAACCTGTCATATCTGAAGTATGCATCAGAGGTGTGAATGATACCCTTGATGTATCTCCAACCTGTGAAACCTCATTCACGAAAAAGAAACCCAGCTCGTTCAAGCGATTGACAATAGGATTGTCTTCATTCAGATTTGAAATACGTGGTGCAAAGGGATAATCCATTGCTACTGGAATCTGCAAGAAGCCAAGATTCTGCATAGCCTGAACCTGATAATTGGTCTTATCCATTAGTATTTGATTACCATACTTCACACCGAAGTGTTCCAGAAAGACGAAAATGTTGCTGCCATTTTCCTGGACTGGCATGTATTGGTTTTGCATCTCAATTATTTTCTTATTTAGAAATACACCAAGTCTACCACCCCTGAGTATGAACTGATCCAGTTTATAGAGATCGTGATCATTAAATTCAGCTGTCGCCCCGGCAAGAATGACTGTATTAATATCCTGCGGGACCTGTTCCTCGGAACTCAAGTTGATTTCAACTAATTCATAATTCTTTTGGATCTCGCCTGTGGCTCTAGCTACGCCTTCTTCGCCAAGTGGCTGCTCGCCATGCCCTGTTAACCAGCCAATTTTTGGTAAACTACCCAGAGTCAGCTTTTTGATGGACCCTGTCATATCATACTCGAGCTGTTCGATTTGCTGAGCAAATGGAATTACTTCCTTCTGATCACCATACAGGAAAACGATTCCAAGATAAATTCGCTGAACTTTGATTTCATCGCTTTCTGTAATGTTGGCCTGCACGGGTTGAACACCATACGACATAGCTTCCTGTTCCAATTCCTGATTCTCCCCAGAAATTGGTATAAACTCATACTCCAGTGAGGAACCAGCATAGGCCCGGTATTCATTTAACATATCGAGGACATATTGCTTAACAGAAATCAATTGACGTGGAAAATTCTCTGAGAAGTAGACCTTCACAGTAATAGGTTCATCTATATCCGCCAGAATATCGCGTGTAACATCACTGATTGAATAACGTTCATTTTCTGTCAAATCAATGCGAACAAAATATTGCTGAGCAAAAAGGTTGAGCACAAAGATGACACCAACAATAATGAGGGTAAAGGACCAGGTATTATTTGAATTCATAATCTGCTCCTCCCTATTTGCTCTTACGGCTTGCTAGGGCCGTACTGCTTACAAGTAGAGATACAAAAATAAGGGAAATAAAATAGAGGAGATCTCGAGTATCAAGAACGCCACGGAAAAAGTTCTGATAATGAAAACGAATACTCAAATTCTCAAAAAGCGTGGCAATGAGACCTGATCCATTGGCCATCCCATTCATCAGGAAAAAAACCGCGATAATGATCATCCCCATGATATAGGCAATGATCTGGTTCCGAGTAAAGCTACTTGCTGCAAGTCCCATGGCCAGATAGGTAGCACCCAGGAAGAAAAATCCAATATAGCTGCTAATCACAATTCCAGAGTCGAGATCACCAACAAATGAGATGGATATGGGTGCAATCAATGTTCCGCCAAGAATAATGGCAAAAATTACCAGGGTAGATAAATATTTCCCCAGAATGATCTGCATATCTGTAATGGGCATGGTTACCAATAACTCGAGAGTATCCTGATGTTTTTCCTCAGAAATCAATCGCATGGACACTGCAGGAGCAATAAAGAGTAGAACGATAGCTCCATAATCAAATATTCCACGGATATCAGCAATATTAATGGCAAAAAATGGATAATCGCCGTAGTCAAAGAAAAGCCAGTTGGTGATGACTAGGAATGAGGATATAACGATGAAGGCTATGGGAGAATTAAAATAAGTCTTCATCTCTTTTCTATAGATAGCTAGAACTTCAGACATGAATAGGTTCCTTAATTGGTCAATTTTCTAAATACATCTTCAAGAGTGAATGAAGATGGAGATGATTCAAGTATTTTCCATTGGTTGCTCACCGCAAGATCAAATAACTGTTCTCGAAGATCCGTTCCGGCATCAATCTTTAAAGCAGTTTCAATATCACCGTTCTTTTGAAGTTTGATATCTTCCAGGTGAATGTGCTCAATACCGTTAACCACTTCAATGAATTTTGATTTATCTGCGTTGCGCAGGACCATATCAAGATGCATCTGCCCAGCAATGCTAGCTTTAAGCTCCTCAGCAGTACCCTGAGCGGCTATCTTCCCCTGATCTATGATGAGGACCCGATCGCTGGTTGCCTGAACCTCCTGCATGATATGCGTGGAGAAAATAACTGTTTTACTTTCCCCAAGCTCACGGATGAGGTTTCTTATCTCAATTATTTGATTAGGATCCAAACCGGTAGTGGGTTCATCCAGCACCAGAATTTCAGGATCATGAATGATAGCCTGTGCAAAGCCAACCCGCTGGCGATACCCCTTGGATAATTCATGAATATCTTTGTGAATAACCTTGGAAAGTCCAGTTACAGAGATAACGCGGTCCATAGCTCTTGTTCGGTCAGCACCCTGCACTCTACGAACATCAGCTATAAAGTTTAAATAGTCACGAACACCCATTTCTTCGTAGAGAGGGGTTGATTCAGGTAAATATCCAATTTTCTTTCTGACACCCATGGATTCAGTAAGGACATCCATACCATCAACGGTTATGGTTCCACCAGTTGGAGGCATATAGCAGGTGATCATTTTCATCATTGTGGTCTTTCCAGCACCATTTGGACCAAGAAAGCCAAGGATTTCGCCTTGCTCCACAGAGAAGGATACGTCTTTTACTGCTTCAAATGCCCCATAAGACTTGGTAACATTTTGTACATCTATCACGTGTTATCTCCTTGATTCGATTGAATCTTTGTTCGATTTACTAAGTCAATAGCCAGATTTAACGCCTTGCCGGATTCAAGTTCATCACTCCCAGCTTTGGCAAATTTTATAAAATCGGCTTTTTCTAATAATTCTTGTGTCTCGTTTTTCAATTCGGTATCAAACTCAATCATGGAATTCATGGTAATAATAAATTCAGAAGTGGTTTGATCGAGGGCATTCACCAGGTATCGATTATCATAATATTGTTTTAGAATGTGTGTTAACTCGGAATAGAAATCTTTGAACTGTTCAAATCGTAAATATTTGGAACGTTTTAAGGATTCAAATGCTCTGAGCGCTATGATGTGTGCTTCTTCCGGTGGAACAAGAATTTTTGGTGGTGCAGCTTGAACCCTTGATGTTTTTAGTCGTCTGAGGAGGTAGAAAATCAAGAAAGCCACAATAAGTACGAGAAGTAGGATCAATACAAATACGAGATTAATAGGCGTCCTAATATTATGAATACCTTTAATGTCTCTGAAGGTCGTATCTGCAGATGTCAATATTGAAGCAATTTCAAGGTCTGGTCCTCGGAGAAAAAGGCTATCGAGACCATTTGAATTATCCAAATATGCGATGGATGAAGGGAAAGTATATATGCCTACTGAATCATAGATTGCGGTATTAAAGCGTAGGCTTGATCCGCCCTCAATATGGATCAGTTCCCTATCAAGAACCTCAATACCAGTGCCCTCTAGATCTATTTCACTAAAAGTTAAATGAGCTCCCTCTGGATGATGAATATCCCAGCCAAAGGACAAAATTTCACCCAGGGAACCTTTTAAACTGTCCCCCTGAAATTGAGCGTCGAATCCAAACAGACTTGTCAAACCCATTACAAATATGAATGCCATGAGCCTCATCGTCTTCTGGATGCTCTCTTTCTAAAGAAATTTATTAAGGGATCAACATAAGGAACATCAGTACGAATGGGTAAATAGTCCAACCCACTAGATTTGAAAAACGCCTGCAATTTGGCTATCCGTTCTTTTGACTTAGCCTCATATGTTTTTCTGAAAGATGACTTTCCTGTATTTATCAGAGAGGTCTCCCCTGTTTCACCGTCGTGAATCTGGATCAAGCCAAGATTGGGTAGATCAATTTCCCACGGATCTTGAAGGTGAAATGAAAGCATATCGTGTTTACGGCTGGCCTGTTTGATACTTTTTTCATAATCCTTATCCAGAAAATCAGAAATCATAAAGGTCACAGCTCGTTTTCTGATGACTCTACTCATGAATTCAAGTGCTGTATTTATACTGGTACCCTGATGTTCAGGCTCATGATCGAGTACTTCCCGTATAACGCGAAGCACATGTGAACGACCTTTGCGAGGAGGTATATATTTCTCTACTCGATCTGTAAAGATGATCAATCCGACCTTATCATTATTTTTAACAGCAGAAAAAGCCAAAACGGCGGACAATTCTGCTGCCAGAGTTCTTTTCATCTGCACGCGGGTCCCAAATGCACCTGATGCAGACGCATCTACCAGGATCATTACAGTAAGTTCGCGCTCTTCCTCAAAAAGCTTGACAAAAGGGACACCTGTTCTAGCTGATACATTCCAGTCAATGGTGCGGATATCATCACCGGGTGTGTATTCACGAACTTCAGCGAATTCCATACCACGGCCCTTAAACACGGAGTGGTATTCACCACCAAACACCTCATTTACAAGGTGTCGTGTGCTTAATTCAATTTTCTTGACTTTTTTTAATAGATCGCGATTTAGCAATAGTCATTATTCCTTGCGAAATAATTTATAAATAGGTCCTTGTACTCTCGTAGACTAATAATTGGATCAGGGTACTTCAGTGACTTCAAAAATCCGCTGAACGATATCTTCACTCGTGACCTCTTCAGCTTCAGCCTCATATGAAACCAGAACTCTATGGCGCAATACATCCATACCAATTGCACGGATATCATCAGGTGTGACATACCCACGCTGATTGATAAACGCATTAGCTTTAGCAGCAAGAGCCAGGTTAATTGACGCTCTGGGAGAGGCACCATATTCAATGAGCGCTTCCATATCAACCAGCCCGGCCTTGGCAGGATCCCGGGTTGCCATAACCAGTGATACGATATATTTGAATATCTTATCATCAATATATATCTCATCAACCACGTTTCGGGCTTCGAGTATATCCGCCTTTTTGATCACAGGCTTGATATCAAACTTAGGTTCTGGATGGGCCATGCGCTTGATGATTTCAAATTCTTCTTCATCTGTTGGATAATCGACCTTAATCTTCAGCATAAAACGATCAACCTGAGCTTCAGGCAGAGGATAAGTTCCTTCCTGCTCAATCGGGTTCTGTGTTGCTAACACAAGAAATGGTTCTTCAAGCTTGTAGGTAGAGTCCCCAATAGTGATCTGTTTTTCTTGCATAGACTCAAGCAAAGCAGCTTGAACTTTCGCAGGAGACCGGTTGATTTCATCAGCTAAAATGATATTACCAAAAAGTGGACCCTTTTTGACATTAAACTCACCATTCTTCTGATTATAGATCAAGGTACCCAGCAAATCAGCCGGCAAGAGGTCCGGAGTAAACTGGATACGATTGAAGCTTGTATCAATGAGTTGGGCAAGAGTCTTAATGGTAAGCGTTTTGGCTAAACCGGGAACACCCTCTAACAAAATATGGCCGTTAGATAGCAATCCGATGAGAATGCGTCTGATCATTCCCTGTTGTCCTACCACCACTTTGGCGGCTTCTGCCTCCAGTGTTTTTAGGAATAGACTTTTATCCTTAATTTTCTCATTAAGCTGTGTAAGATCAAATGTCATACTTGAAAATCCTGTGAATTAAGATGTCTTGCTGAGTAAATGTTGCAATTCTGGAATTTCTTCCAGTGATTTACCGAGATATTTCAACTCGAACTCAACTGAGGGTGCCATTTCATGATTTGGGTATGCTTCAATAAATTTTGAATAATACTTGGTAGCAGGTTCATTTTCACCCAGCTCATTGGCATAGATATATCCAATTGAGAATAAGGCTTTGGGTGCCTGCTCAGAATCCGGATATTGATCCACAATTTCGCCATAAACTGCAATGGCTTTTTTAAGATCGAGTACATTCTTATGATATACTTCTGCGAATTCATATTTTACCATCACCGCATCAGATTCGTCTGAATATTTATCAAGCCAAAGCATGTACATTTTTACAGCAGTTTCGTTAGCCTGTATCGCCAAGGCCTGCTTAGCCAGATCACGTAAATCACCAGCCGAATAATCATTGATATCAGCCAGGGTAGCCATAAAGTATGCATCAGCCCTATCAAGATCTTTTAAATATTTGGCTGATAGATTTGCAGCCTCGATATTGGCTGCAATCCTTTGCTCAGCTGTCTCAGCTTTATTAATGGCTTTCTGAATGGATTCAAGAGAAGCTTCATAGTCTTTTGAATCTTGTAGTTCACTACCTTGAGCAAGATATTCATCATACGATTTTCCACAGGAGATGACAAGCATGCTCATAACGATAATCCCCAGAATAACTAATTTTTTCATTGAATCATTTCCTCTTGTTTCTTCTTCCCTTTGAATCGATTGATACTGACAATATTAACATGTAACCTGATTCACGGCATCTTCTACGTATCATTAGAATCCATGTTCCCTGCATTATAATTTTTTTAAAAGGCGTATGCTATGGCAATGTGCGTTTGTCCTTCATTCTTAGCATGCTCAGTCCCCAGGGGTATTCCGTAATCTATGCGGGCTGGTCCAATAGGAGTATCAATAGTAATACCAGCTCCCACCGCCATTTCCACGTCAGACATAGTTGCATCATCAATCTCTGACCAGAGGTTCCCCATATCCAGAAAAAGACTTCCGCCCAGTATGCTATATAGAGGGAAACGTAATTCGAAATTTGTATAGAGTCTGAGATTACCTCCCAGTGGAGCACCATCACCGTCTATTGGGCCAAGCATCCTTTGCTCAAATCCTCTGACACTGGAATTACCTCCCAGAAAAAATCTCTTTGCGAAGGGAATGATAATTGTTGAATCAGGCTTATAAGCCACAGCAATATTCACGTTATGAGCAAAGACCACATCACCAAATAAATTCCAGAATGAACTGAATGAAGATTCTACCTGAAGATAATCATCTCCACCTAAAAAGTATCCAACCATTGCTGGTTCGATTTCAAATTTAAATCCATGATGAGGATAGAAATAATTATCACGCTTGTCCCAGATGAGTTTAAAACCAATTTTACGTGCTTCCTGGTACAAATCTTCTTCTTCCGTTGGAGCTCCGCTACTTTTTGATCGACTCCATTCTGCGAGAGATTGGATTTTAATCGTTCTGAACCATCTATACGTCATGACTGCCCGCAAGCCATAGGCCAAATTATTAAAATATTTACTTTGATCTTCTTTGGCATAATCCACAAACCAGAAAAAAGGATTAATGGTAAGAGGAATTCTTAATTTGGATAGCCAGGGCTCAACATAAAAGAAATCAAAATTGAATCGTTGGGGAATAAAGATTAAGGGGTGTATGGAGCTAATTTTCGTTTCAATTCGAACCCTTTTACCTTGCTCAAATAAATTATTGTGATACCAGCTTCCTGAAATCCCGATACTTAATTCTGGATCAGATTTAATGGAACCTTCAGGTTGACCCTGTTTGACACCCATGTTCATATCGAAGGCCCGGAACTTTGCTGGAATCACTTCAACATCTATATCGATGGTTGATGAATCCAGATTAACATTCCCCAGTGAAATATTGACACTGTTAAAGAGACTGGTCTCATAAAGACGACGTTTTGACTCTTCAATATTTGCCAGATTAAATACTTCCCCGGAATCTACAATCAGTTCCCGAGCGATAATATGACTTTGAATTTGCTCTACTGCTTCAAAATTAATATTACCGATATTTAGTTTGGGTCCCTCTTTCACTTTGATGTACAGGCTCACTGAATCTTCTACAACCACGCTATCCTGTATATTTATAAGTGGATATCCATTGTTTTGATAGAGAGTAAGCATCTCAATTAGGCTTTCCCTAATCTTAAAGGTATTGAAGCTAGAACCAGCTTGAAATTCAATGATTTCAAGATAATCCTGTTCGCTAAAAACGCTGTTCCCTGATAGGGTCACATCCCTGAGGTAGTACTGTTTCCCCTCTTCAACCATTAAAACAATAATAATGGTTCCTTCACCTATAGACAGGGAATCGGTGATCTGAGCATCCAAAAACCCGTTGAGCGTATAATAGTCTTCTAGTTTTTCTATTTCCCTGGCAAGATGGTGCCGATTGTAGAAACTGCCCTTGCTTACCAATCTTTTTTCTTTGATGTGAATTTGATTAAGCAAATCCTTGTTGGTAAGATGGTTGTTTCCAGTTATTTGAATATCCACAATTTCTGGAGCTTCCTGAAAATTCTGGGCGAAAACATTTAGCGTTAGCAGAAAAGTCACTAGCAGGAATCTGGGAGTAAAGGATCTCAGTAAGTAAATTTCAGCCTCCCGTTCAGTTCCACTTCTCCGTTCTGGTTAATTTTACTTGTTACAGAAACATTCTTGTTGATCTGGTATTCAAATCCAAAATCATAATCTGTTTCACCATCGGTAGGCTGGATAGCTCCTTCGTAAGTAACCATCAAATTTTTAAATACTCGCTGTCCAAGCCTAAATCTCGCATTTGCCGTGGAGTCAGACGCCAGATCTATACCAACCAGATCCAGCCCAATGTATTCACGACCCAGCTTTGATAGTTGTTTTCCCATAAGAATCTCACCGTAGGTTTTCACTGGGTCTAGAGCAGTTTGGTCAAAACTTACTGATTCTAGAGTTTTTTCCAATGTCAGATAGGTCAACACATCACTTTGTGTTAGCTGTGTACTTTCGGCATTAATGAGCAATTCAGGTTCATCAAGATCTCCACTCAAAATGAGCTGGACTCTCTCGCCCTCAATGACAATTTCTGCTTCCATATTGATCTGGGGATTAAAATCTACGGAATTAAAGATGATTTCTCCTGACAGCAGGTCGAGCTCATTGCCAAGATAGTAAAATTTCCCACCATCCAGTACCGTAAGCGTACCAGTAAAACGCATGATCTCATCACCATAATCCAACAGCCATAATTCACCTTCGAATTCAGCTTCCATTTGATCATTTGAGATAAGCAAGTCACTGGCAAACTGGGTATCCAGATTGTACGTAAACAAGCTGCTGCCAGTTTTGCTAACTTTCTCATCATAGGAGGTTTCAGATTCGAAATTTGCATAATATCCAGCTCGAAGAACAGGGATAACAGCCTCAACATTTAATGTGTCCTGGCCAGAAAATGTTAAATCGGCATCAGCAATGGCTTCAATGAGGCCATCAGTGCTTCTATAGTAGACTTCATTTGCTTTTAGCTGAATATCAAAACGCGGTTCAAAGAATGAAGTCAAATCAAAACCACCCGTTGCCGTTACTTCTCCAGTATAAGTTTCAGTTGCATTGACCCCAATCAAATCTCCGGCTTTTGAAGCCATCCAGCCTACAGCACCCTGGGTGTTTAAATTTGAGCCCTCAGAAAAGTTCATTCGTCCCGAGAAATGATCAATAATCAAAGTATTATCAAGTACGGTGATCTCTGCGTGAATGTCAGTAATGGGATTACCCAGGAGTGAAATTTCAAGTCTGGCATTGTGTCCTCGAATCTTCCCATTTCTTATTGGAGCAGTCAGAGGGCCAGTAAAATCAAGTGTACCAATAAAATCTCCTTGAATGGCATCTATGGAGGAAATATATGATGACAGAAATGGCATTTCATTGAGATTAAACTCAAATTCAAGTCCCATATCCCGTGAGGCGACTGATAACCGGTCTTCTGCAATCAGATCAAGAGAGACAGGCATGAATCCCGATCCAGAACCATAGCCCCAGTTAGTGACCATAGATAGCGTGTCAAATGAGAGAAGATTTCCTTCATAGGTCAATTCTGAATAACCCTGAGAAAATTTAAGTGTGTCAAAAGCAGCATTCGAAAGTGCAAACTGAGCATCCATTTTTGTATCAAGCGGTGTCCCTCGAATGGATATTGAGCCAGTAGCGCGCCCTGAAATTGGCATCTCTACGATGGATGTAAAGTTGAGATCACTCAATCGATAGTTGTCAGTAAGAATGGAAAAGGATTGAGGCGTATCACCGATCTCTTCACCTTTGACTTTGTATCCCCATGGTAATTTACCGACCAGGTTCAATGAGCCACCTGCAGTAAAAGCATCAATGTTGTTACTGATGACTTCTGAGCTGGTAAGTCTCAGGTCTATGTTAGCAGAGTCGCTTGGATAACCGTGTGTTATACCATCTTTTAGAATAAGTTTAGCATCAATAATTGGATCCAACAAGTTTCCACTAATGGCGGCTGAGCCAGAAGCTATTCCAGCAAAACTGGCTTTCACTCTAAAGAAATCCAGAACTCGGGCCACATCTATCAGCTCAAATGCTGTGTTCAGGTCATAACCATCCTGCTTTGAAAAAGTGCCTTCAAGAGAGATTCCACCATTATTAAAGGTAACAATACTTGATGGTAGGCGAAAAATCCCTTGAGGATTGCCCCTGACCAACACAGTGTCGGCAAGTTTAAGCTGATTCTCACCCTGGATCATGTTCAGTTTGTTAAGAATGATGTTTTTGTGATCGTAGCCACCACTGATAGATACCATGTTATTAATACCTTGAAGGTGCAGATCTTCAATAAAATATCCATCCTCAGAAATATTTCCCAGAATCGTGTAGGATTGCAGGCTATCTCTAAACAGGAAGCCACTCTCCCCCAGTAGAGCAATATCCCCACTAAGTTTTTTATTATCTAAGGAGAGATCAACTTTCCCTTCACCCGTAAGGGTCAATTTATTGTCATACGAAAGATTATTGGGTTGGATATCCCCTATAAGGCGTAGGTGATCAGGACTTCCAGTGATTTTTAGATGACTGGAGATATCGCCAGTAATTTTATTTGATGTCCCCATGACTTCAAGAAATGAAAAATCGGAAAAGTCAATGTCAGCATCCATGCTAATCAACTCTTCTGATAATTTTCCCGTAAACTTGAGCTTATTATTGGCCTGAGTAAAATGTCCGTTTGAAAAATTCATCCCCTTTTCCAGTGAATATGTAAAATCTGATTCAAGGGTATCAAAACGCAGATTATTGAACATAAATGATTCTATACGTACTTTGATATCATAATCATCATGTTTTCCACTGATGGAAATATCGCCAATAGGTTCTGAAAACTGAATGGAGGCATCCCCTAGAAGTGGTTCAAAATTGAAACGGAACATGGAGATCTGGGCAGTTTGCTCACCTGAGGGCAATCTGGAGGCGACAACTCTAAAATTTTCTAATTCAGGACCCAGTGTTAAATCAAACCTTTCACCTGAGGGATTGCGTTCCAAATCATGCAATTCGAAAGGAATTTCAAATCCGGGAAGGAAAGCAGACCCATTCCCTGACATCCTCAATATGTTGTTCCTCTCGCTTACCTCAATATTGCAGTTAAGCTGAAGGTCTGAGAGCCATGCAGGGAGGGTAATATTCTTAATGGTGTTTGGGTCAAAATTAGTAGCACTCATGCTCACCGATATATCATCTGACGCGTAGGATAAATCGAGATCTAGAAACTGATTTGGTGTGCTTACCTCTAGATCGCTTGCCTTGATGCTTCCACTTGCATCGATTCCCAGCAGACCTGTTATTGACAGCGTGTCACTAATAATTGAAGGGGCAATAACAACAGCTGAATGAATTTTTGAATCAACGAATCCGTCTATATACAATAATGTGGAGTGGAGGGTCGGAACTACAATGGTTTGCGTTGAATCGCCGCTCCTATATGATACTCGCCCATGTTCAGCTTTAAAATTCTGAATGATTGTGGAAACTGATGGTTTAGGATCACCAGCTAATTTTGGGATTTCCGGAGCATTTTGAGTTTGGATAGTATATCCATCGATGAAGAGATTCTGCAGGGTGAGTTCCTTCGTGGACCAATCCCAATCCCAATCCAGTACAGATATTTCATCAGCAGACAGAAGTGGATCACCAGTTAAATCAGATTTGACCTTTAACTGGTGAAGACTCATAGATTTTCGAAGAAGCCCCCCTTCAACCTCACCACTCATGGATATGCCAGTCGGAAACAGAATGTACTTATTGAGTGAGTTTACAATGATCGTAGAGAATAAATGAGTCTGGAATAGAATGAGGTATATCAGGATGCTAATTGTACTTAGCAATCCTCCACCAATCCATTGTGCTACTCTCCTTTTCACCTACTCATCTGCCCTTTCACTTGGCCTGGAATCTATAGAGGTTTTTCCATATTTCTACCACTTAGAACCAGAATGGTTCACCATTTTACCTCAAATTATAAAAGGAAGAATATCCTGATATTGCTTATATCAATCCCCTGACAATAGAAAATGACCAGAATACCGCTTGGGCTATCTGATCATTTTCTTTTATTCAATTGGTGCTGGAGCTGTGGCCCCGCATCATTTACTTACTCTTTTGGTTCAGCGTCGTCCACTACTTCAAAGTCAGCTTCTTCAACTTCCTCTTCACTGGAGGCTTTACCGCCTGCTTGTTCAGCACCTTCTGCGGCAGGTTGTTCAGCGTCATCTTTGACAGCTTCATACATGGAGCCAGATGCCTGATTCCATATCTCGGTAAGTGCAGCGATAGCTTTGTCAATCGCAACCTTATCCGTGCCACTGTTTACAGATTTTAACGCCTCAACTTTTTCCTCGATCATGGCGCGCATTTCACCAGGTACTTTGTCGCCATACTCTTTCAGGTTTTTCTCGGTGGAATAAATCATGGCATCTGCCTGATTTTTTGTATCAATGAGTTCTCTTGCCTTGGTATCCTCTTCAGCATGCTTTTCAGCATCATTGATCATATCTTCTTTCTCAGCATCACTTAAACCACTTGATGCCTCGATCCGAATCGATTGCTCTTTGCCAGAAGCCTTGTCTTTAGCAGACACATGCATGATACCATTAGCATCAATATCAAAGGTAACCTCAATCTGGGGTATACCGCGTGGAGCCGGTGGGATACCGTCAAGAATAAAGCGCCCCATTGACTTATTGTCGGCTGCCATCTGACGTTCACCCTGAAGAATGTGAATTTCTACCTGCGTTTGATTGTCAGCTGCAGTAGAGAAGGTTTCACTTTTCTTGGTTGGGATGGTAGTATTTCTCTCGATAAGACGAGTACACACGCCCCCAAGTGTTTCAATACCCACTGAAAGTGGAGTCACATCAAGTAGCAGAACATCAGATACTGTACCAGAAAGTACACCACCCTGGATGGCAGCTCCCATGGCGACCACTTCATCAGGATTTACACCTCGGTTAGGTTCCCTACCAAAAATATCCTGGACGATTTCCTGAACCTTTGGAATACGGGTGGATCCACCAACTAGAATAACCTCGTTGATTTCACTAGCATCTAAACCTGCATCCTTGATAGCATTCAAACAAGGTTGCTTCAGTCGCTTGAAGAGATCTTCGGTTAAGCTTTCAAACTTGGCACGGGTAAGTGTTAGTACAAGGTGCTTTGGACCGGTTTGATCTGCTGTGATATATGGTAGGTTGATCTCGGTAGAACTCGTGCTTGATAGCTCAACTTTGGCCTTTTCAGAGGCTTCTTTAAGTCTCTGCATGCCCATAGCATCTTTAGAAAGATCAATGCCCTCAGATTTTTTAAATTCACTCACAAGCCATTCAATGATGGCCTGATCCCAATCGTCGCCACCAAGGTGAGTATCACCATTGGTTGATTTTACTTCGAAAACTCCATCACCAAGTTCAAGTACGGAGACATCAAAGGTTCCACCACCAAGGTCAAATACTGCAATGGTTTCATCATTCTTCTTGTCCAATCCATAAGCCAGAGCAGCCGCGGTTGGTTCGTTGATAATACGAAGAACATTCAAGCCGGCAATTTTTCCTGCATCCTTGGTAGCTTGACGCTGAGAATCGTTAAAATACGCAGGTACCGTAACAACGGCATCGTCAACTTTTTCACCAAGATATTCTTCAGCAGTTTGCTTCATCTTCTGAAGTACCATGGCAGAAATTTCTGGTGGCGAGTAGGAGTCATCTCCTACCTGAACCTGGCTACGACCACCTGGTCCACTGATAATTTGATACGGAACTTCTTCAATTTCGCGCTCAACTTCACTAAATTTGCGACCCATAAATCTTTTTACTGAATAGATTGTGTTGGTAGGATTGGTAATAGCCTGTCTTTTTGCAGGCTGTCCTACTAGGCGATTCCCCTCTTTCGTGAAAGCAACAACGGAAGGAGTCGTTCTCCCTCCTTCAGCATTCGTAATTACAACAGAGTCTTTACCCTCAATTACGGATACGCAAGAATTTGTGGTACCTAAATCGATACCGATAACTTTACCCATTTTTCACCTCGATTATATGATTACTAATATTTGCTTCGTATTTCATAGCGCTACTACAATGACAAGTCCTGTGCCAATAGATAATGCACGCCATATAGGCTCATTATTGTGCATATACATGCCGATATGGCATATCCTATTCGGCGAAAGATGGAATATTATTTGTCTTGGCGGTAGTGATTCACAATTGGCATACGACGACCAATACCAAAAGCTTTTGATGAAACGCGTATTCCTGGGGGCATTTGTTGACGCTTATATTCATTAATACGTACTTTATGGAGGAGATCTTTAACCAGCTCTTCGTCCCAGCCCTTCGCCAGGAGAGTCGCAAGATCTGAATGTTCTTCAATAATTGCATTTACTAAGGGAGCCACTACCTCATAGTCAAAGGGGTCCACCTGGTTTTCTCGAAGTTCTGCGCTGGGCTCTTTGGTAATAGTATTTTGGGGAATCATTTCCTTGTCATTGATTTGATTGTAATATTTAGCAAGTCGGTAGACCATACGTTTCCCGATATCACTTATCACAGCCAATCCACCGGACATATCTCCATAAAGAGTGCAATATCCCAGGGCAATTTCAGTCTTGTTACCGGTTGTGAGGAGTAAACTGCCATCTTTATTTGAAAAACACATCAAGATATTTCCGCGGATTCTCGCCTGTAAATTTTCTTCAGGAAGTCCGCTGATTGGTGCCCCAAGGATTTGAGAATAGGTGCTCTGAAATCCGTCGAAAATGGTGCCAATTGGTACATTTAGATATTTCATGCCAAGATTAGCAGCTAGTACTTCAGCATCTGTGACGCTATGATCAGAAGAATATTTGGATGGCATCGCGATGCCAAGAACATTTTCTGTACCCAGGGCTTCCACAGCAATAGCAGCAGTTACGGCTGAGTCAATACCACCTGATAAGCCCAGAACCGCTTGAGTGTGTCCCGTTTTGGCAAAGTAATCATGTACACCGAGAACCAATCCTTTGAAAACCTGTTCTTCTTTGGATATATCTGGCAATTTTACTGAAGTGCTTGTATCTGAAGAAGCTGGGAGAATTATCTCACTTATACTTTCGTTGAATTGAGGACAAACATGCACCCAGTCACCATTTTCATCAGCAACCATGGACATACCATCAAATACCAGCTGATCCTGGCCTCCGGTTAAATTTACATAAATAAATGGTTTATTATATTTCTCTATCTTGTTGACTATCAGCTTACTACGCTCAATGTATTTATTACTTACGAAGGGCGATGCAGACAGGTTAACGAAGAGGTCAACCCCTCTGTCACCCAGAATATCACAAATTTTATAATCAATATTTTCGTCCCATAAATCTTCGCAGATATGAATTCCCAGACGCAGTGTCTCCCCATTTCGAAAAGTAATAGCGACGGGCTCATTATCACGGCCAGGTTTAAAATAACGCCATTCATCAAACACATCATAGGTGGGTAATAGCGATTTATGTATCCATTGGATAAGTTTTCCATTCTGAAGGACGGCAACCCCATTGTAGGTATCAGTACCATCATAATGTATGGCACCAATAAGTGTCAACATTTCACCTGAGGCTGCAGCCAACCTGTCCACCATCTTTTGATTTTCGAGGATAAAATGTTTTTCAAGTATGAGATCTTGTGGTGGATATCCAGGGATAAACATTTCAGGAAAGACCAATAAATCCTGCCCTGAGGCCTCCATCTGCTCCATGATGTGCAGAGCGCGCTCTGTGTTGGCTTGCAAAGCACCCACTGTAGGATTGACCTGTGCGATTACGAGACGAAGATCATTGTTCATCAACAACCTCCTCAATTAATTCGAATATTCGTTTCACGGCGATTTCAGGGCTTTGCAGTTGCTCCAATCCTTTGATATCCCATGTATTATACCCAAGTACAGGTTTACCATATCCCAGCGTGTAGGCAATTTCAGATAGTGTGCCGTAGGCTCCCTCGACAGCGATTGCAGCATGTACAGAGCGTATGAGTATCCCATTTCGCAGATCACCCATACCGGTCATAATAGGGACATCCACAAAGTCATTAGCATCTAGACCGTCAGAATCCTTAAGAATGCCCACGACTATTCCACTACCATCTCGGGCACCTTTGCTGGCAGCTTTCATGATTCCACCACCACCACCAGTATAAACAATAACTCCCCTTTCGGCGAGAAGCTTACCTACATCGTAGGCAAATTGAATCCCATCAGGGCTCGCGTCTCTAGCCCCAATGATAGCAATCCTAATGCTGGTTTCAGGTTTTATCATGGATTTAGACGAGAAATAGTCCTTGGGAAGGGAATCGTTTCGCGAATATGCTGTAATCCGCACAACCAGGATACTACCCTCTCAACACCCAATCCGAACCCTGAATGAGGGAAAGAACCATATCGACGAAGATCCAGATACCAACTGTAATCATCCTCAGTGGCACCATCTTCCTTAATACGGCCAACCAGGGCTTCGATATCATCTTCACGCTGTGATCCACCGATAATTTCTCCGTAGCCTTCAGGTGCCAACATATCTAGAGCCATAGCCTGTTTGTCATTCTCAGGATCTCGCTTCATATAAAATGCCTTGATGGCAGATGGATAACGATGCACCATAACAGGACTATCAAACTGACTTGAGATAATGGTTTCATCACCGCCACCAAAGTCATCGCCCCATTTAAACTCAACACCATTATCGTTCAGTATCTTTACCGCATCTGTGTACGATATGCGAGGAAATGGTTTCTGAATAGCTTCTAATTTGGAGATGTCACGCTCAAGTGTCTCCAGTTCAGGTTTACGATGCTCCAAAACTTGGGAAACAATGTAAGAAACGAAATCTTCAGCTACATCCATGTTCATATCCAGGTCATAGTAGGCCATTTCGGGCTCTACCATCCAGAATTCAGTTAAGTGACGACGTGTTTTCGATTTTTCTGCCCTGAAAGTTGGACCAAAACAGTAGATTTTACCAAAAGCAGCTGCTCCAGCTTCACCATAGAGCTGTCCGCTTTGAGTTAAAAAAGCTTTTTCTCCAAAATAGTCAGTCTCAAATAGTGTTGACGTACCTTCCGTGGCCGCTTTCTGGAAAATTGGTGTATCTACCAGTGTAAAATCACGATCATCAAAATAATCTCTGATAGCTTTGACTATGGTGTGGCGAATACGGATAATTGCATGCTGTCTTTTAGAGCGCAGCCACAGATGGCGATTGTCCATCAAATAATCAGTTCCGTGCTCTTTCTTCGATATGGGGTACTCATCGGCCACCGACACCAGTTCCATTGAATGAACCAGCATTTCATAACCACCTGGTGAGCGGGGCTCTTCTTTCACTTCCCCAGTAACGATTACTGATGATTCCTGAGTAATCAAGGTCTTGATATCAAAGGAAGCTTCCTCAGCGTCAAATTTGGTCACCACGCATTGCATAATGCCTGTACCATCTCTAAGCAGCAGGAACCAGATCTTGCCACCCTTGCGGACGTTATAGGCCCATCCTTTAAGTGTAACAGTCTCCCCTACGAAATCTTTTGCGTTTTGTATAAAGTACTCTTTCATATCCTTGCCTTGTTTTTCCATTCCTACCATTCTTCCGTCATCGATTCTATAATAAAATCAATCAGTTTTTCAATCGTTTCAGTATACGCATCTTCGCGCGTAAGTTTTTC
>JABIFX010000090.1 GCA_018650445.1 Fidelibacterota bacterium
CGGGGAGTCAGTCGCTGATAGGGTTGAAATATTTAGCTCCATATCAGCTGAGGGCTCGTCATCCACAAGCTCCAGTAAGTGAATACCTCCAGAGGCTTGAAGTTCAGTGCGAACTTGTGATCCAATCCAGACCAGGTCATTAGCATCTACGGCAATTGATTTGACTGAGCGACTATTCAAGCCACTCTGGTATTGGTGAATCTGATAAACACTATCATCAGGGGTCAGAATACTTAGAACTGCTCCCCCTTCTCGGACAAATTTTGTCGTTGCCCATACATTCTGCTTACTATCAACAGCCAATTGACCTGGCAATACATATATATCACTATCAAAAGTGGGTTCCAGGCTGCCATCATGTGCACTGTAATATCGTGAGTCCCCAGGTTGCTCATCATCAAGCTTTAAAACACCACGGCCCTGGATAGAAATGAAAATATTGTCGTCATCATCTGATACCATGTCTTCTACGACCGAATTTCCCACATAATTGAGCGTATCAACAATCATCTCATTCCAGTTATAAGTATCTGAGTCAAATCCAGAATTGAAATTTCCAGCCCTTATCGTCCGCCATCCCTGGGAAGAGTATATGCTGAATCCATTTTTTGCCCCACCGACCAGTTGCCCAGTGACATCAATCGTCATGCGATTAAAAAAATGATCCCGTGGCCTATTAGTTGAATAGTTCTCATAAATGTGATCTTTGTGAAGCGAAAGAAAATCAGTACTGCTAGCAATCCAGATTTCATCTCCATACAGCTCTATACTCTGGATGTGGGACATGCTATAAATCTGACTTTCTGAGAAATCGGATACATCCAGTTCTGATATTCCTGCCCGCGTAGCCAGAATGATTGCATCTGCCTGTGAAGGATCGTTTACCATATCAAGAATTTCATCATCCCCGGTGAATAATGTGGTAAAATGATCAAAATCGTACTTGTATATAGTGTTGCCTGCTGCAAGACGTATGGAATTGAAATGGGTAACAATACTACTAATCTCAAAATCTCCTGAAGGGACCGATGCTACATTCCAATTCACTGGATCTTTCAGGTTTCTACCATCCAATTCAATCCAAATAATTTCATGTTTTGTTCTGAAATATAGATTGCCATCGACATGACCGACGTCACCCACAAAATCCAGATCCATTGAGCTCTGATTGGGAAAATTGTTAAATATGTCAAGATATTCAATTGACGCTTGACCTTTTCGATATAGGAGGAGTCCGCCTTCTAAGCCATCCTGATAAGTTGCGTAAACGGAATCACCTACTTGAATAAAGCTGTTGGTAGCATCCAGATCCACAAATTCAACATTCAGATAATTATGGGTATTTAAATCCAACACCTCGACAATGGGTCCCGGGCTTCGGGAACCTATCCACAGAAGATTATCTGAGTCGATATAGGTGATATTAAGGTCCAAATTTTCGGTTACTTCATCATGGATTCCATAACTAAACAGTCCCGTAGTCTTATTGAACACGAGGAGACCACCGTCACTGGCCATGATGACCTCATTCTCGAGCGGCAGGATTGTTCTGATTTCTGTAAGGGTGGGAATTTTATCCCATGTTCCGACCTGAGCATAGGTAGCGAGGCTTGAAATGAGCAGGAATAATAGTTTCAGAGTGATTTGCATATATTTTTTGTGCTACCTATAAATAAATCGGTTTTAAACTGGTAAGTTCTCTCCAGTGATGGGAAATTATACAATCATGCGGCCCACACGTTCCCACATTTTATGGCTGCAAGTTGGGACGTGCTTCTGGAACTCCCCCAAGAGCACCGATGAGGAATCCATTGTCTCCCCCACTCAGACAGGGTGAGTTTGGATTTAAATAGTGGTTTGATCCAAAATTAGGGTCAGTATAAATGTTTAGAACTTCTGTTGAATCAGATGGTTGCGCTTCTATCTGTGGGAATATACAATTCCATCTGTAAAGGTTTTTATCTCTCATAATTTGAGGATCGATCAAATCGGTGTGGTAAAATATATTATGGTCCAAACGACTCATCGTACGCTTCGAAGCCCTAATGCCACCCATATTCCTGGCAAAAGTATTACTTCTAACTCGAATGTCCCCTGAGACAGATTGTGAATTCAGGATTCCACCAGTTTGAGATATCACGTTTTGTCTCAGCATGAGTGATTGGATATGTGGTCCGGATAATTCCACACAATATCCATCTATCAGATCAAATTGGTTTGAGAGTAAGCTTGCTTCAGCGTAGTTCCCCAGGCGAATTCCATTTCGAGAATCAGTCACCTTTGAGAATGACAAGGCTAGCGAAACAGAGGCTCCTGTATTAATAGTATGCTCATTGCTGCCAAAGTAGCTTTGTGTAATTTTGGCCTGGGTTCCCTCGCCAAGCTCGACGGCAGTGCCATTATGCTGAGATCTCAGCTTATGTATCACTAAACTGCTATTCATCAATTTCAAGCCTGCATCCCTGCTCGAATCGATGGAAGCAGACTCCATTCGAGCTGATACTTCACTCAGGCGAGCACCATTTCTGTTATTATGAATTCTGGCACCTGAGATTAGCAATTCTTTTACAGAAAATACTTCTAATCCAGTATCAAGATTGGAAAGCCATTGATCTTGATCGCTGGACATAGAGGCGATTTCAGAGAAATAGGCTCCAGACTCATTCGACACCCACACATTGTCATTCATACTCAAGTTTGAAATTGAGCGAATATCGTTTCCAAGCATATTAGATTCCACTCGGTTTGAATCGAGGTTGGTAAATAGTATATCACTTATCACCAGACCCAGCCTGTTTCCCTTAATTAAATTTTTCGAAATGGAAACATAATCACCACTTTTTAGCTCTGCAGCATTGTTGCGATTCGAACGCATCAGGCCGCTATAAATATCCAAACTGTCAAAATGTGTCGCATACACTCCATGACCATTGTTGACCATACTTACTTGTCCCAGCTCAATGGATTTCAATGAATCGATGCTAAGTCCAGCAAGTAAATTTGCCTGAAAAGATGATCGATTGATCCATAACTCTTTTCCTTGGGTGAACTGCAGCCCGCCCCCTTCATTATGACCCACACGTATACCAGCTATTCGACTTCGTTGAGTATTAGTAATTACCCCTCCACTTTGACCATTCCCAATAAATTCAGAATTGACCATGCGAAGTGTGTCGACATCATCCATTTGGATGCCATTTACTAGATTCCCCAGCGCTGAGAAATTCAGAATGCCGCAAATATTAGCACCACTTAAGTTCAAGCCGTGTCGGCCATTTTCCCTGGATTCAACCTGATTAATAAGTACATAATCACAATCGTTTATGGTCATTCCATCCTGAAAAGAATCAATGACAAGAACCGAATCCAACCATACTTCATTCACTGCATTTATTTCCAGTGCGGATCCCATTGTATTTCGAAAAGTTGAATTATGAATTTCCAATAGGTCACCACTGCTGGCATAAACAGCTGTTTTACTGACATGATTAAAGTGAGTATCCATCATTTTGACTATACCACCACTTAGCTTAATGGCTCCCGCACCTAAAGCAGAAAATTTTACATTCCGCAATTCTAAAAAAGCTCCCGAATCAACCTCTATCACCCAGAAGTCGCTTGATATGAAATCGCAATTTTCAAGAATAAGATGTCCTGAACTAACTCTAATCAGGGCCGTGTCTGCATGCGTCATCTGGAAATTAAAATCTGCTATATAGACTTTTGCATCCTGCTCTACCTGAAAGCAGCCCCTGTCATCACCCATCCACATTGGTCGAATCTCAGGTCGACCCTGAATATGAATATCCCTGTTAAAATCTCGAAATGAGACCACGTCTGTACCTGCATACTTAACAAATTCGGGAGATATTTTCAGGGTATCCAGAGCATCCAGGCTGGATAGGCTCAAGGGATAATTTACCAGATTTTTTAGCCGCAATCCTTGGCTACACGCGCTCAACAAAAGTGCTAGAAACAGCACATGCATGAGCCTGATAGATTTTTTTAAATTCTGAGGATATATGGGACGGTTATTCATGAATAAGACGGGTAAATGCCACTCTTTTCTGAATTGTTTAGCGGGAATGTATAGGAGTCGAACCTATCCGCCGGCTCTCCACCGGCATAACAGCTTTGAAGGCTGCAGTGGC
>JABIFX010000089.1 GCA_018650445.1 Fidelibacterota bacterium
ATCGAGGGACTTTGTATGGCAGGTTGGGAACCAGAAGATTAAAACATTTACAGAATACACAATCATCTCCAGTGAGTAACCCCCACTAATTCTTCACAGTCAGACAATCCTCAACCTTCCACCAATATTCTTGTAAAACCAACTGATTGATGGTATAAGTTGGGTTCTCCTGAACCAGAAAACTTAATTAAGTAGAGTTCCACCCTAGTTATGTTTAAGTCTATAAAACTGATATGCCTGATCCTATTTGCTTCGTTAGCTTTTTTCTCATGCACAAATAAGGATGATACTAAATTGGCGACCACCTCTAGCAGTTCCTCAGACTGCCCAAAATACGACAGAAGTGACTATTCACATTGGATAGACGCTGATGGAGACTGTCAGGACGCACGTGTGGAGGTGCTGGTAGCAGAAAATATTGGAACTATTAGTTACCTGACTGGTAGTTCATGCAAAGTGGTCACAGGATCATGGTATGATCCATTTACAGACACGACTTTTTCAACAGCATCAAGGCTGGATGTTGACCACATGGTTCCATTGAAGGAGGCTCATGAGTCTGGTGCTTACCTTTGGTCGTCAACGAAGAAAAAGGATTATGCAAACGACCTGTCTGCAAGTGAATCACTGATTGCGGTCTCAGGCAGTGCTAATAGAAGCAAAGGTTCCAGAGATCCAGCGGAATGGCTTCCTACAAACACAAGCTACCATGCGAACTATGCAACTAACTGGGCGAGCATCAAGGTCAAATGGGAGCTAACTGCCGATGCAGACGAAATTGCAACTCTGAAGTCCTTGTTAGGATCCTCTGCGACATTGCCTATTCAAGCAGATGAAACTGTATGTACTGGTTCTGTTGATGAATCGGTGACGGACAATGCCAGCTGTTGTAAATGGTGCAGCACTGGGAAGGCTTGCGGAGATACCTGCATATCTAAGTCAAACACATGCACAAAATCAAAAGGATGCGCTTGTGACAGATAAACAGTATCCTTCCAAATTCGTCTCAAGAGGAATGCTTACCTTTCATACATTATACAGGAATCAATTACCCTATAACAAACCCCATCCCCCCTGTGAGTAACCCCCACTAATTCTTGATAGTTAAAAAATTTTCCAAAGATTGTCTATCAGGAATAGTACCAAATCCCGATCAAGGTATCATTCAGGCCATCTGTGCATAATTCACCAGATTCGCCACCGAGTCATTTCCGCCACACATCAACAAAACCAGATGGTCATCAGGCCCAAATCTGTCTTTGATAGTCTGAGCAGCAGCCAACGTACAGGATGCAGCCAATTCGGGCAGCACCTTCGCTCTTTCAAGAATAAGACGTTGTGCATCAATAGCCTGTTTATCACTGACAATGAGCAATTCTTCTAGATGTTCCTGTGCAATAGTAAGCGCATCCTGAGCAACAAATGGTGCGCCAAGTGTCTTCGCTAATGAGGTTGGCGTGATGTTGACGACTTCCCCGGCATCCATGGCTGTTTTCATTGTGGCAGCCCCCTCAGTTTCCACACCCCACACACGAACTTGAGGGTTCAAGCCCTTGATAGCAACTGTGTTTCCACTAATCAGTCCACCACCGCCGATGCTGATAAAGAGGTCAGTGATTTCTGGAAGGTCTTCGAAAATTTCCAGCGCGACAGTACCAGCCCCGGCCATCTGATGGGGATTATCAAACGGATGTAAAGCGGCGCGGCCTTGATCAGCTAAATCATTGTATCGGATAATTGCAGTCTGAATATCGGGTGACAAGTCAATGGTTGCTGAGTAACCACGGGTCGCGTCGATATAATTCTGTGGCGTACCTTCTGGCATACAAATAATAGCATCCACACCCAACATGCGACTGGCATAAGCAACTCCCTGTGCGAAATTTCCACCACTGACGGCCACCACCCCTTTATCTAGCGCATCCTTTCCTCTTGCCAACATCTGGTTAAAGGCTCCACGTGACTTGAACGACCCCGTTTTCTGGAACATTTCCATCTTCAGATAGACATTAGTCCCCAACCTTGTACTCAGGGTTTCATTTTTCCATAAGGGCGTCCGCCGTACATACGACGAAATCTCTACCGCCGCTGCTTTCACATCATTGAGTGTTATCATGTTTGTTCCTTAATATCGTCGAATATTGGGGTCAAGTGTGACAAATTTGTGACAAAAAGACAAGTACCTACCACCCCCTACGGTGTACCCCCCTAGTATGTTATTCTGAGAGCGAAACAATCCCCGAAAAAATATCCAGGCAACCAATTCATGTGAAACAACCCGATTGATGGTATAAGTTGGGTTCTCCTGTACCAGAAAACTTAATTAAGTAGAGTTCCACCCTAGTTATGTTTAAGTCTATAAAACTGATATGCCTAATCCTATTTGCTTCGTTAGCTTTTTTCTCATGCACAAATAAGGATGATACTAAATTGGCGACCACCTCTAGCAGCTCCTCAGACTGTCCAAAATATGATAGAAGTGACTATAACACTGGATAGACGCTGATGGAGACTGTCAGGATACACGTGAAGGTATGCCCTGCTACGATTTATAATGCTAAATTTCATGGATGTACCTCATCAAAACAATGGAATCAGCGGATAGTAGAACCCGCAGCAGTCCGCTTTCTTGCAGCAGACGGCGATCAGAAAGGCCAATATTTTGCAAATTTTAGTTTTTTGCTGTAGATTGGATATTCGTTGATATTGTCAGCTAAAACAAATATCTTCAATCGGATTCATTCGTTTTGAAAATGGCGAGTAGTTGAGTATAACCTAAAACAAGGTGTCGAAAATGAAAGCATCATTACCCACTGTCAGACAAGGATCACTAGATCAAACTCATGTAAGTTATGAAGCTAACGCAATGTTTGGTGATTTGATGAGCAAGGCTAAGTCTCTGGCCTGTTTTTTGGATACAGCCACAACCAGTGAACTAGCTGGAGGCATTAAGTATAATCAAGAAGAACGATCCGGAGCTGGACACGCTTTTGCACTATTGCA
>JABIFX010000085.1 GCA_018650445.1 Fidelibacterota bacterium
AGGTTCCTCGTCAGTATCAAATGATGTTGGATCACCTTTGCGCTGAGGTATATCAACAGGGGTTAGCTCATTGTCAAAAGCACCTGATTTTTGGGCGGCCTGCGCACGGAGATAGCTCTCCTTTGCGAAGGCATCTTGAGCTTCACGGGTATAATTGTATTCTTTAGCGCACAATTCACCGCTTAATCCCATATGAATACCATCATAAGCATTCTGTAGGCCGTCACGGAGAATACCATCTATCATTTCACCGTTACCTAATCTTTGACCATTGCGAGCACCTGGGAGATAATAGGGTACATTGGACATGCTCTCCATACCGCCAGCAACCACAATATTAGCATTCCCAACTTCGATGGCCTGAGCAGCCAGCATGACTGCTTTTAAACCTGATCCGCAAACTTTATTAATGGTCAAACATTCGGTGGCATCGGGTAAACCCGCATATAGGGCCGCCTGTCTGGCAGGGGCTTGTCCTTCATTTGCTGTGATCACATTGCCCATGATGACTTCATCTACATCTTCAGGCAAAATTTGACCACTTTCCAGTGCAGCCTTAATGGCTGTGGCGCCCAGTTGCGGGGCGGTAATAGAAGACAATCCACCTTGGAAAGCACCCACAGGGGTTCGTTTAGCACTTACAATAGCAACTTTACGTATGGCTCTGACTCTGCTCATGATAATTCCTTTTGTAATTTTCTCAAACCTGGGACTGCTTAAACTTTATATCACCCTGTGATTTCCACCTGGGATTCAAATTCCACAGGACGCAAATTATTTTGTCATAACAAAGGTCAAAAATCGTTCCAAACCTAAATATCACCACTAGGATGAATATTAGACCCTGTGGCTCAGGATTCCTTCGGTTGGTCGTAGGCTTTAATAATCCGCCTCACCAATTTGTGTCTCACAATATCACCTTCATCAAATTCGACAAAGTCTATACCATCAACCTGCTTCAGGATTCTTACGGCTTGGAGGAAACCAGATTCCTCATGCTTAGGCAGGTCAATCTGAGTGGGATCACCAGTAATAATAATTTTTGAATTTACACCCATTCGTGTGAGAAACATTTTCATCTGCATGGGAGTTGTATTTTGTGCTTCATCAAGGATGATAAAAGCATGATCTAAAGTTCTTCCGCGCATATATGCAAGGGGAACAATTTCAATGGTTTTCTGATCCATGAGGATACGCACTTTGTCATGGGGCATCATATCAAAAAGTGCATCATATAATGGTGCGAGATAGGGGTCAACCTTTTCGCGTAAGTCTCCGGGTAAAAAACCGAGGCGTTCGCCTGCTTCTACAGCGGGACGGGTAAGAATTATCTTCTTAACTTCACGATTTTTGAGGGCAGAAACAGCAAATGCAACCGCCATATATGTCTTACCAGTACCAGCTGGTCCCAAGCCGAAAACCATATCGCTTGATGTGGCAGCAGAAAAATATCTTTCCTGACCTGGTGTGCGTGGTTTTATCACTTCTGAGCGGGTAAAGAGAACCACAGAATCAAGACCAGATTCACCCAGAGTAGATTTACCTGACTGGCTCAGTCGGATGATTGTTAGTACATCATCTTTGTCTATAAATTTCTTCCGATTCAAGACAGCAATCATCTCGCCAATAATATTTTCGACAAGAGCAAGCTTGGATTCGTCTCCGCGGACAATGAGTTCATCCCCGCGTACGTACAACGCAACTTCCAGGTGATTTTCAATTAATTTTAGGTTGGTGTCATTGGCACCGAGTAATTCAACGGGGCTAACCTCCCTGATTGGAAGGCGTTTTTCAGCAGCAGATTTCGCAGTTGTCAAACCCATATGGCGGGCTCAGATTAATTTGTAAAGTGTGGATTTCCAAACAAAAATTATCGGAGCAAAGCTGTTCTGGAAAAGACTGGTACATGACTTGGCCAAAAGGACAAGTCCCTACAAAAACAATTGATGATATTAGCAAAATTAGCTAGCCGCATATTTATTCCTTTCGAAACACTTTCAAATTGGTATTTATACTAAAATTGGGTTAGTTTGTCACATGGTTTAATTCACATTGGTTTCAAGTTGAGGGCTGGGGGGCTCCTTTCCCCTATCTCAGTGGAGAGAGTTTCATAACTCTTTTTCCAACCAGGAATGAGTTTATAGTTTGAGGGGAAAACCGGATGAATGTTCTTGAATTTATCGGTAAGCCATACCGGCTCGCCATATTCATTACTACTCTAACTCTAATAACACCACACGCACTTCAGGCAGGTGTCACTGGCAAAATCAGCGGGAAGCTAAGCTCTAGTGAATCTGGAATTCCCGTTGTCGGTGCTACCATCCAGATCGAGGGCACTAATTTTGGCAGTATTTCCGATCAAAACGGTCGGTTCGTCCTGCTCAATATTCCTCCAGGATCTTATGATCTCAAATTTTCATTTATTGGACTGGAAACTGTTCTATTGGGTGATGTTCAGGTGACTATCGATCTCACAACCTGGCTGGATCTCACCATGGATCAATCAATCCTGGAAGGCCAGGAGGTTATTGTCAATGCCCCCCTCGATGCCATCGAAAAAGATTTGGCAGGGACACGCGCCGTAGTAACACAAGAGCAATTCAATTCGCTTCCAATATCGGAGATTTCTCAGGCTTTATACTTGCAGTCCGGAGTAGCTGGTTCTGCTACTGAGCTCATCGTCCGAGGAGGTCGTTCAAACCAGGTGGCTTTCCTCATTGATGGTGTCTATGTGCAGGATCCTTTTCTGGGGTCTTTTGCAAATGATCTGGGTACCAACGCCATCGCTGAGCTATCACTTCTCAGTGGCACCTTCAATGCAGAATATGGAAATGCAATGAGTGGCATAGTGAATATCCTAACTCGAGAAGGTGGTCACAGTTGGAGAGCAAGACTAGAGAGTCGCTTGGGTAGCTTTCAGAATAGTGATGAGAACAAAGCTGAAGGTACCCTGACAAGCTGGTCTTTGGGGGGACCCCTGTTGGGTGAGGATCTGAGGCTTTTCGTTTCCGGTCAGCTCACCGACAAAAACAGCTATCTCCCCTGGGGCTTTAGAGAATCAAATTCATATACAACGAAATTGACATATACAGGTATATCCAATATAAAGATCAATACTCTGTATAGAGCTTCCTGGAGTAATTATAAATATTATCGCCATAGCTGGAAATATATTCCTGAACAGTATTATCACCTGAATTCAACCAGTAAGTGCAATTTCTTGTTTCCCAAAGAATACATCATTGGGTGTTTTAAATCCAAGACGTTTCCTTGGCCTATTATTTAATCTGTCCATAACAAACATCTCATCCGACGCACTGATACTTGTGA
>JABIFX010000175.1 GCA_018650445.1 Fidelibacterota bacterium
TATCCGAATCCGTTTAACTCTGAAATTAGAATCCCCATTACACTTGATGCGAAGTCATCTGCAGAACTCACAATCATGTCCTTGAGGGGTCGTGAATTGTGGTCGCGAGACGTCAAGGGCTCAGTTCAATTGAGTTGGAAGGGTTTGGATCAAAATGGCAGAGCGCTTCCAACTGGAACATATCTGATCGTTATGCAGAGCGGAACCCAGCAGATCGTGGAGCAAATCACCTTATTGAAATAGTTATGTTGAAGAACTTAAGAAATAAATTGTTTCACTTTGCAGGACTTGTGTTTGCGCTGCCCCTGATGGTTAGTGCCCAATCACATTTTACACCAGTGGAACCCAGCGGTCTTCCTTACCATATTATTATCAATTCAAACTCAATTGCCGGAGTTTACAACGCCGCTCAGGTGGAGATAGGTATTTTTGATGGCGCTTTGTGTGTTGGCTCTGGAACTGTAGGTATTAATTCCAATCAGAGTCTGGATATTGTTGCCTGGGAAGGGGATTCGAGCTATAACCTGGATGGTTTTACTGCAGGAAATCCCATAAGTATTAAGCTTGCAGTTGTTGAATTCGGGATCACAAATGTCATGCCGGCTACTGTGAACTATGATGTGGGTGATGGAAATTTTGGTACCGGTTCTTATTCTGTGGCCAGTGTTACTGGAACTATTGAAGAGGTACCGGATATTGAGGTCAATCCATCCCTATTGAGTTTTGGGGCTTTAGATTTAGGCGACACCGACGTACGATCATTTATGGTGAAGAATCAGGGTGCTGTCACACTGCAGGTCAATAGTATTTCGGTTCCCAGTGGCTATTCGATCTCAACTGGTACATTTAGTGTAAATCCTGATGATAGCCTTCAGGTCTGGGTCACTTTCTCGCCAAATAGTCCCACAGATTATAGCGGAAGTCTCCGGATATACAGCAACGATCCTTTTCAGACCCAGATAAATGTGGAACTAACTGGCCAGGGATTGGCTGATCTGGTTCCAGAGATTTTAGTGACGCCTTCCTCCCTGAGCTTTGGAGCTGTTCCCATTGGTATTATGGAGAGTCAGAGTTTCACTATTAGAAACCGGGGCTCTGATGTATTAAATATTTTTTCTGTTTCCACGAATCATGCTGATATCTCTGCTCAATACTCTAGTTTTTCATTAAATCCAGAAGAAGAGCAACTTATCGAAGTTGAATTTACACCAGGCTCGGGTTCCATCTCCGGAAATGTTCTAATTCTTCACAATGATCCTGCTCGAGGTAGTCCCTTTTCGGTGCCTGTTTCTGGTTATGGCTATGATAACCAGTTTTCACCTGTACCAGAGACAGGTTTGCCTTATACCATTCTGGTCAATCATGTAAATCTTGATGATCACAGCATGCCCTATGGATCTCAGGTTGGTATTTTTGATGACAACCTGTGTGTTGGATCAGCTGTGTACTTAGGATCATATCCCTTACAAGTCACAGCTTGGGAGCAAGATTCCGAGAATGCCCTGGCAGGCTTTTCACCTGGAAATAGTATTTCTATCAAGGTCCACACAACAGCATTTGATAGTGTGACAGTCATTGATGCAGAGACAAATTTCAGTGTGGGCAATGGTTTATTTGGTTCTGGATCATACAGTGTGGTTTCTCTAAATCTAGAATCTGAGCTTGCTCCAAGACTATTTGCTACCCCCTCACAATTAGAATTTCCA
Source organism: Fidelibacterota bacterium (assembly GCA_018650445.1). Classification (GTDB taxonomy): domain Bacteria; phylum Fidelibacterota; class UBA8477; order UBA8477; family JABMPR01; genus JABMPR01. The sequence continues at coordinate 1,707 of JABIFX010000175.1, forward strand.
TTGACTATCACGGGAGAGACCAGTTCTCGACAGCTGATGATTCATAACTTGGGTGCTACCGACCTGACGATCACCGGTTCGCACATGAGTAACAGTTCATTTACCAGCAATTACAACGCAGGCTTAATCAATTCTGGTGATTCTGTATCTGTCGAAGTGGAATTTTCTCCCCAGCAGGGTGCCTGGCATGAGGGAAATTATTCCATATATAGTGATGATCCTGAAAATCAGACTGAAGTTATTTCACTGTCTGGAGCTGGGGTCCTTGGTGGCCAACCGATTATAGCTGTTCCAATTACTACTTATGAAAATGGGGATGTTGCAGTCGGTGACACAGGACTTGTGGATATTCAAGTTTTTAATACGGGGAATGACACCCTCGTTATCACCGGGCTCAGTCTTTCCAATGCTGCTTTTCATCAGCCGTCAACACCTCTAAGTATCCCAGAAAATTCATCACGAACTATTCCAGTAAATTTTACTCCAGATTCTCAAGGTTGGTTTAGTACTTCGATGGTGATTCATTCCAATGCCTCAAACAACACTGAGTTATCTCTAAATATCAATGGATTTGGTTATGAACCCTATTTTCAGCCAGTTTCACCGACAGGTGAGCAATACCAGATTGTTGTTACTGAAATAAGCGATGCAAGCGGATATGGCATAGAAGAGGGAGATGAGTTTGGTGTTTTCGACGGTCTGCAATGTGTTGGAATAGGCGTTTATCATGGTATGGATTCGTTGAGCATCAGTACTTGGAAAGCCAATACCGATCAAAGTTTACCTGGTTATACCGAGGGAAACCTTATTCAGTTTAAAATGCACTTGACTGATGATGATTCAGTTGAGCATGTGCTTGATGTGATTCCTGACTATTTATCTGGAAATGGAGCTTTTGGAACCGGAGTATTCGCACTCACACATCTGGAAATTATTGATCGCGTGACACCTTGGGAACCGTATTCAGGACCTGTATTTTATGTTTCTGCTGACAGTGGTCGAAATTACATCAATAACGGTAGCTTTGATCAACCTTTCAAGACTATTCAACATGGAATTAATGCTGTTGAAAGTGCTGATACCATTCTGGTTCGACCAGGCATCTATGTAGAAAATATCAATTTCAGTACCAAAAATTTAGTGTTAGGATCAATGCATTTGGCAACGTGGGATACTTCATTTATATCCCAAACAATCATTGATGGAAATCAAAGTGGAAGTGTTGTAGACCTGGGCAGCTCTCAAAATTCGAGTACTGTAATTCAAGGATTTACTATTCAAAATGGGGCTGCCTTAGAACCTTGGCCATACAATGTAGGGGGCGGAATTCGTCTATTTCAGGCAAACGCAACTCTCAGTTATTTAAGAATTATTTCAAATAGTGCTGAATTGGGTGGTGGCATTTATTGTAGACAAGCAAGCCCATCCATCGATAATCTTCTTATACAAGGTAATCAAGCAAGTGATGAAGGAGGGGGATTAAATTGCTGGGGAGGAAACCCAGTAATAACAAATACTTCGATTCATAATAATACTGCTCATAGCGGAGCGGGTATGGATTTTATTAACTCTAATCCGATTATTGAATCATCAGAAATCTCTGGAAATATAGCTGGGACCGGCGGGATGGGTGGAATATCTCTAATAGCGTCTAATCCCAGCTTTAAGAATGTTACAATAAGTTCAAATCTTGCTAATTCAATGTGCGGA
>JABIFX010000265.1 GCA_018650445.1 Fidelibacterota bacterium
ATACTTCTCAGACTGTTAACTAATTGGCTTGCCCACTTATACATATGCTAATAATATGGCACGCTATTTACGGGCTCCGGTAGCTCAGCTGGATAGAGCAACGGCTTTCTAATCCGTAGGTCACAGGTTCGAGCCCTGTCCGGAGTACACACTAAACCCCTTGTAATTCATAGAGTTACGAGGGGTTTCTTTTTGGTGCACAGTCTATTCTTTTCTATCCAGTCCCGTTATTTGGGACATTTTGGGACACTAGATGGTGAATAAATGGTGAACAAAAAAAAGCATATTGGATAGAAAACCTTAGCCAGTAAGGGTCCAGCATAAAAAGGCCAGGTATAGGGCCGTGAGACAGGAGGCAGACCAAAAAAAAGCCCAGCGATTGCCGGGCTTCTCAGTATGGATCAAGCTTAAGCGTTACCATATAGCATCCAAGATACTTACACCATCTTTAAGATTCGAATCGAGAAGATGTATGTAGGCTTGTTCCGTCACCTTTATTGAAGAATGTCCGAGTAGCTTCGATACGACATAAATATCCACGCCGGATTGAACTAGCTTGCTTCCAAAAGACCTCCTGAAGCCGTGCAAGGTTCCATTCACAATACCAGCATCAGTGATGTACTTCTTTATCTTCTTGTACATGTAGTCATAGTCGTAGTTGAAAGGGAACTCAAGATGCTGATCAAATTTCCGCTTGTGCAGAATATCAAAGGCCTTGTTATCCAAAGGCACAAGCCGTTCCTTATCGAACTTACCCCGAAGGCGAATCATTTTCCCTGCAAAATCAACATTTTCCCAGGTGAAATTAGGCAGCAAAAGCTCAGCCCTTCTTGCACCCGTGTGTAAATACATCTGGATAAGATCCAGGTAATTTGGATCATCCACCTTGTTAAGTATTTTTTCTATCTCATCGTCAGAAAATGTCTGAGGCTCTTTATTCTCAACGGGCAGCAATTTTACACTCATGATCGGATTGACCTGAACGTAATCATGAGCGATTAGGATATTGAAGAATGATTTTAAAGTCCTGAGCTCAGCATTTACAGTTGCAGGGCTTACTTTGCATTCATCTATCCGATAGTGAACATATTGCCGGATGGTTGAGGTAGATATATTTCTGATCTTCTCATTTGGAATAAACAAGCGTAAGGTTCGGAATACCGTTTCTTCCCGTTGGACTGTCTTCGGTTTCTTTTGCCCATCGATGATCACAAGGTATTCATCCTTCATATCATCAAACCGCAGATTGGGTTGAAGTGCTTCTTCCAGACCTGCACGAATACGGGATTTTTTGTGCTCTATAGATAATTTGAATTCTTGGGCGGCTTTATGACTCTGGAATGTTTTCATTTTACGCTTCTGGTTAATATCGTAGTAGTCAACCCTCCATCGGAGTCCAGATTTAGTTTTTACTTTTCTAATTGAAGCCATCTTCTACTCCTTTCTGTTTAATAATCAGCCATCGACTTCTGACGTTCGACAAGCATTGATAGATCTCTTTGTGTTATTCTTAGGTTTTTTCCCACACGGTATGTGGGGATATCTTTTTCTCGAATCAATCTTCGAAGTGTTTTGGTGGATACGTCCAGTAACTCAGCAGCCGAATCCAGGCTGAACATCTGTTCTACTTGATGCTCTGATCGGGTGGCATAATTGACCAGTGTGCTTAGACCTGTTTCGCTGACTCGTGTGCTGTCGCCAACAACATAGAAACTGATGCCAGCCTTTTGACCGAGAGAACGGACCTCTCCCTCGGACAGATCCAGCAAAGTTGCTGCTGACTTTAGGCTGTACATCTGTTCCATGATAGTGACCTAGCAGAACCCTGGTTGGTTAGATGTATTGACTAGGGATAGCAGAAATGAAACAGCATTTCCGCTTTTAAAGATATTGCTTCTGCACTGGGAATCTGAACCTGAGAGTGCCATCGCAATCTGAACATCTTGTTCATCATCAAAAGCGATTGACAGGTGGTTGCTCTGTGCGTTGACCTGGATTGATTGAAAACTATTTACACCAATTTCTGCTAGCCTGTTTGCGATATGACTAGTGAGTTCATCACTACCATATTTCTCGCCAGCTATCTCTAAATAATTCATGCTTACTCCTTTCGTGATCATGATTGGCTCTATGGTTTTCTTATTCCAGAAAAGAAGGGGCACTTCCGAAGAAGTGCCCACTTTTGTCTATTTGTTGTGCTCTTTCGCGCGACTTAGAACTTCATCGTAGTCTGATTCAGGTATTATCATGTATGCAGTGAATTGGAATGGTTCTTCATCGACAATAGAAGTAGTGCTAAAAGAAGGTGTTTTGCCGCCATTCAATTCCTTCAGCATTCTTTGTCCCCAGTCGGTGTGGATTGGTGACAAAGCATAATCCCAGCTGTCATCTCTGTTGTGTTCGTGAAAAACCCGGATAAATAGAGAATCATCATAGTTCGACTCATTGTCCTGAAAAATGATTTCGTAGATCTTCTTGATTTCATCGATATGGGGCACCCAAATTGAAAAATGGTCAACATTTTCACCAAAATATTCAATCTGCATTACTTGAACACCCGCGATAGAAAGTTCTTTCGCTAGCTCGGTTGATTTTATGTCATTATTTAAACGCATATCATAATCCTTAACTTATTCTGGTTTGAGGGGCACCTCCGAAGAAGTGCCCCTGGTAGTTGGTTAGTCCTCGATCTCGAACTTATCAAAACTCATGGAAGCTTGCGCTTCACGTTCAGCGGCTTTGATCTTGTCCTCTAATTTGAGGAGTTTATCCCGGGTAGTTCCTACGTCAGTAATCTGCTTATCCTTAGATGCAGTATCCTTTAGCAGAGAAGCTCGCGCAACAACGTCTTCTGTTGCGCTATACTTCGTACCAATGGCCTGGTACTCTTTTACGAGAAAATTCCGACGGGTTTTCAGGCGTGCTAAAGCCTTTTCATACCCCAGGATCGTGTTGATGTGCTCAAGGTCTGCAGTAACGCCATGAGCATAACTGCCATCATATGGACCACGGGTTTTTGGGGGGTTTGTTACCATTTTAACTCCTTCATGACTTGCGTCATCGTTTCCAGTAGCTTGATTGCCACCAGCGTTAGTGTTCAATTGATCATTCATAATGATCTCCTTTTCGTTTGTTTTTAGCTTGTTGCTCATGGCATTACGTTACGAAAAGGATATGACTATCCTGAGGTGTGCAACGTGTGACACCTTTATCTTGTGAGGATGTTTAGGGTGTAGAAACCCTTATGTGGTACTATCTAGAGGGGGGTATTATCTCGAACTAGAGGGGGGTATTATCTCGAACTAGAGGGGGGTATTATCTCGAAGGAATTGATCTGGGTATTTAATTTATAGTTGCCACCTCGACTTGGTGACTTTGATTTAATTGAAGTGATCAGATTAAAGTCTAATGCACTGGATTGAAGATATTTGATTTTACGTTGGATTTGATTTCGAAGAGTCTTACGATTAGTATTCCTGAAATCCCAGATCCAAGTACTTGAATCTTTCTTTGGTGATTCCAACTCTAATTCATCTTCAAAATATTGGGGTAGAGAAAAACTATTCCATATCTTTCTCAGCAAATCTTGATGTTCCTCGGGAGCATGAAGCCAATATGATTCCCCGGCTTCACGTTCAGATCCTAGATAATAGAGGAATGCAGCTTCCATATGTGAAAGCTTGATTTTGGCTATCTTTTTATCATCTGACATGAAGTCCAAATCGACTGGTGATTGATCAGTTGTTTGATCTTCTGGAAGATTTAAAACTAGACCATCAACTTGACCATATTGCATAGATTGCTCTTCAATCTGTGCAACTTTCTTGTTTGGATTAATAATATAAGCCCCTGGAATCTGCGAAGCTCTAGGTTGGTTGAGCTGAGGATATCCATTCTGCAAAAGGTCTTGCCTAATACGTGGGATAATATCTTCTATACTGTCATCGCCAGTCAGTCCACCCAGAGTTCTTAAAGCTGAAAGCTCGCGCCCTGCCAATGAATAAAGGGAAGCACGCTTTTCTTTATCGGGATGGATAAAAAGATCAAAGAGTCCTTTTTCAAGGATGTCTTCACTGATAGCCATTAACACAATTGAATTGTAGACGTTTTGAAGAGTACCCAAAAGATCGTAATGCGGTTTAGTCCGAACCAATTGACCTAACTTTGATTCTAATTCTGTGATCGAAGTTTGGCGATCTTCAGATTCTTGTTTCAGCAGGTCACCGAGCAGGTTCCAGGAATGATACACAATCTTTGAAGATTCTACGAGGTTGGGTAAAGAAAGAAGAACAGGTTCAGTTTTGCGAGATTTCTGATATTTATGAAGCGAAACGATGAAGGGCATTCCAACTTTGATGAGTGATACGATAAATTCAGGAATTACATCAACGAGCTCGACAAATTTGTCTTCTTTAAAGACGGTCTCACCCTGGAATGGGTAATCCAGCGCGTAGAAGGAATCAATCGCTCTAAATTCAACATCAAAGAATTTATCAAGGGCGGTTTCAAAATCACCATCTGGAAAATACTCTTTGATTACAGCAGAATCTAATATGCTACAGTGGTTTTTTAATGTCTTGAATTCGTGAAGGAGAGCCTCTTTATTGATATCCATTTGTTGTTACACCTTACGGACTAACCCGATAACTATCTTTTCATTAAGATTTTCATCCTTATAGTAAGCTTCCTTTTCAGCAGTGAGGTCTTCAGTCCAGGTGACTTCAATCGGCGTGTTCTTTTCTCCAAAGGGACGATATAGGATAAGCTTGCGCCATTTTTCAGGATCCAGTTGAGATTTCAGTTCAACAATCTGATGCTCAAGAGCTTCATTTCTTCGTTCCAACTCTTCAATACGGGCAAGTACATCTAAAACAGTGACTTTATTGTCAGGCATGAGATCAGACCTCCGAGTTCAATACATTTCATACATTAACTATCCAAGTTCAATCAAAATAGCAGGCTTTGCTATCCAAGTCACGTAGTAATCTATCCTAAATAACCTGAGTTAAAGAAATAGGTAAGCGATCTACCTATTTCAATGTGCTTCACAGCTTTTCTACGGCTTCCGTTATCTCCTCTGATAGGGCGAATGAATAAACTGTACTGGTTTGGTAATTTTGATGACCGAGTTGCTGCTGCACCAAACGAAGGTTCTTTGAGACTCTAAGCAACTCACATGCATACCGGTGTCTACA
>JABIFX010000099.1 GCA_018650445.1 Fidelibacterota bacterium
CATGGACAGCCTGTTTCCAACCAGTACGATCAAGGCATTAGGTCTAAACGGAGCGATTGAGAAAGATAGTGCCCTGGCAGCATTTAGAGAAATCTATCAGGATGACCGCATCACGAAGTCAAAGTTGACCAAGGAGTTATTACTCCATGGCATACGTGTCGGTAAACTGGGTGGTAGAAAAGCATATCGCTGGGACTAGGGCCGACTTTGGGACGACTAGGGACGACTTAGGGCCGACTTTCAAATAAAGAAGTGAGGAGGAATCACAATGAAGTACATTCAGTACACAATTAGCCTAGATCAAGGCAAACAAACGCCCGAAGGAAAATGGGCTGTAACAAATAACCAAACTGAGATATTTTTGGAAGAATTAACTGACTACCAGAACGAAGCTTTGGCGGCATTATTTGCTTCGATGATAGAGGAAAACAAGACCAAGATTGATAAAACCGTGGATGCAATAAGATGAAGTATTATAGAAATCCACCAGCAGCAGAATTCAAAATAAACAATACAAAATACCGGGTTGAACCCGATTACGCCAGCAACTCATGTGAATGGTGGGTACTGGGCGAAAGTAAAAGAAATCGCTGTGAGTTAGATGATCCAGCATGGCCAATATTGGCTGCAGATGAAGATTGGCCATTTTCAGTTGAGCTGTATATGCTCTTGGATACAGAAGATACACATATCCACGGTGAATTCCTGAAAGCTTTAAACAAGGCTGTACGTCATTTCTTGCCCAAGGGTCATCCTAAGTGGTGTCCAGAGGTCTCAGAGGGATACAAACTGCAACAAGCGCAGTTAACAAGTGGGGATGGATCATGGCACTAGTAAGATACCAATGCTGCATATGCGGGCATAACATCGATGAGGATTCACAGTTTGATCCATGTGGAGTATCAATTTTCTCGAATCTAGATAAGCACGAAAGTCAGCAGCTTGAACAGATGTTCTTTTGCCACTATGACTGTTTCCGAGGTTCGCTTGAACCTGGGACACGGATGTACTTGAGTTTTGAAGATCAGGGATAGTAAATTAGAGGTCGGGTAACCGGCCTCTTTCATTTTCTAAAAGGTCCTGTTGCTAAAACTCGATACTCCCACATGTATTGCTAGCAACAATATTTTGGGGTTATGATTTTCTCGAGATACGTGACCTGAAAACATCGTAGAGTTTTAACAAGTACCTATTACCAAATATCGCGATGACAGAGATTACAAAAAGAATATTAATTGCCATCACAGCTGATTTTGACTCAATAGGCTTAATAGCAGCTAAATATACGAGGACCACTAAACATAATATTTGCCACCGAATTACTAATCTGTAAAAGAATTTTCCTATATTGGCCATGTAATCCCTTTTAACATTTCTTCGGTAACAAACTAATGCCTGACTACCAATTCCACCAAACTAAGTTCAATAGAATTTGGGTACTATATTCGAACCCACCTTTTAGTCAAGTAATATAGGGACCGATTTTCCAGTCCCTTCCATTTTCTAAACTATGGGGTTGTTAGTATAACAACATGATCATAAATCTGCGCTAAGCCTTATTGAGTAACAGATTAGTATCGGAAGTGGCGAAATACAGTTGGTGTTTCTGTTAAAAATGCGGTAGTAGGATAGTCCAATATTAAATCTCGCCCAAGGATTTCTAAAACGGGGACCCTACCCGTCAAATATGAAGTACCAGGTTATCCGATCGAGAGGTCCGCTTCGTTTTTGGCTCGTATATGCTTTTGTTGAAATTTATTTTTATTTTTTGGGGAGATTTGCTATAGCAAAACGTTAGCTAAAAGAGAATGCGCAAGGCACTCTCTAATTCCGTACTAAGACGGCTCTACTGAAGTATCACCCACTTCAATAAAGTCTCTGTGCGTGAGCCTGTTTGAGAACTCTTCAAACTCTGTTCGAAGTTGCTTTGCAGCCATTAACGTCTCACGATCTGCAATACCATCGATTGACAGTTCAATCACGCCGTACTTGTAACCATTTCTTGCGATTGGCTTGGTCTTAAACACAGTACTGCACGCCACAATTGGCAAATTGCTTCTGCTCAATTTACGGACGTGCTGTGAAAAATACTTCAAACTCGTCGGCGGAAGGTGTAGTACATAGGGCTTCAATTCCCCTTCCAAGTTTGATAGTAACAGGATCCTGATCTTACTTTTGCATGTCGATCCAAATACAGAATGTTCACATTGCCTACAAGATTCAGCCAGCGGCTCATCTCCAACAGGGATTCCCTCAAGCGATGAGCAGTCAGGAATCTCTTTCCCTTCTACCCATTTTGCGCGAATATGTTGGTGGGCGAAGATCACTCCAGTTATTGTATCTCCCAGCTCTATTTCAGTAGGCTGATTTGTATCATAGGAGGCCCCGCGATCCAGGTAGAATACATGCTTAGAGTTGGATTTGTGTTCAACTCTGATTGTCGGAATTTCAAATCCCTGTGATTCAGAACTCATGTTGTCAAGCTCGCTATCCATATCCCAGCCTGCAACAGCCAGAGCAGCTTTAACA
>JABIFX010000201.1 GCA_018650445.1 Fidelibacterota bacterium
AATTTTTAAATCAGAATTTTTAATCGGTTTTATTTAGAGCATGATACATGGTTGTTATTTCTATGTTTACGTGTTTTTCCTTCTTGAATTACAGTTGGAATTACGACAATAATCATCCTCTATAGACTATAGGGTAGTAATATTTTATACTCAGATAAGGCCCCCCCTGTTTAGATTCAAAGGCTAAAGAGGGGGAAAAATCCTCAGGCTAGTGCTGACGAAGTGCTAAACATTTCAGTCACTTCATGCAAATATTAGATGATGAACCGAAAACATCGAGGGGTCACATGATTCAAAAGTCACTATCAGGAAAGCTACAACTTGGATTGCTACTACTGGCGATCTTCGCAGTAACCTCTTGCGATTTAAAGCAAGAGTCTAAACCGCCAACATGGACAAATAAAATTGAGTTCCCGCTGATCAATGAGAGTGTCGATCTTAAAGATCTTGAGGATGAAGACAACATCAGTAGTCAACTCTACGGTGACAATGGGGAAAAGACCATTTTCGCTTATAGTGACACCACTGAAATGGCTTCTCAGGAGGTAAGTGACCAGCTTGCTTTTGGTGATATTAATCAAAGTTTTGCACAATCTGTTGAGGATGTGAATGTGACTGGGTCAAGTATTAATCAGACCAGTGCTTTTGATGCTGTTGGAGTTGAACCCATCGAAGAGATAATTCAATCCACCCTGGGACCTATCGAGCTGTCTGACATCCCCGCCGCTAGCACCGACCCTTTTCAGCTGGATGAAATCGTGCCTGGGATTGCAGATATTACAGGTGACCCTAGTCAGATTATACCCCCCGGGTCACTTGCCCCGGTTTACAAGCCGTTTACATTCACAGATTTTTCTCAGGCAACCTTTACAGGGGGTTCACTGGATATCACCATCAATAATGATCTTGCCATCCCACTCGGCTCACCAATAAACATACAATTGCGCCAGATTGTGGGCAGTGATACCACGCTTATCCCTGGTTGTGAAATTATCTGGAATACACCAGTTGCTGTTGGAGCAAGCTCAACAGAATCACTCTTGCTTGCCGGCAAAACACTCCCTGGAGCAATTTTTGTATTGGTTACAGGAACAACCGCAGGCTCCGATACTGCCTTAGTCATCGACACAGGTGTAAAAGAATCCAGTTTTAATATTGATATTGCTGGTTCAAATCTGGTTGTGAGCAGTGCGACTGCTAAGGTTCCATCCCAGACCATTGATGAATCTGGGAATATAGCTCTCGCAGATTCAGAGAATAAAATTCAAGATGCCCAGATCAGTGCAGGGACACTACAGGTTGAAATTATCAACAGCATGGCAGTGGCCTCACAATTAGTCATTGATATTGTCTCTCTTAAAGATCCTTCTGGTGTCGCCTTTACAAAGATAATTCCCATTGCTGCCAATGATACTACGCTGAGTGAAAGTGATATTGACGGGTATAGCCTGGTGATGGGTATAGATCTGCAGCAAGTTTCCTATAGCTATCAGATTGATACGGAAGATACCGGCAACAATCTAGCTACCCTCGCACAGACAGACGAAGTATCAGTGACCATTGCACTCTTTGGTGAAACTGCCGGATCGGATCTGTTTTTTGACGAAATTACTGGTGAAATTGAATCTCAGCTGATCGAGGAAGACGGAGATATTGAAATATCCTCTGACTCCAAACTCCTTAATGCTGACATCTCTTCTGGGTCAATTGCCATCACCATCGACAATCAAATCAATAAACCTGGTTTTGATGGGCTTCCAACTATTGTACTTACCATTCCAGAATTGGTTGATGCAGGATCTAATCCCCTGACAGGTACACTCACTCTGGAACCAAACCCAACCGTTAACACCTTGAATTTTGATCTCTCAGACTACAATTTGGTATTTGCGGACACTACGGCTGCGGGACAAGTGCTTACCTATACAACGGTAGTTACCACCCCGTCGGGCGAATTAGGTCAATACGGTCTCGAAGATTCCATTATTGTCGACATTGATGTTTCCGATATGGAGTTCGCTGCGGTAACAGGGTATTTCTCTCAGGATGCCATCGTCACTGAGGATGAAATCGTTCTGGAAGAAGCTACAAAACTTATTGAAGCCCATTTTGAAACTGGTGATTTTCAACTATCCATGACCAACCGTATTGGCGTGGTGGCAGATGTGAATTTCCAGATTGATGAATTCATTCATAAGGTCAGTGGTGACACACTTCAGATGGATTTCCGCCTTGAGAATGTGGCGACACCACAGGTATCTGCTCTTGATTTGTCTGATTATAAACTCGCCTTTGATCCTGCATTCGTCAGCCCAGGTGTAGATCAGGGCATACACTATACTTCAACTGTTGCGCTACCCTCTACTGAAGAGATGACTCTGACATTCGGAGATTCCATTCTGATTGATGTGAATATCACCAATCTTGCCATGGAGAGTGTCAGGGGAATCATCGAGCCTGATACGCTTGTTATTGATGCTGATACAGTGACATTCGAGATGCCCGATATGGTATCAGACCTCATGTTTGAGCACGTCAATATTGATATTGATTTTAACAGCACCTTTGATATTCCTATTCAGCTATCACTCCTGCTCTCAGGAACTGATTCTCTAGGGAATACCGAAGAAATTGAAATTCTACACGACCTGACTCCCAATGATGATGTGGTTCACATTGATGCAGCAGACCTGCTGAATATTCATCCTGAATCCATCATATCAAGTGGCCAGGCCATCATCAGCGATGGGAGCACCCCTGCCACAATTGCCAAGGGTCAGAGCATGAGTCCCATCATGTACATAAACGTGCCGCTGTCCTTAATTATCGAGGATCCCCCGGCTCTGGATATGGATGTTACGTCTATGGACTCGCCCCTGCCAGAAGATGGCACTGTTACTCTAGAGGAATTCGCACTTTTTGCTGATGTAACCAATATGTTTGAATTTGGTGCAACCGTAGTTGTGCTGGCCAGTAATGATAGTCTGGTCTTTGACAGTCTGGCGGTGATGGCAAATCCAAATCTTATACCAGATACACTCATGACATTGGAATTACTGCCACTCGAGAATGTGGATGTTGCTGAACACGAAATCACTACAATCCTAATGACCAGCGATAAATTGGAACTTCTGGAGGAAAAATTGTTCCTGAAACCTGAAGTCACACTGTTAGGACGAACAGATGCTGGAGGTAATAGTATTCCCTCACGATTCTTTACAACTGATTCCCTGACCTTGCGAACCTGGGGTAGCATAACGTACACGGTCAATGGGGAGGAACTCTAATGAAAACACTACTAAATATTCTCATCATCCTGAGTCTTTCAAGTTTTCTATTGGCTCAAACAGATAGTACAACAACTGAAGCACCTCCTGAGGAATCAGCTGTAGAAGCACCCCTTGAGGAGGAAGCTGTGGATGCAGTTGAACCTGCCGCTGAAGACGCCGATACAACTGAAACTCAAACAGAAGAAATGGTTGAGGCCGAGGCTGTAGAAATGGACAGCACCTCAATGGAGGTCGCTGAGCTTGACTCTGTGGCAGCTGACACCACGGCTTTGGTTGCCGAACTTGACTCTATGGCTGTTGATACCACGGCTTTCGTTGCTGAAGATACCGTGGTTACTCCTGAACCCGTCATGGGATGGGTGCAGAATGATCCTGCCCCAGCAGCTCTGGCTGGATTGGTAAATGAAGGCAATCTGTATTTCTGGACCAATGATGTGCTGGAAGGGTTGGATTTTACCTCCCTCTCCTATATCTCTATTGTGGATCCAACTATGATCGCAGTCAAAGCAAATGACTGTCTTGATATAGTATGTCACCTCCTGGCCAGTGATGGCAGTGGGGTTAATTATGTGGTCGTAACCAAAGATGACAGCAGCAATGTCCAGATATATAACACTGTAACTAAAATAGTTGCCATTGAAGCCCCAGCCGATTCCATCGTGGCAGCCCTGGATACCTATCTCAAGGAAATTGCAGGTTCGGAATACTTGGCTCTTGCTACAGAGGATACGACAGTTGCAGAACCAGTTTTCATAGTTGATCAAGATGAGCTGGCCCGTCAAGCTGCAAAAATGAAGACCATGAAGATTAGAAACCGACAATTCAGATCTCTAGAAGATATAGGCAACAACCCGGCGAACCTTGCCAGAGATTTCGAGAATTTTGTCAGTCTCAACCTACTACCTGACTTCAAATTTAGCATCCATAATTCACTTCTGACTCCTGGTTGGTATACTAACTGGTGGACCGCTGGTGGTGTTTGGGATGCGTCTATGAAAGCAGATTATTTATCCACCATCACAGATAAGGAATTAGCGCTAAATATTGCTCCTGACTTCCACACGCTTCTAGGCTTTAGAATTGGAAGATTTGCTATAAATCTTTCAGGAAAATCCCACATGAAAATGGTGCTGCCAGGAAACACTCTCGGTCTCCCCATGCAGGATATTCTCTTTGATCAACCAGTAGAGAATGGTGGTCTTGAGATTGAAGCTATCCCCTTTGTTGGGAAAACTTCCCTATCATACGCCCAGCCACTGCAGACTCCCCTGGGAGAGATTAAAGTAGGTCTTGGCGTGAATATTTATGAAGCAGTGGGTTACATGAACATTGTGAGTGATGACTTCACTATCATGATGACCCGAGATTCTACTGTTGTAACAGCGTCTGGTGAAGGTTGGGTTACAGAGGCTGGTGCTAAGGGTAAAGGTGATAATCCTGATATGGATGACTTTGATCCCATGGATGCAACATCTAACATCAGTGTTGGATTTGATATAGGTGCCATCATGGATCTTCAAAGCTATCTGCATCAAGAAGTTGAGGTTCAGGTATCGCTGAAAAACCTGGGAGCAAAATACAAATGGTCAGATATAACTCACACAGCTTGGACCATGGATATGGTCTTGCCGTTGCTTTCCAGTGGTGAATTAGACACTTTGGATATTGAGCAATATCAGACTACGACTGACACGACATTGTCTACGAGCGCCGAAGTCTCAATCGATGTACCTACCGTATTCAGTTTGAATGCCATCTATCAGCCAATTCCTCAAGTCATGGTGGGAATTGGGATTGAGAAAGCCTTCACAGACGAAGTACACCTAGGCTACAGTCCTGATCTTGAACTGAATTACCAGCTCAACCTATATGCAACACCCTGGTTGGATTTTAGCTATTACAAGCAGAATCAGTTTGGTGATCCAGTGCATACTTTTGGCAGTGGTTTGCATTTAGGATTCCTTGAGACAGGATTTACACTCTCCTTTATCAATGGTCTCAATACTGACGCCAAGGGAATCGGATTTGGTTTGAGCAGTAGTATACATTTTTAGTCTGTTCAATTTCTTCCAACAAAAAAGGCCGGTGAATAACCGGCCTTTTTTTATTTCAGATATGCTTAAAGACTAGGGTCTTACATGCTCTCGAGTTGTATAGATGAATCCCAGTGTCGCTGAGGAGTATTCTACAAAGTCATGATCAAACAAGGTCCGGTAATCAATGACTTCTACAAAGCCTTTAAAATGTCTGCGATGGTGTCTGTTAGGGATAATTCGTTGAGTATAAACTTTATCACCAGTGTCTAGAGTTTCATTATAATGAAAATGAAACCGTGATCTGGAATCAGGCCTGCTAAGACGAGGATGGTACCCTAATCGACCCGTCACCTTTTCTGCCTCTCCCTCAACATCATTACTCAGCACAACATTCATGTGATTGACACCCATTTGGGAAAGGAGAAGTGGGTGGTTGCGATTATAAAGGATCGTATCAAAATCAGTCAAAACCAGGGTGGAGTCTTCGGCGACCCATTCGAGTGCTTCAATATCCAGATTTCCTCCTGAGTGACCGCTTTGCAGGGTCATTGCTACGGGAAACCATCGTTCCTCACCCTCTCTATTCAATCGTTTTCTGAAAGCAACACGACGATTGGTTGTCATATCAATTGGCTTCTCACTGAATCTCACTGAATCACCTTTTTCCCACTGGCCATCAGTAGTCCAAACCCTCTCAAATTGCTTCACATGAAATGTGCCCGTGATGTCATGGCTAATGAGGGCTACAGCAGAGCTATCATCCTCAACTTCCACCGTGACAACTCGCTCCACCTCCATACCTCTGCGGCCGAATCTCCAGACATAGTTAGAATCTCTCATAGATTGGGTTGGCACCGCAGTACCTAGATAGGTTTCTGGAACCTTTCCCAGTGAGTAATCTTCATCTTCAATATCACCCAGACCTTCTATCCCATAGGTGCTATCATCTGCGGCAATTACTTTAAGAATTGCGGATTCAATATCGGTAACCTCATTATTACTTTCAGATACTCCACAGGATATAATGATTCCCAGGAAGATCAACCCCATAGAGATGATTGTATACTTTTTCATAGTTATGCCTCCAACTGATTATTATTGACGTTTTTCTGTGCGCTCTTTCGGTGATTTTCTATCACGTCGTTCATTTTTCATATACTGCCGCAGATCACTTCTGAAACGGGTCTCAAAACCAAGATAAATAAGTTGTTGTTCAGGAGTTAAATACTTTGGTAGGGATTTGATGAATTCATTTTTAATTTCATGAACGCTGTTCTGTTTATCAGCATATTTCTCTATGAATTTGTCAACCTGTTTCTGCGATACTTCGCCCTTCTCCTTGAGCGCGTGACCTTCCTTGGCAAGGGCGATAATCTCAGTCTGGATTTTCTTTAGTTGGCGTTCATGGATTTGAACCAGAGGAAGAAAAGTAACCACCTGTTCTTCACTTAACTCTAGAACCTCTGTCAACTTCCAGATTCGAATAGCATCCATATTTTTACTATTCCTGCGGCCTTCCATTGGCGGCGGCTGCCCCAGTGTGGTCCCAATCAGGATAAGTGTTAATAGTAGAAGCTTTGTTCGCATATTATGCCTCCTTTAAATAGCCCATGAGGGCTTCAAGATCACTTTCATCCAGAAATACTTCAGCATCTTCTGAATATGTGAAATAATTATCATCAATTAAATAATCCACGGTCTGATTATAAAAAACACCCTCTTCAGTATCCTCTATATCCAGATTCTCGGTTTCAGTCCAGGAATACTCCCAGCCTGCTATAAACAATTCATCGCCAGGTATAGTCGAGCTTTCATCATTCCCTGGAAATAGCATCACCCCCATCATGACCAGAAGGATGGCAATGGGACTCGAATATAATGCTTTTCGTCGACTGGCTCTTTTCTTGATGCGGGAATGGGTGCCAACAATGATAGTATCCATATCAAATTGGATTTCTTCTTCATCATTTGAGAGTTCGTCTCTGATAAATTTCTCTGTTTTATCCATCTTAGCTCACCTGCTTTTTTATATATGACTCAATTCTTTTTTTGCCTTCATGAAAATGCACCTTCGCCGCGTTTTCAGAACAGCCCAACGCCGCTGAAATCTGCGCAAAAGGCAGATCCTGATATATCCGTGCGACCACAACTGCCTGTTGTCTGGGGGTTAAATAAGCCAGGCTATTTTCCAAAAGATCAGTATTAAACTTATGCTCTGTATCGCGAACTGGATCGGATCCGGATATGAGCGCCCTCACTTCATCCAGAATGGATAAGCCCCAGCGTTTTCTCTTCTTCAGGTGCGTATATGAGAGATTGATAGCAATTCTGAATATCCAGGTTTTTACACTTGATTTTCCTTTGAATTGATGACTCTTTTCCCATACTCGCACAAAGGTATCCTGCAAGATATCCTGGGCATCCTCTGCATTGGATACAATACGCAAAATGAAGCTGTACAACTCAGGTGAATATTCACGCATAAGTTGATCAAAAGCCCTGGAGTCACGGCTTTGAACCTTTTCAAATAACACAATATCAGGATTCTTAGTCATCGCTGAGGGTTTAGATGCATGTGAATAGCAAAAGGTTAAGAAGGCAGAAAAGGTTAGTTGTCAAAGGTCCAAATAATTGACAGATAGCGAAAACGAGAATTGGGGATCTGATTGGCCATAATTGAATACTCAGAGTTCCAGGAGGGAGTTCCATATTGCGACCATAGCTGATCCTGGAGAATATTTTGGTCAGTAAAGCTAACAATGACAGTACTTACCTGACCTGAAATGGTGTAATTCAGAAGATGCAGCAATTCCTCCCCTGGATAGCCTGAATAAGAGGTCTGAAAATTCTCTGAGTCCAGTATTCCGGGTTGTGTATCTAACCAATGTTTACCCCAGACTTTCAATTCAGCATGCAGGGCTTCCTTAAACAGACTGAGCTCCTGATTCACTTCCCAATTGATATATTTTTTTGAGAATATCCAATCATAAGTCATATCCATGCTGGCTCCTCCGAACATAGCTGACATTTGCCAGGGGAACCTGATCCGTCCTTCACCAGAATAGCCAGAGATGCCATATCCTTCGTCTTCACCGCTCCAGGAACTTACCGAAAGGTTGATCTGACGGAAGTTAAGTCCAGCAGTCAGTTCTTGAATAGTGCCAACAGATAATTTTGAATCCCAAATTTTTTCCTCAATAAGTTGATGGGTTTGATACTTGACGAGCAATGGTCCTATTCCGTATTGAGCATCGATTTTTGGAGAAAAATGTGATTTCCCAATAATGCTCAAACCCATTTTCAGGGCATAATGATCACCGGACCAGTACGGCAAGGTGAACTCCGAAAATTGGTATGCACGTTTATTACCACCATAATGTTTGGAGACATAACCCATTTTCATACCCACTGATTCAAGACCAAACAGATCGAATCGATGGCTCAAATATGCCATTTGGCTAAGTGTTTTTCTCGCCCCTCCAGACCATTTCCACAGGCCTCCCTGCACCCATGCAAACAGCTCGGTTCCCAGTGAATTGGAATCAAGGTTATTCCATTCAAAGCTTCCATCCCACCGATTTGTATGTATCTGGGGATCATCATTGTAATACCAGGCAAACAGGCTATCCTGATCCAACATATACAGCGGATTTACCTTGTGATCATACCCAGCCTCGATCTGGAAATAATGACCAGACCTGGCAGTGTTAGCTTGAAATCGATGCCTTTGCTCGTCATAAACCGTAGCATCCAATATACGCGGGTGTGATCTCAGTTTCGAAGTCCAGCCATATCGAGTTTCAGTATCCAGACTATTGTGGTACCAGAGCGTAAAATCTTTAAAAATACCATCCCCTTGTCTGTAATTAACCAGGGTTGATGGAGCTAGCGTATCTGCTGGTGCTGTGAGTTCAGGATGCATTTGCTGCCAGAGGCTGGCTCCAGGGTCATGAGGTATCCAACCCTGACGATCTGTGTTGAAAGGTTCTCCACTCAGGGAGGATATTGCAGTCAAATCTCGCCAATCATTTACCACGATGCCCTTCATACCAAAAGGACGATAGAATTGAAGATGTCCCCAGGTCCCACTGACAGCACCGAAATCAGGATAGTCATTACCCACCCTGGCGAATTGATCCAATTGTGCAAATGAGATCAATGGGAAGTATAAAAAAGCCAGAAGTATGAGCATGATTCTAACTCGCATGCTGCCCCCTCATCAACCCGTGCATCTCAAGCTGACGATGAACCAACTGTACTAGACCAGGACCAAAAAGACCAAATAAAGCGGTGTTTGAAACGAGGTGGAGGACAAAAAATATTAACCCAGTGCTGAGGGTTGCCCATATGGTCCCTTCCGTCATCCCTGAACTGATTGGAAAACTCAATGCCGTAAGTGCATCGTAAATCAAGGTCAACAGAAAACCAACCAAACCGAGCGTAATGGTAATTATCATGTAGTTATTCTGAAGCGTTAAAAACCGGGATAAAATTCCGCCAATCAGTCCACTAAAACCCACGCTGGTGATCTGAAAAACATATAGAATTGGAAAACCTAGTCCAGAGCCGATGGGATTTAAAGCTGAAAAAATGGCTTCCCCAACGAGGGCAACAATAAATCCGCGTCTGGGTCCAAGAGCCACCCCCCCAAGAAAGGCTGACAGAATAATTAACTCGACATTTGGAATGAGCGCGAAAACCATCCCGACTGTAACTATGAGACCTATCCAGAGAGACATGAGAGCAATTCGTCGATATTCTAGCAGTGAAAATTCCATGAATTACTTAAATGTCCTCAGTATCCTCTAGTTCGCCCTTTAATAGAGGGATACGGAAATAGTTAAATCGATTGGTCCAGACACCTGACGCCCCGTCTTTTTCCAAAACCTCTTCCATCATATTCATACGGGCATCTAATTCATCTATGTGGTGTAGCAGCAGTGCTTCTTTAAATTTTGGACGCTTGGGAGACTGCCATTCATATTTACCCTGATGAGAGAGAATCATGTGCTCAACCTTGAGTTGAAGCTCCTTCGGGAAATCATCAATTTGTGACATGGCATCCCTAGCAAGATCTCGACCCAGGACGATATGTCCTAAAAGCTGACCCTCATCAGTGTAGCCCGGCTGTTGAGCTGGATTCAGTTCAATTATTTTACCAATATCATGCAAAAGTATTCCTGCCAGGAGTAAATCTTCGTCGACATCATAGTGTTTCCCCAGGTGGACACCCAGCTTGGCCATGGATAAAACGTGCTCAAGGAAACCACCCAGCCAGGCGTGGTGCAATTTCATCGAGGCCGGATGCTGCTTGATGACATCTGCATTTTCTTTATATATGCTGCTAATCAAAGATTTGAGATGGGTATTCTGCATGTCCTTGATAATTTTGGCCAATTCACGCCACATCTGGTTCACATTATGCTTCGTGCTGGGGATCAACTTGGATAGATCAAACCCATACTCAGCATGCTTCTCAGGCGAGGCTTTGCCAATATCATCAACTTCCAGCTGTAGCTGCTCCCGGTAAAGGCTCACCCTGCCCTTTACCACCACTGCATCTCCTACATCAAATGATTTTTCAAAAGCCGGTACGTTTTCCCATACCTTTGCCTCGATTGTACCGGTGCTGTCCTGCAAATCGAGCTGTAAATAGGGATGATTTGTGCGGGTACTCCTAAGATGTTTTTCTCTGACCAGAAAAAATCCCTGAATCAGAGAATTTTTACGAAAGTTTTTTATCCTGGTGATTTTGGCTTTCATGTAAGAAACTACCTTCCTGCTAGCGCTCGGGGAACAGTTTAATTAATTTTAATTGTGAGACAAATCCAATGCGGGAGGTCGTGGTTTGCACTCCTGAATTGAACATGGTCTACCCAACTGACTATTGTTTGTCTACATTCTAAGAAATTTTAAAACTTCAATCAAGGTGAAATAGTGGATGAAAATACCGCCCGAACCCTACTGGATGATTTAAAATTGGTGGAAGCCTATGTGGGTATTCTACTTGTGCGGGCTGAAATTAAAGATATATCAGCATCACGGGATAATTTATCTGGGGTTTATTATTGCGTCCCGAGATAAGATTCGTAGTCCTCTTCGCGATTTAGATTTTTCAGAGGCGTCTCATCTTTCATAGGGAAGAAATAAACAGGGCATCGTTTTATGGCTCGATGGATGGCATATTCTCCCTCATCCATCGCTGACCTGAAGATGGGAATGCAGTTCTTACTATAAAAAGCGAACAGTGGTTCTTGTCGCCCATCAATGCAGGTTGGTATGACAGCCAATACATGATCCAGGTGGGATCGCATTTTCTCCACCAGACTCATGTCAATAGTGGGAATATCTACTGCCACTACAAAATTATACTCGGTTCGTGAAGCATGAAGGACAGAAGTTAGACCTTCCAGCGGACCCCGTCCCTCGTGTTCATCTTTCACCACTGGTACATTGAGATAGGCTAGTTTTTCAGGATCATTGGCTGAGATGATGACATCCTCGAAATAATTCTTTAAGATCCGAACCTGTCGATCCAGCAGTTGTTCATTACCCACTTTTAGAAAGCGTTTATCTTTTCCCATTCGCTTGGCACTACCACCAGCAAGAATTATCGCAGAGCAGGAATTACATGGGGAGGCATTCATCGATTAATCACGAACCGTTTCCTGGAGGGTTCTCTCCAGAGATGGTAAATCAGTTGCAGGAAATTGACAGGCATAATCCTCACAAATATAAACGGTTAGTCCTCCATCAATAGCTTTTTGATAGGACAAAAATCCTGATATATCCTCAATGAGATCAAAGTTTTGATTGGGCCGGTATAGCGTCAGTTTAAAGGGATCATAATACTTTCGGAGAACAGCACGAGCGTCAGCAAGATCCTTGAGGTCACCTGCAATAACGATTTCCCGTGTACCATTCACATGGGCCTGTGTACTCTGAAGAAGCGCCGAAAATCCACGTGGGGCTCGATTAACCTGCTCAGAAAAGGTCTCCCCGATCTTTCTGGATAGCAGCTCCCATTCTGGTTTCTCAGCGAGACGTCCCAGGTAGTACAAATTTTCAGCTGCCACAGAATTCCCTGAGGGAATAGCTCCATCATAAATTTCCTTCTGGCGCATAAACAAATCACTATCACCGACTTCAGTAAAGAAAAATCCACCACCTTCTTCATCCCAGAATTTAGTGAGCTGAGTTTTCTGCAATCGGATAGCCAATTTTAGATATTCGGCTTCAAAAGTGGTTTCGTAGAAGTTTCTGAATCCCTGAATGATAAAGCTATAATCATCAAGAAATCCTTCAATTTTATCCTCGTGGGATGCTGGCATATGTAATAGTTGGTCATCCCCCTGGATTATTTCATCTCTGAGATAGGTAGCCAGGTCAGATGCCGCTTGACGATAACGTTGTTCCCCGGTGACAGAGGCCGCACGGGAAAGCGCTGAAAGTGCCAATCCGTTCCAGTCTGCCAGAATTTTATTGTCCAGGCCTGGATGAATTCTATCCTCTCGTAGCTGATACAATTTTTTACGCAATTCAGCCCAGCCCGGGCTATTTACGAGATGTTCATACTCTGAATCGGAATCAATGTCAAAAATATTCTTTCCCGATGGTCGCCGGCTGACTTCATCATCGAAATTACCTCCATTCCTGAGACCAAAAATGGGTGCAAAGGTAACCAGTTCCTCCTCATCCATCACTCTTTGAAGTTCCTCCCATGACCAGACATAGAACTTACCTTCCTCACCTTCACTATCTGCATCTTCAGCTGAGTAATAGGCTCCCGAGGGAGACTTTAGTTTGTCTGAGAGATACACAAAAATCTCTTCCACAGTCTGGAGGAATAGTGGATCACGGCTCACTTCCCAACCTTCAGTGTAGGCTAGCATGAGGTTAACCTGATCATAAAGCATCTTTTCGAAATGAGGGACATGCCAATTTGCATCTGTACTATATCGATGAAAACCAAATCCGATATGATCGAAGATGCCCCCCAGCCTCATCTGTTTGAGACTGTGGAGTGCCATATTCGAAATCGTCGAATCACCTGTTCGGTAACCTTCCCTGAGTAAAAACACCAGATTATGGGGAGATGGGAATTTTGGGGCGGAACCAAACCCACCATTGGAGGAATCATAATTTCGTTTGAAATCGGATCTGGCCTTGACCAGAGCTTCACCAGTTAATAATTCACCTGCTTGTCCTGGGCTTTTTTGCTGGAGTGCATTAATTATTTGATCAGCGGCACCTTCAATTTCTTCTCTCTGGGTTTTCCAGGCCTCTGTAATCCTGGGCAGTAAATCCAGCATCCCTACTCTTCCCGGCGCCGATACTTTAGGGAAATAGGTTCCAGCAAAGAAGGGTCGCTTATCCGGGCTCATCACAATGGTGAGGGGCCAACCACCTCGCCCGATCAACGACGTGGCAGCGGCCATATACACTTGATCGATATCCGGGCGTTCCTCACGGTCCACCTTAATACAGATATAATTCTCATTCATCAGTTTTGCCACAGCCTCATCCTCGAAAGATTCATGAGCCATCACATGGCACCAGTGACAAGTCGAATAGCCAATCGACAGAAAGATTGGCTTGTCTTCGAGACGTGCTTTTTCAAATGCTTCCTCACCCCAGGGATACCAATCAACCGGGTTATGAGCGTGCTGTAGTAAATAGGGACTTGACGATTTTACAAGTCGATTTGTATGGGGGTGGGATTCGTGCATTGAATCTCCTTGGCAGGATATGATGAGCATAAATATGCTAATAAATAACATGGTGTTACGAGATCGATTGAATCTAAACATTTGATCTATCATGTGAGCAATATATTTACAATCTGAATTAATACGATTAATATTGTCCTATATGTCGTGTACATGATGTTTTGATTTATTATCGGCTGTTTGTGATCAATGAATTCTAGTTGCATTGGGCGCATCTTTTTAATGTCCTGACTGATAGATTCTCCATGGACTGAAATTGAATTCATTACTTCTCTAATTCAATGCCAGCCACCCTTGCAACCCCATGTGTGTCAAACTATATTGGGCGGCTTTTTTTAAATCCAAAATTTTTATACGCTATGAGTAGCGCAGGAGGAATAACAAAATGGGTGTGATGAATAAAATGCGGGACAACATGGCTGGGATCATGATATTTCTGGTTATTGTCTTCGTACTTACCATGTCTGTCGGTGGTTTGGTTGGAGGTGCTGATATCACGGATCTGCTCAGTGGCAATCAACCCAATGCCTTTACTACGGTCAACGGGCAGGAGCTTACCAGAGAAGTTTTTATGCGTTCTCTTCAAAACGAGCGAGAAAACTATAGAGAGCGTAATGGAAGCGAACCAACTGAACAGCAGATGGCCCAATTGACTGATCAAGTTTGGGAAACCATGGTGACTCAAATTCTTATTCAGCAAGAGATTGAGAATCAGGATATTACTGTTTCTAGCGATGAGCTCAAATATTATTTCTCTGAAAATATCCACCCCAGTGTTCGTCAATATTTTGTTTCTGAAGAAGGTGAATTTGATTATAACGCCTATCAGGAGGCCGTAAATTCCCCTCAGGCAGCAAGTTTTTGGACGGCTATGAAACAGCAGGTTGCTTCCATAGTTCCCGTTGAAAAATTGCAGCAAAAAGTACTCTCCACTACTCAGGTATCAGAAGCTGAAGTCCGTACAGAGTATATGAAAAACAACATCTCTTATGATTTGGACTATCTCTTTGTAAAATCCTCCCTCTGGAAAGATGATGAGGCAGAAATCTCAGAAGCTGAGATCCAAAATTTTTATGACCTGAATATTGAAGATTACCAGCAAGAAGAAACCCGTGCGCTCCAGGTGATTTCAACTGAAATCAAGGCAACCCCATCAGATACTACCAGAGCCTTGAATCTTATCAAAGATATCCAGGCTGAAATTATTGCAGGAGCTTCCTTTGAAACTACTGCTCAAATTCAATCCGAAGGTCCTTCTGCTCCAAATGGTGGATTCCTTGGTTGGTTCGGAAAAGGTAAAATGGCTCAACCTTTTGAAGAGGCAGCCTTTGCTGCACCTGTAGGTGAAGTTGTGGGTCCTGTATTAACTCAGTTTGGTTTTCACCTCATCAAAGTTGAGTCTACCAGAGAAGTGGACGGTCAGCCCGAAGTTGAAGCTCGCCATATTTTGATAGAAATTCGTCCCAGCGAAACCACTCGCGATCAGATTAGAAGAGAATTGAAAAATCTTGAATTTTTTGCCGATGAACTCGGGTTTGAAAAAGCAGTTGACTCACTTGGAATGTCAACTAATACCAGCAATAAGCTGAGACACAAAGACACGTTCGTAGCTGGTGTTGGATCTTTTCAATCAGCCGTCCGTTTTGCCTACCTCTCGGAAGTCGGTGCTCATAGTAACGTGATGCAGAATGAAACTCATTTCGCAATCTTCATGCTCTCAGAAATCAACCCAGCCGGTCCTAGACCATATGATCAGGCGAAGGTCAGTATCAAACGCAAACTGATGAATGAGATAAAACAATCCCTTGCAAATGATGCAGCGTCTGCCCTACTCACTCATCTGGATGCTGAGAATGATTGGAGCAGCATGAAATTGGATGATCGTGATGGTCTTACTTACGATAGAATTGAAGGCGCCAAGGGCAATGCCAGTCTCAAAGGCCTGGGTCGCCTCCATGAGATTTTCGGTTTTCTGGAAAATGCTGAGTCTGGTTCAATTTCACCCATTTTCGACACACCTCGAGGTGCTATTGTCGTAAGATTAAATGCACGCTCAGACTTTAGTGAAGATGATTTTGCCACTCAATACGATGGCCTGTATGATAACCTGACCAAAACACGTCAGAATGAAGTCTGGAGCAATTATTTATTATCACTCCGGGAAAACGCTGATGTCATGGATAACCGTCTTCGAATGCTCTAATATTTGAGTAAAATATTGTTTCAAAAAACGGGAAGCATGCTTCCCGTTTTTTATTTATCAGCAGAGCCTCCGCGCCGATTCTCACCCAAATAAGACTTTATATTTCCTCCTCATTAATTATGTTGTCGTAATTGGTTTAAAAGGAGGTTTTTGTGACTCGAACAAAAATAGTGCTGATCGTTATTGTCGGATTGTTCATCGTCTTGCAGCTCGTTCCCCTTAATCAGATAAACCCACCGATTATTCAGGATGCTTCGGCACCCTCAGATATAAAATTAATACTTAAAACCTCGTGCTATGATTGTCATTCAAATGAAACTGAATGGCCCTGGTATAGCCGCATAGCCCCAGGTTCATTCCTGATAACACGAGACGTTGTTGAAGGTAGAAAGCATCTGAATTTTTCAGAGTTTTCAGATTTGGATGCGTTTGATAGTACAGATATAGCCGATGAGATATTGGAAGTTTTAGAAGAGGGTGAGATGCCCATTCTACCTTATCTGCTATTACACCCTGGTGCAAGTTTGAGTGATAGTCAAATAAAGACATTAACGGGCTGGGCAAAAACTTTATATTCAGAGTAATTTGCTTCACGAATTGTAGAATCAATACCAAGAGGAAACTATGGATATTGCAACCATAATTGGATTAATCTTCGGCCTGTTCCTGGTCTTTTATGGAATGTCAGAACCTGGAACTTTTACACCTCCAGATACATTCTTCAATCTACGGGGTCTGGCAATTGTTTTGGGTGGAACTTTCGCAGCAACTCTTGTGAACTATCCCTTCAAGAATGTCGTCGGCATGCTCAAGGTTTCTCTCCAGGCATTTTCCAATGGAACGGCATTCAATCATATGGAAGTCATTGACGAACTGGCTACATATTCTGAACAAGCCAGGAAAAAAGGTCTACCTTCTCTGGAAACTTTTTTGGAGGGGATAGATAATCACTATCTCCAAATGGGTCTTGAGAATGCAATTCTCGAGAGGGACCCTAAAAAACTTGAAAATTTTCTCAACAATGAGCTCAACTCCATGATTGATCGGCACACAAATGGACAGGAAATCTTCTATAACATGGGTTCCTATGCCCCTGCATTTGGTCTGCTTGGAACCGTGATGGGTTTAATCCTCATGATGACCCGTCAGGCAGCCACCTCTACAGTAGACAGCTATGCTACCGGTGCTCAGGATTCTATGTCCGCACTGTTGCAGGGTATGGGTATCGCTCTTGTCACGACCTTTTATGGTGTGCTATTGGCCAATCTGCTTTTTATTCCTATAGCCGGTAAGCTGAAAGCACGTTCTGATGCAGAAGTTCATGGTCTTAACATTATCAAAGCTGGAATTCTAAGTATCCACTCCAAAGAACATCCACTTATCATGCGTGAAAAGCTGCTTACTTTTGTTGACAAGGATACACGGAAGGCAGCAAGACAAACTACCGACTAATTTCATATGCCTGACATCTCATTAATCGCTGAACGGGCATCCAACTCCTGGAAGGTCACTTATAGTGATCTCCTGACTGGTTTACTGGCCTTCTTTCTACTGCTAATTATCAAAGCCGAGCAGGATGCCAACACCACCTTTAAATTTGCCGACCAGATGAAAGATGTCATTTATGCCAAGGTCTTGAATGAGAAACAGGTCCGCCAGTTGGATTGGTTATATGTCGAACATGCCGGTCCTAAAGGTATCAAACTCCTCATTCCTTCTGAGATCGGTGATCAAACTTTTTTTCAATCTGGTGAAGATCAAATCGTTATCAATTTCATATTTTATCTAAGAACTGTTGCCCAGATCATCGGCGGTTTGGAGCTGGAAAAAATCCCTATACGCAACAAAGATATTTTTGCAAAATTGGAGGCCACAGGAAAGGCTGTTAGAATTAATGTTCGCATCGAAGGACACTCTGATGCAGTACCCCTGGGACGATCTTCTCGGTTCAGGGACAACTGGGATTTATCAACAGCCAGGGCACACCAGGTAGCCCAGTACCTGCTCAAGGAGACGACTATTCCTGAATCTTATTTCTCTATTTCTGGATACGGTCCCTTTCACCCTCTCGTGGATGAAAGCAATTATGATGAAAACCGACGTGTTGAAATTTATTTAGATATTCAACTGATTGAGATCGATAATGGCTAATCGATCAGAACGAATAGCTAAAGTTGCCGGCAATGCCCGCTCCAGCTGGGTGCTCTCATACGGTGATACTGTCACATTGTTAATCTGTTTCTTTATCATGATGATCTCAGTTCGGGCCGGCCAGATCAATAAAGTACATGCCTGGGTGAATGATCGACTCGATGAGGCAGCCACAGAGGTTCAAGAGGTCATGAATACTGCCGGTATTGAAGAAATTTCAGTTTCTCGCAACTCAAAAGGTGTACAAATCACACTGGACGACCCGAGACTTTTTGAGGTTGCTTCTGCCCAGCCCCGGAATACTCATATCTACCAGTTAGATGCCGTTTCAACCTCCATCCGAAACCTGCATATCTTCCACCTTCTCGACACCGAACATGCATCCTTCTTGAGAGAGCTGGAATCATCAGGTCTGCGATGGCTGGTAGAAATTCGAATCGAAGGTCATACGGATAATATGCCCCTGACCAGAAATGCACTCTATCGTGACAATTGGGAATTAAGCGCAGCCCGAGCTCAGTCAATCATGATTCAGCTCCAAGAGCGTACCGACCTGCCAGCTTCCATTTTTGCTATCGGGGGATTTGGGGAATTTCAACCCATTGGCGACAACACCACCCAGGCAGGACGAGAAATCAATCGCCGAGTTGAAATATTCATTGGAGCATCACTGGTTCAATCGCTCTAGAAGATTATTCATAAATTTTTAATTCTCTGATTAGATCATTTCCCTTTGTGGAAGGGACATTTCAATTATTATTACCAAATATGACTGAGGAACAATCCGCAGGGATTTACGTTTAGGAATTCATGAATAAACTATTTGCATTCATCATACTCGCCACCTCTCTCGCAGCTATGGACATCACTGTTTTAGATGAGCAGCCACAAAGTATGACCATCGAAATAGCGATTGATTCCCCTGAGTTATATGAATACAAGATTGGCGGAGAAAGTATCCAGCTTCCCCGCTGGGCTGATGCCAATTTTTCATATGATCCTGAGCAAGCGAAGATATTTCCTGTTTTTACTATCCCCATTCTATTACCACCAGATCGATCGCTTCCTGAGGTTGAGATTCTATATGCCCATTCCAGTCAGGATCATCGGCTTTCCCGTCAGATTAGAAGCAATGTACTCCATGAAGATATGGAGCTGCCAATTGTACAGTCTTCACAAATTATAGACGTCATCCCCGCCGAAGACTTTCGTGCTTTCAATACGGCAAGAATCCTGATCATGCCCTATGCAGAGCCAGGTCAACGCCTGGAAAACATGACTTTCCGTCTGACCTTCTCGGAAAATCTCAACAAGGGCCATCGGCAAGATACTGAATTAATTTCTACCTACCTGAATTCCTTAATGGCATCAAACTGGGCCAAAATTAGCCCAAAAAGTTTAAAGCGTATTGTCAATAGCCTACCAACAGGTCAGTGGTATCGATTGCCAATCAGTGAGATGGGTATTCAGCGAATTAATGCGAACTCTTTTCCAGGAACAATACCTGATTCTAATCCATTAAGCTGGCAAGTATTTGCCCCCTTCTATGAAGGTCAGTCACTCCCCTTTGCGCTGAGTAATACTGAACCAAATCCAGAGAATCTGAAAGCCATCAGCATGAAAACTCAGGGACTCGAAGATGGCGTGTTGAGTGGAGATGATGAGATCCTCTTTTTTGCCCAACCCCTGAATGGCAATTTTAAAAGCAATAGTTTCACTCATCTATATGGTAATCAGCGCTATTATTGGTTGTGCATCCCAGTTCAGGATACTCAGACTGCCAACAATGTCAGTTTACTGCAAGCATCATCCCTGACTGCAACAAACACTATCACCTCGTATGAGAAACGTATTTACCATGAATCTGAGCTACACAACCAACTCCATTCAGGCGTGACCTGGGTTGGAGAAAAACTAACAGGGACATCCGACCAATTCACTCTCAACTTCACTGACAATTATCTCGATTTTGGCTCTGAAATAAAGTTTAACGCATTGATGGTCATTGATTATGACGCAGCAAGTTTCCAGCATATCCTGGATGTTGAGTTGAATGGTGTGCCTTTTACCGTGAGCACTACTACTGGATCTTACAAACAGATCGTTCTCAGTGGCACCGCTGGTGAAAACATGTTGCGTGATGGATCAAATACGCTGAGCATTGGATACAGAAGTAATTCCAACGCCTCCATTATATATCTCGATAGCCTGAGATTGATATATGACAGGCAACTTGCACCCTCTTCTGATTACATATTTGGGACCATCGATATTCCAGGCGGGGTGAATAATATGATCTTCCACGATACCACCCCCTCATTTCATTTATGGGATGTCTCGGATCCAACAGCTGTCCAGGAATGGCAAATATCTAATAATCAATTCACGACGGCTGAGAATGGTTTACGCGAAGTGATTGGATTTACCGATGACCAACCTGAACAAGTTGTACTTACTGAAGCCCCGAATCTGGGTCAACCGAAGCTACGCCACGCCGGTATGCAGGCTGATTACCTCATTATCACACCATCAGTATTTGAGGAAGAAGCCCAAAGAGTGAAAACCTTACGTGAACAACAAGTTCCTATTGATGAGCAGCTTGATGTTGAAATTGTCTTTATTGAGGATATCTATAACGAGTTTTCATCCGGAACTCAGGATCCCGCTGCCATCAAACATTTTTTGCATTATGTATATTTTAACTGGGCTTCCCCCCAACTTAGGTATGTCCTTTTTCTCGGTGACACTGATTATGATTACCGGAATATTACTGGTCAGAGCAAGATGATCATACCCACTTTTCAAAAAGATGGTAGCACAGATGTGAGTTCCTATCCCACAGATGATCGATATACTCACATCGCATCTGGAGAATGGGATCGCTTGCCAGATATTGCCATTGGTAGATTGCCGGCGCAGACGACTGATCAACTTAAGATCATGATAGATAAAATTATCAGCTATGAGCTGACCCCGGAGCCAGGAATCTGGCGTAATTCGGTTACCCTGGTTGCAGATGACCCACTACGGCCAAGTCGCTCAAGAGTAGAGTATGAACATATCAGGGATACAGAGGGATTGGCCAACCTTTTACCCTTTAGCATGCATGTAAATAAAGTTTATCTCACGGAGTATCCGGAAGTACAAGATCCCAACTCACCCTATATCAAAAAGCCTAAAGCCCGTGATGCCTTTCTTCAACAGTTGTATAATGGGACGCTGATGGTGAATTATTTGGGTCATGGTTCCCCGACGGTGTGGGCCCAGGAAGAAGTATTTACTGCCTCAGATCTTGGTTTGGTCAAGACAGGCATGCGCCTCCCCTTCTGGGTGGCTGGGACCTGCGACTGGGCCAAATATGATGATGTAAACTCATCCTGTGTGCCTGAAGAGCTCATGCTCATGGAGAGTAATGGAGCAGTTGGAATTTTATCCACAACACGCAAGACCTATGCGGTATTTAATGAGATTCTGCTTTCCGACTTTTTTGATTTTCTATTTCCTGAACTTGATTCAGGCAGACCGTTGACGGTGGGAGATGCTGTCATGATGGCAAAAAATATTACTGCAGGATCTGATCCAAATAATGAGAAATACATCTTGTTATCTGATCCAGCCCTACGTTTGGCTTCTCCGGTTAGGAAAGGTCGTATTGATTCTGTTTCACCCTCTGTCTTCCAAGCTATGGGTACCGTCAATTACGCAGGAGTTGCTGATACCATTCTCGCAGCTGATGCCAGGGCGGCCGTCACAGTTTTCGATACACCGACTCCTGTGACCAGATCATTTTACAATAGTTACAACAATACCACCGGTAGTATTTCGTATGTCCTGCCTGGCAAGCGAATTTTTCGAGGTTTAATTTCAGTAGATGATCGTGATTTCTCAGGGAGTTTTACACTTCCAAAAGATATAAAATATTCCGGCACTGGTGGCATTTTGAGGGTTCAGTACTGGGATGAAACAGGACTGGATGGTAGCATTTACATTGACACACTGAGATTTATGGGTACGGATTCTACCGCACTTGATAACGAAGGTCCGGAGATTCTATTCATTTCTGACAACATGGTACTTCTCAATGGAGATCATTTTTCTGCCAATGATGCGTTGGAAATAGAAATCAGTGATGAGCAGGGCATTAACCTGACAGGAGTCGCAGGACACGGTATTACACTTGCCATCGATGAAGACTGGGGAAATGCGTTTGATGTAACTGAATTATTTGAATATGATTTGGATCATTCTGACCTGGGTCGTCTCTCAGCCTTCCTTTCTGAGATTCCACCTGGCGAGCACCTTATTTCCGCCAAAGCCTGGGATAGTCAAAACAACCCTAATGAAGCCAGTGTTCGACTTGAGTTTTTTGCCGCAAATGACTTCCGAATTTACGATCTTTTCAATTTCCCCAACCCCATGCAGGATCAAACGGATGTTACCTATATGCTCTCACATCCAGCGGACGTGCAGTATGCTATCTATACTCTGGCAGGTCGAAAAATAATATCGGAAGAACATGGTTTTCAGAACCAGGGGTTTAACTCATTCCCATGGGATGGGCGAGATCGATTTGGGAATCAGTTAGCCAACGGTGTCTATATCCTGGTCATCGAAGCAGATAGTGACGATTTCAGCGAGCCGGCTCAGAGTTTACAAAAGATTGTCATCACACTTTAATGCCTGAAGCTCAACTCATTCTGGCCAGTGCCTCTCCCCGCAGAAAATATCTTCTGACGCAGATTGGTTATTCATTCAAGGTTATTCCCAGTGAAATGGATGAACCACCCTATGCCGGCCATGATCCAGCACTCTACGCTTCAGATCTCGCCTCTCTCAAGGCTAAAGAGATCTCCGATAAATACCCAGATGCACTTGTGGTAGGTGCTGATACCATTGTTGTCATCGGTGAAGAAGTTTTAGGAAAACCAGAAGATGATGCATCTGCCTATAAAATGCTCAGTCAGCTCTCAGGGAGAAATCATCAAGTAATCACTGCCTATAGTTTCCAATTGAAGGCGTGTCGTATCAGTCAAGTACATCATGTGTTGACACAGGTTCATTTCAAGCAACTCAGCCAGAAAGAAATAAACTACTATATAAAATCCAGAGCCCCATTTGACAAAGCCGGGGCCTATGGTATACAGGATTACTCTAGCGTCTTTGTGGATCGGATAGAAGGCTGTTTTTATAATGTCGTGGGATTGCCTGTCTCAGATTTTAATGAGAATTTAAACATGCTCCTCAACCAGCACGCCATCACCCTTATATAATCTTATAAATAATTCCTCGTTTTCTGAGGACAATCATGCATAAAAGCCACTCCCTCGCTTTCTGCGGTCTTGATTTATGTAGAAAAATACTTAAACTCATCAGCACATAGCGAAGAGGAACAATCGTGGCATTTCATGAGGACTTAAGAAACCATCGCCTGAAAAAAGGACTTATCCTGGAGGAAATCTCTGAGGATATAAAAATCAATGTCCGCATCTTGCAGGCACTTGAACAGGGTGATTATCATATTCTCCCAGTACCCTATGTCCGATTATTTATGAAAGCCTATGCCCAGGCTATCGATTATCCAGTTGAGGATATTTTACGTGGTCTTGAAAATGAGCTCAAGTTGACCGGTGAACAGGGTGTCTCTGGCAATATTTCCTCAGATTCAAGTGCTTCCCTAGATATGAGTGGAGCAACACTTTCTGAAGCGCAAAATTTATTGGAGATGGAAAAGGGCTCTCAGAGTAGTCTGATCCGCCTGGTAGGTGTTGTTATTGTAATGATTATCGTCATTATCGTTGGAAAAAGCCTTTTACAACCTGATAGTCCTACCGAATCCAAGGTCCTTTCCTCGCTATTACCCCCTATGAATCTTACTGAGAGCCTGGAATCAATGAATATTTCAGATTCACTCCTCTCGGCCAATTCAGACAGTTTGACGGTCACTTCGACTGACTTTCTCTCTATCATCCGGAATGATGGTCAACTTCAATCAGACACCTTGTTCCAGGAACCAGGCTTATCTCTAGGCATTCTCCTTACTGATTCAACCGAGCTGAAGTTATATCCCGGTGAGGCTGCCCTGCTTTCAGTAAATGGAGATACATTACCAGGATCACCATTTAGTAATTCCTGGCTTGTGGTTACTGCAGATTCTACGGGTGGACATCTACAAACCTATCCAACACTGTAGTTCGCTTCCCAGTTTTTAGCAATTAGAACCCTAATTTAGGGGAAACACATGGGTTTTTAACCCACAGCTCACCCACAATCTTCCACCTTCCAGAAATTCTTTCTCTTTATAGCAATGTGTATTGTACTGTTATTTATACACTTATGCATATCTATTCAAGCATAATTCATCCCGGTGAGGGTTAGCTTCTCCACTCTCCCCTATCAATTATATCACAATATTTTACCATTTTTTCTTGATTTGTGGGTTGTCATCCCTAACTTATGGTTAATAGTGGGTAATTATCCCTACTACTAAAAAGCTGAAACGGGAAATGGGAACTAACACATTTACAGGCGAATTTCGTTATTCAATTGATGCAAAAGGTCGATTGAATATTCCAGCGAAATTTCGCAAAGCGTTACCGGAGACAAGTGAGGACACCTTCGTGGTGACACGAGGTGAAGAAGAGAATATTGCAGTATACTCACTTGACAAATGGCGCGAGAAGGAACAAGAGTTACTAACGCTTTCTTCTAAACT